>JANYIG010000246.1 GCA_025358765.1 Candidatus Kapaibacterium sp.
TTGGCGGGCAATGTGACAAAAAATTGTCGTGTACTGTGGTGCAAGGTTTATGTACAAGGTTTATGTTCAAGTAGTCTCTGCTAATAACTGCGTACCATTCACGGACAGGTGGATGGTTGTGCCTTGTTGTGGCTGGCTTTGTACTATCGCCGTGCCGCCTAAGGCTTCCATTCGCCGCCGCATATTTTTGAGTCCGTTGCTGAACCGTTTGTTGTTGCTTTGTTGCACCGCATCGAAACCGCAGCCGTTGTCACAAAGAACGATATGGAGTGTGGACGGGTTCAATTGAAGCCATAATAGAAACAGTACTTCCGTTGCTGCCGCATGTTTGATGATGTTTGCTGCTGCTTCCTTGACAGTCATCTGGATGTTTCGGCGGCATTCGGGCGAGAGCGCGATGTTCGGCATGCTGTCGGGAAAATCGAACTGAACGCGAATCTGTGCCGATTCAAACATTCGTCCTGTTTCTTGCCGCAAAAACGCAGCCAGAGAGTCCAACGAGTCGTGTTCGGTGTTCAAGAGCCAGATGACTTCCCGTAAATTCTCGCCAATATTCCGCACTTCGTGGATAATTGAGCGTACCTTTTGGTGATAGCCGTTTTCCAGATGCAAAGCGCCTGTTGGCAGTTGTTCGATGTCGCGTTTGAGTAGTTCACCCATCATCGAAACCTCCACAATCCGAGCGCCTATGCCGTCGTGTAGGTCGCGGAAGATGCGTTCGCGTTCTTGTAATTGCGCCCGCTCTATTGCCTGTTTATTCTCAAGAATGCGTTCAAGATTGCGTCCTGCCTCTTCAAAAGCACTTTGTTGTTGTTGCTTCTCGAACTCAAATTCTGCCTTTATCTTTGCAAGCCGACGTAGGTTCAGCCAGCGCATGAACAGGGCGGTTCCGCCGACGATGCTGAGAAAGATTGTAGCATAAAAGAGTTTTGTTTTCCACCACGGCGGCAATACCGTAAAACTCATGGCTGCGCCAGCCTCATTCCAAACGCCATCAGCGTTGCAGGCAAGCACACGGAACGTATAATCACCTGGCGGTAAACTTGTGAAGTACGCAGTGGTGCGGGTTCCGGCATCGGTCCAGCTGTTGTCTAAACCTTCGAGCTTGTATTTGTAACGCACATTTTCCGGCGTAACGAACCAAATGGCGGCGTAGGAGATTTCGAGGCGCTGTTGGGAAGGAGATAAGGATAACGGCTCGTGGAGGGTGGAGAGGATATGGAATACGTCTGGTTGATAGGTGCTATCTATTTTGATGGCTTCAATGTGGACGGTTGGTGGTGTCGGGGAGTACCGTATCTGCGCTGGATCAATAATGGCAACGCCCTTCATCGTACAAAACCACAAGCGTCCGTCGCGGCTTTTCCAGACGGACGGGTCGCCATCTTGATTGCATTCGGGGTCGAGCATTCCGTCGCCTTTGCCAAATGCTGTAGCCTGAATGCGTGTGCGCTTGCCGTCTGCGAAGTCGTTGAGTTGTTGTTTGGGAATGAAAAAAATGCCGTCATTGCCCGTCATCCATAAATTCCCAAGGTCGTCACCTTGTACGGATTGAATCGCGCTTGCGGGAAGCCCTTCGCTCCTTGTATAATTTGTGAACACCCCACCCCGCCAACGCCACAGACCACCCGTGTAGGCGGCAATCCACAACGTTCCGTCAGCATCTGCCCATAAACCTGTGAGGAGGTCAAAAACTCTGCGTGTAGAAGAAGATGATAAGGATGAAAGTAATGACGGTGGCGGCACGATTTTTTCGCAAGTAAAATCTGTCGGTCGGGAAGGATTGGAAGAAAGCGCCCGCCAGTGAAATAACCCTGCTCGTGTGCCAGCCCACACAGAGCCGTCGGGCGCAAGGGCGAGCGATTGCACATATTGTTCCAATACGTCGTGTTCCAAGGCATTTTTGTTCTGTTGCCCGTTCAAAACCGTTAATCTGCCATGGACATAGTATCCAAGACGTTCACCGCCAATCCAAAGACCGCCGTGCGTGTCTTCGGCAAAACACTTCACGTGAAAGCCTGTTTTGATGAGCGTGGCACGGCGGAACGCTCGTTCAAGTGCAGCAGAATCTGTTGCGTTGGCGGGTAATACCACGCGCTGCACAAAACCTTGCCCGTGCGCTCCGGCATAGAGGACGTTATCGCGGGTGATGTGGAAGACAATCGGGTTGTTGTTGTAAAGCCCATTTGCGGTGGTGAAAGAGTGTACGTTTACCGTTTGTAGTGCGTTTGCTGTGAACCGCAAGCGGTCAATGCCGCCGTGCTCGCGGGATGCCACCCAAATATTACCCCTGTTATCTTCGCGGACACCCATCGCAACGTTGCTCGACAAGCCAATATCGGCAGTAACGTGGGCAATCCTTGATTCGTAGAGCTGAACAAGCCCGTTTTCCCGTGTTCCTAACCAGAGGGAGCCGTCGTTTGTTTCGCAGACACTATAAAGAAAGTTGCTCGGCAGCCCGTCCTTCGTGGTCATGAGAGAAATGATATATGAATTGCCGTCGTTGTGAGCTGCATTTATGCGAGGAACAAGACGGTACAAGCCTTCGAGCGAGGTTATCCATAACACAC
>JANYIG010000254.1 GCA_025358765.1 Candidatus Kapaibacterium sp.
GCTCGTTTATTTATCATGGTGTGGATTAATATTGGGAAGAAAGCTACAGAGAAACTCAAACAACGTTACAAAGCGTCAGCTATTTCGCGGGGTTCGCGCAGTTCACGGAGGTTGAGTGCGAATCCGGGAAGGACATCTTCACCATCCAATGTGGCATCAAACGAAGGAATAACAACGACATCGGCGTTCGGGTGGTAAATGTATGCCCGTTCGCTTTCGGTATCGAGCAGCCACGCAAGGCGGCATCCGTTCTCTATCCATTCGTGCATTTTGTCTTGTGCGGCGCGGAGATAGTCTGATTCCGACATCAATTCAAGCACAAAATCGGGGCAGAGCGGCGCAAATCGGCGTTGTTCGTCGTTTGTGAGGGCGTTCCAGCGTTCGTTCGTCACAAAAGCAGCATCAGGTGAGCGAATCGCACCATTCAGCAGCTTGAAGCCGGTGGAGGAGTCAAAGGTTTTACCACGTTTTGTTTGCCAATTCCACATACCCAAAAGCATGGTCAAATGGCTATTTTTAATGCCTGTAGCAGCGCCTGTGAGTGCCATAATCAAAATTTCTCCCGTGCTGGTGCGTTCGAGTTTTAGTTGTTTGTTGGCGGTGGCTAAATGGAAAAATTGTTCGTCCGTTAGCCCGCCAATCCGCGACATATCGAGTGTGTAGGTTTCCATGATGGTAGGTCTAGAAAATACAGTGAGAACTTGAACGTGAGAATAACAATTGACTTTTCTACGTCGCAAAATATACTAAAAAATCGCCACACTATCATCGGTTGAAGATTTTTCGCACGGGATGCGCCGAATGCAAGCAATGGTTCTGTCTTTTTCTCTATCTTTTTTCTATCTTTGTCGGTTTCACTTCTGAACACAAATCGTACCGTTCACATTTTTATCAACTTCATACAGGATTTTTTTATGGCACTGATTGACACAATCCGCCTTGCGCTCGGCGACAAAGCCGACCATCTCTTGAACCACGTTTCAAAAACCATCCCGAAAGAGACACTACAACTGCCTTCGCCGGATTTTGTGGAGAAACAATTTGTCAACTCCGACCGCAACAATCGTGTGCTGAATAACCTCGGCTGGATTGCGAATACCGGACGGCTTGCGGGAACGGGTTACACCTCGATTCTGCCCGTTGACCAAGGCATTGAGCATTCTGCGGGCGCGAGTTTTGCGAAAAATCCGATATACTTCGACCCCGATAATATCGTAAAATTAGCAATGGAAGGCGGCTGCAACGCAGTGGCATCCACATATGGCGTATTGGGAATGGTTGCTCGGAAATACGCGCACAAAATCCCGTTCATCGTGAAAATTAATCACAATGAACTTTTGACGTATCCTAACAGAGCTGACCAAATTATGTACGGCACGATTCAGCAATGCTTCGATATGGGTGCTGCGGCTGTCGGCGCAACGATTTATTTTGGTTCGCAGGAAAGCGCTCGTCAAATAGTGGAAGTTGCCGAAGCATTCGCCCACGCCCACGAGCTTGGTATGGCAACGATTTTGTGGTGTTATGTGCGGAACAACGCTTTCAAATCGGACAAGGATTATCACGTGTCAGCAGACTTGACGGGGCAAGCAAATCATTTGGGCGTAACAATTCAAGCAGATATTATCAAGCAAAAATTGCCGGAAAACAATGGCGGCTACAAGTCGCTGAACATGGGCAATTCCAGCTATGGCAAACTTGACGAGCGCATGTACACCGAGCTTTCGAGCGACCACCCGATAGACCTTTGCCGTTACCAAGTGGCAAATTGCTACATGGGTAGAATCGGTCTTATCAACAGCGGTGGCGCAAGCGGCTCGAACGATTTTGCAGAAGCAACCGCAACAGCAGTTGTGAACAAACGTGCGGGCGGCATGGGTTTGATTTCGGGTCGCAAGGCTTTCCAACGCCCGATGGCGGAAGGCGCAAAACTGTTGAATGCCATTCAAGACGTGTATCTGTGCAACGATGTGACAGTGGCGTAACGCCGAACAAATGAGGACGTTCGCCGACAAACAGAACGCAAGAACGTCCTCCAAATGACGGATTAAAGCTCAAGGAGCAGAATCATGCGGCATCTCTGGTTGATTTTGTGGGGGCTGTGCTGCGCGACAACGCTTGTGTACGCGCAGCAATCGCCTCTGCGGTTTGAGCGATTCGGCACCGAGCAAGGGCTTTCCACAAACTATGCTAAATGCGGGCTGCAAGACAAGTATGGTTTTTGGTGGTTTGGGACTCAGTTTGGCATGAACCGATGGGACGGTGTGAGCATAAAGGTCTATACACAGTCGGCGGGCGACAGCACAACGCTACCTCACAATAACATGTTTCATGCCATCGAAGATAAGCAAGGCACGCTGTGGATAGCCACTGATGGAGGCTTGGCGCGGTTTAATCGTCACAATGAGACGTTTACATCGTTTTTCCCTAATTCTTCTTCTATAAAGAATGAAGCAAATCAGCTCAATCATTTATACATAGACTCACACAATGGCATCTGGGTACAAAGCAATAATGACATAACCTTGTTTTCACCAGAAAAACACACTTTTTTTTCGGTCTCACAAAAAATCCTTTCCGCAGCCTCTTCGCTGCCGAGTTCTGTGTTGCTACCGCTGCTTCAAGGAACGGTGGCAGCGGCAACTGTGCGGGCAACTATTATTACCGACAACTACGGCGGCCGCGCGTGGTTTGAAGACCGCACCGAAACAGTATGGATAGCCACATCGCTCGGCATCTATTCGTTTCAGCGCTCCGACAGCACGTTTCGGCGGTTACCTCTGCGTGGCGTATCAAGCGGTATTCCTCGTGTGAACGCCTTTGCAGAGGATGCAGAGGGTGTGCTATGGATAGCGACAGAAGGCGATGGCTTATTGCGTGTGCTTGACCGCCAAAGCGGAAAAAGCGAGCGCTATAGCATTCGTGCAAATCAGCCGACGGCATTGCCAAATGATACCGTTCGCCTGCTGCATAATGACAAACAGGGACACTTGTACGCTGTGACAATACGTGGCGACGTTTGCCTTGTGAACACGCAAACACCAGACGAACAAATACAAAATGTTTGTAAAGCGGTGTATTCATGTCCCGTTGAAGTACAATGGATGAGCCAACATTCGTTGGCGCAGGTGGTGGAAGATGGCGAGGGCACTCTGTGGTGGGGGCTTAGAAATGGATTGCTTGGCTTTTTTCCGCGAGCAGGACGCTTTTTGTATGCAGCGCGGGACAACGATAACCCACATTCACTTGCTGCCGATCGTACACGGCAACTTTTTTTTGACCGCACTGGCGCTATGTGGCACATTGGTTCGCTGGGCATTAGTGTTCGCAACCCCCAGAGCAAGCCGTTCGAGCGTGTACAGTTTGACAAAACTACATTGCCGCAGGGTATTTTGAGCAGTCAGGTCTCGTGTTTTCTGGAAACCCGTGATAGCGCCCTTTGGATAGGGTATCATTCTGCTTCAGAGGGAATAAGCCGCTACGACCGGCTCACAAAGCGCTATACACATTTTTTGTATGATGCCGCAAATCCAAACAGTATCAATGCCTCGAAAGAGCGGCGGGTATTTGTCAATTCATTCTATGAAGACCGTTCTGGCGTATTATGGGTTTGCCTTCACGGTGCGGGATTGTGCCGTTTTAACCCTGCTACACAGAGCTTTACGCGGCTAACAAGTAACGGCCGCGATCCGACCACATTAGACACAAACGTTGTCTTTGCAGTTCTGGAAGCCCGTAATGGCAAGTTTTGGGTGGCAACGGCAAAAGGATTGAGTTTACTGAACAGAGCTACGGGTAAGATTGAGCGGTTGCGCTCTGCCTCGGGTGTTACCTTAGATGTGCGCTGTCTGAAAGAAGATGCACACGGCATGGTGTGGTGCGGCGGTGAGCAACTTGCCCGATATGACCCCGCAACAAGTGTGTTTACATTCTTTGAAGCAAACCCCTACGACCCGACAACGCTCAGCGAAGATTTTGTCCAGACTATCCACGAAGACCACAAGGGACGATTATGGATAGCCACAGGGCGCAACGGGCTTTGTTTGTACCATCCTGAAACCAATACGTTCACGCGCTTCAGCGAACGCGATGGTCTATGCAGCGACTGGATTCAAGGAATGACCGAAGACGCACGAGGGCATCTGTGGATAAGCACCAATCGCGGGCTCAGCCGATTCGACCCCGATGCTCGAACGTTCCGCACATATGACATAGGCGACGGGCTGTCGGATAGAGAATTTTCCGAGCGCTCTGGCTTCACCACACGTGACGGCATGATCTGGTTTGGTGGATTCCACGGCTATACCGTGTTCCACCCCGACAGTATCCGCGATAATCCTTTTGTGCCGCCGGTGATTATCACAGGGTTCAAAAAACTTACCAAACCAGTCTTTTTTGACCGTTTTATTGCTGACATCTCGACGATAGAGTTGCCATACAACGAAAATTTTTTTTCTATTGAGTATGTGGCACTCAGTTTCACCAACAGCGCAAAAAACCGTTATGCGTATCGGTTGGACGGCGTGGATGAGGATTGGGTACAAGCTGGAGCGCTCCGCGAAGCAAAATATACAAGTCTGGAACCGGGTACATACACATTCCGTGTGAAGGCGGCGAACAACGATGGGATGTGGAATGAGACTGGTACACAGCTTGTTATAATTATTCATCCGCCCTGGTGGCAGCGCTGGTGGGTACGTGCTGTCGTTGTGCTGGCGCTGGCGGGGGTGGCATATAGTGGCTACAAACGTCGTGTGCAGAGGATCCAATTCCGCAACCAAGAATTGGAGCGGCAGGTGGCGGAGCGCACCGAAAAAATCCGTCATCAAAACGAAGAATTAGAACACCAAGCCCAACAAATTCAACTCACGAACATTGAATTGCAGACGCATGTTGAAGAGATTGACCGTACAAATGCAGAGTTAGGGCGGATAAACAAGGATTTGGATGAAGCAAATCAATTCCGCTCCAATCTGCTGAGTATGGCATCGCACGACTTGAAAAATCCGCTTGGAGCGATTATGGGGTTTGCATATTTGCTCGCCGAAGATGCAGAGCAAGACAGCCTAACGCAAGATATTGCCAATAAAATAAGTTCATTCAGCCAACGAATGCTTGATTTAGTGAGGGATTTGCTCGATACCGCCGCCCACCAGTTGGGTAAAATTCAGCTTTTCATTGAGCCACTCGATATAGCCAATCTTGTACACGATATTGTACAGCAACACCAAGCAGCGGCGGCAGCAAAACAACAATCCCTGCTTGTTCTTTGCCCCAAAGAATGTTGGGTGTCGGGTGACTACAGGCGCTTGTGGCAAGTGGTGGAAAATCTTGTGTCAAATGCCGTCAAATATTCGCCGTGGGGAAAACAAATATGGGTTTCCATTGTTTCCGAGCCGGTGTATAGCGCGGCGGGCGTACCGTTTATTCGGCTTATCGTGCGTGACGAAGGACCAGGTTTCAGCGACGAAGATAAAAAAATGATGTTTGGATTTTTTCAGCGTCTTTCAGCTACACCCACCGGCGATGAGGCATCAAACGGTGTGGGGCTTGCCATTGTCAAACAGATTGTGGAATTGCACGGCGGTCGCGTGTGGGTAGAAAGCGAGTTTGGCGCGGGCGCTACGTTTGTGGTGGAATTACCCGCACTCACACGGGAAACCCTGCCGACAAAAGTGATGCCAAAAACGACGGAAGAGTGAGATAATTGGAATGACAACACACTTCCAACTAAAACCAATGAGAACCAAAATATCACGTTTTATACGTGACTTGAATTGAAGATTTCTTAATTCCCAATTCTCTTATCTTGCATGTTCAAAAAAGTCCTGATTGCTAATCGCGGTGAAATCGCGCTGCGCGTTATCCGCACCTGCAAAAAAATGCACATTAAAACCGTTGCCATCTACTCCGATGCCGACCACAATGCCTTGCACGTTCGAGAAGCAGACGAAGCGGTTGCTATCGGTGGTTACACGCCACGCGAGAGTTATCTTGTGATGGAAAAAGTTCTGGATGCTGCAAATAAAACTCAAGCAGATGCTATTCATCCGGGTTATGGTTTTTTGTCAGAAAATGCGCTTTTTGCAGAAAAAGTCGCCGAAGCAGGCATGACGTTTATCGGTCCTTCGCCCGATTCCATCAAGTTGTTGGGCGATAAAACCGCAGCCCGTGCATTGGCTGAAAAAACGCAGGTTCCGTTTGCACCAGGTTCTACTCATGCTGTCGCCTCGTTCGAGGAAGTACAGGAAATCGCCGAGCGCGTTGGATTCCCCGTAATTCTCAAAGCGGCTGCCGGCGGCGGCGGCAAGGGGATGCGCGTGGTTGAACAAGAGGAAGACCTCGCCACCGCTCTTGCCTCAGCACAAGGCGAAGCACTTACATCGTTTGGCGACGACCGAGTGTTTATCGAAAAATATATCGTGCAGCCGCGCCATATCGAGATTCAAATCCTTGCCGACAACCACGGAACCGTCTTGTATTTTCCCGAACGAGAATGCTCCATCCAGCGTCGCCATCAAAAAGTCGTTGAAGAATCACCGTCTTCTGCGGTTACGCCGCAAATTCATGCCGCAATGGGCGAAGCCGCTTCCCGCCTTGTGTCTGCGGCGAAATATACCAACGCCGGAACGCTGGAATTTTTGCTTGATGCGTCGGGTAAATTTTACTTTATGGAAGTGAACACCCGTTTGCAGGTGGAGCATCCCGTTACGGAGGCGGTTACAGGCGTGGATTTGGTTGAGCAGCAACTTCGTATTGCCGCTGGCGAGAAACTCACACTCACCCAGACAGACGTGAAACCCAAGGGACACGCCATCGAATGCCGCATCTGCGTGGAAGATGTGTATAACGATTTTTTCCCGGATTCCGGCGTGATTTCGTACTTGCAAATGCCGCAGGCAGACTTTGTTCGCAACGAAGCGGCGATTTACGAAGGCTACGAAAGTGGTATTCATTACGATTCGATGGTGGCAAAGCTCATCGTGTGGGGTGCAGACCGCGCGGAAGCTATTGAACGGACGATTTGGGCGTTAGACAATTACCATATTGCTGGTTTTAATACCACCATACCGTTTTGTCGTTTCACGCTTGATTCCGAACCGTTCCGCACTGGGAATTACTCCACGTTTTTTGTGCAGGAACACTGGAAAAAGCAGGTACAATCGGAGCTTCAAGCGATGCTCGCCGCCGCCGCCGTTTTTGCCAAAGACACGCTCGGCAACCGCCGGAAACCGGAGATTTCGGCGAATAGTCGTTGGCTGCAACAAGTTAGATGAAGAGAATTGGGAATTGGGAATTAAGAATTGGGAATTAAGAATTGAGGAGTTGTGTCGTATGAGTGATGGCAACAGTAGTGGGAACGTTGTACAGGAAAAAAGCTACGCTTTTGCGTTGCGGATTGTCAGGATGTATCAGCATGTTCGTTCGCAAAAGCAAGACTCGGTGCTTTCTATGCAAGTGCTTCGGAGTGGAACATCTATCGGTGCGAATGTTGAAGAAGGGCTTGGGGCGCAATCAGAAAATGATTTTTTTGCGAAATTCTCTATTGCGTACAAAGAAGCTCGTGAAACCCGCTATTGGCTACGACTGATGTGTGACGCGGGGTATTTGGAACCCAATGCCGCAAAATCACTTCTTGCCGATTGTGATGAACTGCTCAAAATCATCGGCTCTATTCGCAAAACTATCAAAGCTAAGAAGGAATTAAGAATTAAGAATTAAGAATGCTCGTTTGTCTCTTGAATTCTACATTCTCAAGAGAATTAAAAATTAAGAATTAAGAATGCTCGTTTGTCCCTTGAATTCTACATTCTTAATTTTTAATTCTTAATTTCCGACTCTCTATTCCCAATTCTACATTCTTAATTCTCCATGAACCAGCTTTTGCTCGGCGATAACCTTACTGTCTTGCGTTCGCTCCCGTCCGAAAGCGTGGATGTAATCTATCTCGACCCACCGTTTTTCTCGAACCGCACGTACGAACAGATTTGGGGCGATGCTGGTGAAATCCGCTCGTTTGAAGACCGTTGGTCGGGTGGTATTGACCACTATATCGGCTGGCTCAAAGACCGTGTGCAGGAAATGTATCGCATTCTGAAGCCCACCGGAAGCCTGTTCCTGCACTGCGATTGGCACGCAAATGCAGAAATTAAGGTGTTCATTTTGAGCAAGATTTTCGGAGAACAAAGTTTTAAGGGGGAAATCATTTGGAAGCGTCATAATTCCCATAATGACGCAAAGAAGAAATTGGGAGTTCTGACGGATACGATTTTTTACTATACAAAATCAGATGATTGCACATACAATCCAGTCTATGCCGAGCTTTCAGAAAAATATAAAGACGATTTCTACAAACTTGATGACCGTGATGGGCGTGGCTTGTATC
>JANYIG010000269.1 GCA_025358765.1 Candidatus Kapaibacterium sp.
TCCCCTTATAAGGGGAGGGCTGCTAAGTTCTGAATATATCAGGCTCGAAACAAGGCTTGTAAAGCCGCATCTGAAAATTCCCCTCTTTCCAAAGAGGGGTGGCTGGCGAAGCCAGACGGGGTGTTTTCTTGATTGCTGTCCTACTACCCCGCCCGAGCCGGACGGAAGCCGTCAGGCTGCCACCCCTTCGCCTGACGCATTGCGTCAGCGGAGACGGCAGGCGAGGGAATCTGAAGAACGTAGCAGCCCTGCAGCGAAGGCTGGGGGCTGGCATGACGTATAAATGTAATCGGAATAAACTCTATTGTGATAACCGATGTTTGATAATCAAAATTTGTGGATACGAACGCAGTCTCGGTTCCATCTTTTTTCCGTATTTTTGCACCCGAAGTACTTTCGTTTGTTTCATTCAAACCTTGAACACCTCATGTCAACACGTATTGAAAAGGATTCGATGGGCGACATTCCTGTACCCAACGACAAATACTACGGCGCACAAACCGCACGGTCACTCATTCATTTTGCTATCGGTACAGAAAAAATGCCGCCGGAACTCATTCGCGGAATGGGTACGCTCAAAAAAGCGGCTGCCATCGTCAATACAGATTTGGGGTTGCTCGCGGCTGACAAGCGTGATTTAATCGTCCAGGCAGCCGATGAAGTCATTGCTGGCAAGCTCGCCGACCACTTCCCGCTTGCAGTCTGGCAAACAGGGTCTGGCACACAAACAAACATGAATGTGAACGAGGTAATTTCGAACCGAGCGATTGAGATTTCAGGCGGTGTGATGGGTAGCAAAAAGCCGATTCACCCGAATGACGACGTGAACAAAGCCCAAAGCTCGAACGACACATTCCCAACGGCGATGCACATTGCGGCTGCCGAACAAGTGGTGAAGCTGCTTATTCCTGCCGTTGCGAAACTGCGCGACACGCTGCAAGCAAAATCACAGGAGTTTAAGGACATTATCAAAACGGGCAGAACGCATTTGATGGATGCAACGCCGCTTACGCTTGGACAAGAGTTTTCGGGTTATGTGCACCAACTCAATCAGGCTCTCAGCCGCATCAATATTGTGTTGCCCGGTTTATATGAACTTGCACTTGGCGGTACGGCTGTCGGCACGGGGTTGAACACACATCCTGAATTTGCTGAAAAAGGGGCGAAAAAGATTGCTGAACTTACGGGATTACCATTTGTGTCTGCACCGAACAAATTTGAATCGCTTGCCGCACACGACGCACTTGTGTTTGCTCACGGAGCGCTCAAAACCTTGGCAGCAAGCCTGATGAAGATTGCAAACGATGTACGCTGGATGGCATCGGGACCACGCTGCGGTTTGGGCGAACTTTCCATTCCTGAAAACGAGCCGGGTTCTTCGATTATGCCCGGCAAGGTAAACCCAACGCAATCTGAAGCCATGACGATGGTGGCGGCGCAAGTGATGGGGAATGACGTGGCAATTAATATTGGTGGCGCTTCCGGCAATTTTGAACTGAATGTGTTCAAACCCGTTATCATTTATAACTTCCTGCAAAGCGTTAGGTTGCTGGCAGATACGTGTGTGATGTTCGAGGAACATTGTGCTCACGGCATCGAAGTGAACCACGAGAAAGTGAATCACTACATGGAAAATTCGCTCATGCTCGTGACGGCATTAAACCCGCACATTGGCTACGACAACGCCGCGAAGATTGCTAAGTACGCGCACAAGAACAATACAACGCTTCGCGCTGCAGGCATCGAATTGGGCTTGATTACTGGCGAGAAGTTTGACGAGGCTGTGAAACCTGCAAACATGATTCATCCTGGAATGGACTAACTTGTCAGCAATTCAAAGCAGTAGCTCGAATATTTCTACGACACGGTGTGCAGAATGTACTCTGCAATGATGAAAAAAACATCTCATCAAACTGACGGAAGCCACCAGTTTGCCGCCCCTCTTTGGCAGCCAAAGAGGGGAATGTGTTTGCTGGAACACAAGTAACGAAGCGATGTTTGTAACAAGAGACGTAAAGCCAATCACAACTCCGCTACTCGTGCGGCGTAGGTGCGTCCAACGTCGAGGTGAGTTTCGGTGCGGTCGTTCAGCACAACAACCGAGCGCCCGAGCGCTTTGTGGATTTCCTTGACGAAATCAAGATTGACGATAGTACTGCGGTGGATACGCACAAACGTTTGTGGGTCGAGCCTCCGCTCAAGTTCCGTGAGTGATGTGTCAAGGATATAGTGTTTGCCGTCGGTGTGGACGATGGTGTATTTATTGTCGGCAGCAAAATGGGAAATCTGTTGAACATTCAGCAACAACGTTCGTTCGCCGAGCGTAACCGAAAGACGGCGGAGATAGGAGGGTTGTGGGCGTTGCAAACTCAAAAGCATTTGCTCCACCGCGAATGGGAGTGCGTTTGTTTGATCTACAAATGGTTTTTCCGATGGTTTTCCATAGCGCTTGAGTTTTTCTATCGTGACCCGCAGACGCTCTGGTTCAACGGGTTTTAGGAGATAATCAATGGCGTGTTGTTCAAAGGCTTGCAGAGCATATTCATCGAAGGCGGTAACGAACACAATGATGGGCGATGGTTGGATTGGCAATGTTGCCAGCTGACGTGCAACCTCGAAGCCACTGAGTTCTGGCATTTGAATGTCCAAAAATACAACATCCGGCATGAGTTCTGTGATGAGTGCAAGCGCTTCCGTGCCGTTTGTTGCTTCGCCAACGATTGCGATGTCCGCACGAAATTCATCAAGCAGTTTCCGCATTCGGCTTCGCGCCAACGGTTCATCATCTACCAACAGAATACGATACGGCATTGATACTCCTTTCGATGCTGCCTTAAAAACGCTGTCATTTTTTTACCAACATTTGCCCCGTGCGCCTTGCTGTTACGCCCCCATTCGAGACGACAAGCTGATACCAATACGCTCCGCCCGCAACATCGAAGCCGCTTGCATCTTTTCTGTCCCACGAGACTTGATGCAGACCCTCGCTTTGCACGGCATTCACGAGTGTGTTGATGCGCCGTCCCAGCACATCAAACACGCTCACACTCACTACTCCTTGTTTCGGAAGGGTATATGCTATGGTTGTGGCTTGGGAAAACGGATTTGGATAATTTTGTTGTAATACTACATCTTCAACGAAATTATCATCCGGTGCAAGCGATACATTGGTGCTAAAAACGCCATTTCCATGCGTTGCCACAGCCACTAAGCCGTCTGAGAGGCGGCTTACGACCATTGGCACAATAGCAGTGCCTATCACGGACGTACCTTCTTGCGCCCACAGCGTTGAAGCACCTTGCACGCGGTCGGTGGAATACAACCCTGTACTTGTGCCAACAAATATCCGCAAAACCTCACCGCTACTTGAACTACTGCTCAAAATAGTTGCCCATCGGCACGAAGGACCGTTGCCCGTACCATCAGCATTTTGCTCCAAATTCCCGCCTATTGCCGTCCATGTCGCGCCGCCGTCGCCCGTGTAGAACAGGCTTTGCACCTCATAATTCGAGAATACGACTACGGCGCGGTTGGAATTGCGCGGGTCGGTTGCTACACAATTAACATAACCGCTTGGAAAACTTCCGCCAGTGATATTGACGGCAGTTGGCTGCCCCGTTTGAATATTATCCATGCGATACACTTTCCCCCGCGTCGTGCCTATGTAGAGCCGCGTGGAAGCACCATTGAGCGCCACTGCACCTAAAGCCGAGACACTGTCCGGCACGAGGTTCGCAAAGCGCGTCCAATTCGTAGAACTATTGCCGCCGGAAAGATTATTCTGCCGCCATAAATCCCGTGTCCCTGCAAGGTACATGATGTTCGTATTCGTAGGGTCGAGAATAAATGGATTGACGAACAAAAATGAGCCCCCGCTCGGCTGTACCTCCGCAGAAGCAGTCAGCGTAGAAAAATCGTTATTATAGGTTTGACGGCGAATTACCGCCGTTTGAGCGGAAACATAGACTGTATTGTTTGCACCAACCGCACAAAACGTGCCGTCGCCAGCAAGCATGTTTTTCCAGCGTGCTTGCGAGGAAAGGCTGGTCGTCAGATACGTTCCGTTGTCCTGCATTCCACCAAACAGCAGCGCATTCGCAGCATCGGGCGCAATCGCCACGGCGTAAAACTGCGTTGTGACGTAGCCGTTATTGAGCGGTGTCCACGTGCATTGACGGCTGCGGTCATCATCGGTGCGGAAGATGCCGCCGTCGTTGGCGTTGAACATAATATCGGGATTGCTTGGCAGAAAACCGATGGCGTGTTGGTCGGGGTGGTGATTGGTGTACATGATAAAATCTTTGTTGTTGCTGTAGCCTCCTATCCATGAGGTTTGTGCATTTGTGGCAAAACCATCGTTGGAACGATACAAATTCATACCACCCAAAAAGACGATATTTTCATCCGTCGGCTTCACGCGCACCACCATGTCGTAAGACGCTTGCGACACGTAATCGCCCTGCACACCCGTAGCCGTGAAATTCGGCAGATTGAGCGAGCGATTTTCCCAGCGACCACCGCTGCCCGTACCGTCGCCAGAGATGTAGGTATATTTCCAGAAACTGTGCCAGTCAGTATCCTCGCCGTACACGCCTGCAAAGCCGATTCCGGGTGTCTCGGCAAGAAAATACACAACATTCTCGTTCGAGGGCGCAATGCCGATAACGAT
Source organism: Candidatus Kapaibacterium sp. (assembly GCA_025358765.1). Lineage (GTDB taxonomy): Bacteria > Bacteroidota > Ignavibacteria > Kapaibacteriales > UBA4661 > JANYIG01. The sequence goes on from JANYIG010000269.1 coordinate 4,670, forward strand.
GCGACGATAGGTGGAAGGAAAATCCGGCGGCACGAGGCGCGTCCAGCGTACACCATCTGTAGAACGAAAAATACCACGTTCTGTTGTATTGCCCTCGCCCTGAGCGCGACTCAACGTGGCATAGACAGCTCCAGAACGCGGTGCAACGGCTACATCACTGAAATACCGACCTGTTGCATTGATATTGTCATTACCGAGTACCGTTATCCATGTCGTGCCGCCGTCGCTGGAGCGTTTAATGCATTCGAACAATGCAGCATAAATCTCATCCTGTGCGGTGTTGACGGGATTCGTAGCAAGATTCCACGCATAATCAAAACGTTGGTCGTAACGTTGTGGGATGCCTGTTATCGTTGAAGGCAAGCGTCGCCACGTCGTGCCGCCATCGGTGGATTTGTAGATGCCATCGCCTCTGTACGGTGCACCGGTTACGCCAGCAGAATTGCCAAAACCTTCGCCCGTTCCGGCATACCACGTATTCGTTTTACCCGTTCGTGTGTCCTGTGCAATACAAGAAACATTGGGAAGGTCTGCCACGTCGGACACGCGCGACCACGAACGTCCAGCATCTTGTGTACGCCAGATGCCGCCCGAAATTCCACCGGCGAGCATCACATTTTCGTTGCTTACATCAATAGCAAAAGCACGGGTTCTGCCGCCCACATTGAAGGGACCGCGCTGCGTCCACGCCTGTGCTTGAATAGCTCCGCCAGAACTACGTTGTTTGCCCGCAATCGCTTCCCGCGTGGGCAATGTGGCAGCAAAGACTCGTTCTTTGCGTTGAATATCATCAGGGATGCTTTTGGTGCTGGGATTTTGAAGCATGAGAAGTTCTTGCGCCAAACGCTCTTCGGGGTTTTCTTCTTCTTCTTCGCCTTCTTCGCTCACAACCATTGACATTGATAGAACATTTGCGTAGTTTGCTTGTTGTCGCAAGATTGCAGGAATAAATATTGCAGCCACAGCCATCCAACAACAGCAGATTCCAGCGACGATGAAGAGGTTGATATGGTTGGTAATAGTAGAAACGATGCCAGAAACAATTCGTGAGCGCATTCGTACACAAGAATGAGTGGAAAAAGTATCGGTGAATAATGCCGTCGTTGCAGCAACACTACAATGCTAAAGCGTTCCAAACGTTTATACAAGAACAAAATTTTCTTTCGGCAAGATTTCAATTACGCCTTTTAGGTTTATTTTCATACCGGTGGTTCACACGGAATCATCACGGTTATTTTTCGTACTTATTGCAGGAGTTATAGGACTATGGCAGAGCCAGTGCATTTTACAGATGAGAACTTCCAAAACGAAGTGCTCAGTTCCAAAGAACCCGTTTTGGTAGATTTTTGGGCTGCATGGTGCGGTCCGTGCCGGATGATTGCTCCGGTGATTGAAGAACTTGCGAATGACTACAACGGCAAAGTAAAAATCGGCAAACTTGATGTAGATAACAACCAACGTGTTGCGATGCAATACGGCATTCGCTCCATTCCATCGTTGCTGGTGTTCAAAGACGGCAAAGTGGTTGACCAAATCATCGGAGCTGTTTCCAAAACACGAATTACGGAAAAATTAGACGCTGTTTCGGCGAATTAACTATCAGACATAAGCCGCTTGGGCTGCCAGCAAACATCCCCAAGCGGCTTACGTATTGCACACCAACACTACTCTTCAAAATCCTTATGCCCCGTCCGCCCAAACTTAATGACAATGCCATTGCCCAGCACCTTGCTGCAATCCCTGATTGGGAACGCCGCGAGCAAACAATTGTCCGCGAATTTAAAGGAGCTAATTTTGTTGCGGCGCTTGGATTTGTGAATGCTGTCGGGATTCTCTCCGAAGTGGCAGACCATCACCCAGATATCTTGATTCACGGCTGGAACAAGGTTCGTATTACGCTTTCCACGCACGACCAAGGTGGTTTAACAGAATTAGATTTTGCGTTGGCAAAGAAGATCAATGATCTTAAATTCTAACATTCTTCTCTTTTTTACCCACATTCTCGTTTCAACGACGCTCACACGAAAGGATAAACCATCATGAACACGAATACGGCTTCTTTCCCTACACGGCTCACCCTCGCTTGTTGTTTGGTCGTGCTTTTGGTTTCATGCAGTAGCCTTTTTGCCCCGTCCCCAGTGGATATACCGGCTGGCGCATATCAGGGAGAATACACGGTGGTTCCAGACGTGAGTACCGCAACCACAACCAGCGCTGAATATAGTAAAAGCAACGTTTCCATATCGTTCACTACGGATAACACCTATGCTATTACACCTCTTGAACCCGGCACGGCTGCATCGCCAGAAGAAAGTAAAGGCAATTATTCGTTAGAATATCGCAAAATCAAATTCAGCGATCGTTCGCCGTTGGATAAGGTTATTGATCCAGCGCGTCTGATTACGGGCGAATTTGAGTACACCTTCGACGGCACAAACCTTATAATGACCCAAGTGGATAAGACGAGCAACCGCAAACGCCAGTTTTTCCTCTTGCGCCGTCGCTAATCACTCTTCTCCGTTTGGCTTACCACGAGCATTACGCTGGTTAAGCAAAAAAAATCTTCTGCATTTGCCCTCACAAATGCTTTAATGCTTGCATTGCACCCCTTCTCTGTCATATCTTTGGGAAATTCTAAAAATCCGTGAAAAGCGTACATAAAATACGCTCATCCGACCTGTTTCATTTCATCAATTCCTGATTGTATGGCAACCATAATCGACATCGTAGCCCGCGAGATTCTTGATTCGCGCGGTAATCCTACTGTTGAAGCAGATGTAATTTTAGACGATTATTCTTTCGGTCGTGCTGCTGTTCCCTCTGGCGCAAGCACTGGCGCTCATGAGGCACACGAACTCCGCGATGGCGATAAACAACGTTATCTCGGCAAAGGTGTTCTCAAAGCAGTCGAGGCAATTGACACAGAAATAAGTGAGGCACTCATTGGCGAAGAAGCCGATGACCAAATTGAAGCAGATCGCATCATGCGCGAGCTTGATGGCACACCGAATAAAAAACGTCTTGGTGCGAATGCTATCCTCGCCGTGTCGCTGGCGCTCGCAAAAGCAGCCGCAGAATCTCACGATATGGAGCTGTTTCGCTATCTTGGTGGACCGAACGCTAAAGTCCTACCCGTGCCACTTATGAACATCATCAATGGTGGTCATCATGCCGATAACAACGTTGACTTTCAAGAATTTATGGTGGTGCCGGTAGGCGCAGAATCGTTCTCCGAAGCTATTCGCATGGGTACAGAAGTTTTTCATGCTCTCAAAGCTGTTCTTCATGCACGTGGCGCAAGTACGTCCGTGGGCGATGAAGGCGGATTTGCCCCATCGTTGAAGTCGAACGAAGATGCGTTGGACGTAATTTTGGAAGCCATTGGCAAGGCGGGCTACAAAGCAGGAACGGACATCATGCTCGCGCTCGACGTGGCAGCAAGCGAGATGGTGAATGCTTCCGGTAAAGCGGGAGTGTATAAGCTCTACAAGTCGTCGCAAGAGGAAAAAACAAGCGACCAAATGGTGGAGTGGTACGTGGAGCTTTGTAAAAAATATCCAATTATCTCCATCGAAGACGGTATGGGCGAGGAAGATTGGGCGGGTTGGAAAAAACTCACGCAAGCCATCGGTGACAAGATTCAACTTGTGGGTGACGATTTGTTTGTGACAAATGTTGAATTCCTCCAACGCGGTATTAATGAAGGCATTGGAAATTCTATCCTTGTGAAAGTTAATCAAATCGGCTCACTCTCGGAGACGCTTGATGCTATTGCGCTTGCACAGCGTAACGGCTACACGGCTATCATTTCGCACCGCTCCGGCGAAACCGAAGACGTGACGATTGCCGATTTGGCGGTTGCGACGAACGCCGGACAAATCAAAACTGGCTCGGCAAGCCGCACTGACCGTATTGCAAAGTACAACCAATTGCTCCGCATTGAGCAAATGTTGGGTTCGCAGGCACAATACGCAGGTCTGGGAGCTTTCAAACAAAAACGATAAAACTTTTTTCTCCAAGTGAAGGCGGAACTTGGAGACGATACTGTTCGCTCTTATTGCTCTTACCTCAACCAATGTTTCATCTCTAATCGTTGACGTGTATGATAGTCTTCGGAACTGATGGCTGGCGTGGCATTATTGCCCGCGATTTCACATTCGAGAACGTACAGCTTGTTGCACTTGCAACCGCGCAGTATGCGTTCAAATTAAACGACAAAAAACCAAGCGTAGTGATTGGCTACGATGCACGGTTTTTGTCGAAAGAATTTGCCCAAGAAGCGGCGTGCGTAATGGCATCTAAGGGCGTAATAGTGCATATCACGGACGGTATTTCCTCTACGCCGCAAGTTTCGTTTGCCACAAAGCAGAAAAAAGCGACGTTGGGCGTGGTGATTACGGCAAGTCATAATCCCGCTGAGTACAACGGCTATAAACTCAAGGGTAGTATGGGTGGTCCAGCATTCCCCGAACAAGTGACCGCGCTTGAAAAAGAGCTTGCTGCGATTGAGAAAAAGCGTCCAGTCATCAAATTCAAAACATTTGATGAATATCTAAAAGACAAGACTATCCGCCTGTTTGGAGCAAAAGAGTCCTATCTGCGGTATCTCAAGCGCAAGATTGACATCAAAGCCATTCAAAAAGCAAACTTGAAGGTGCTGTACGATCCGATGTACGGCGCTGGTATTCACACCATCAAAGAACTGCTTCCGAAGGCAGATGAAATCCATGCCGAGTACAATCCGTCATTTGGCGAAATTGACCATCCCGAACCCATGGCGGAATATCTGCCCGTGCTGATGGAAAAAGTCCGCGAAGGTAAATACGACGTAGGTATTGCTACCGACGGCGACGCAGACCGCTTAGGTGCTGTGGATGAGGCAGGAAATTTTGTGGATTCACACAAAGTGTTTATGCTGCTGATGAAATATTTGTACGAAGACAAGAAAAAACGCGGCGCTGTGGCAAAAACGGTTGCACTGACTTCAATGGTGAACAAATACTGCGAGAAGCAAGGCATCAAGCTTCACGAACTGCCCATCGGCTTTAAGTATGTTAGTAAGCTCATGGCAACCGAAAAAATTCTTATTGGTGGCGAGGAATCGGGCGGCTTGGGAACGATTGTGCATATTCCCGAACGGGACGGTTTGTTTAATGCTATGCTCCTGTTAGAAATGATGGTCACGCGCAAAAAATCGCTCAAACAGCTTGTCGATGAACTCGACGCGGAGTTTGGCGCACACCGCTACCGTCGTCGTGATGTTCGTATGACAGAAAAAGCAAAACAGGATATTCTGAAAGCTTGCGCGAAAAAGCCAAAACAACTTGGTCGCCACAAAGTGACTTCGATTGACCTTCGTGATGGCTACAAATTTTTCGTAGATAAGGGTTGGTTGCTTATTCGTGCCTCTGGCACGGAGCCGCTTCTGCGGTATTACGCTGAGGCAGATTCCATGACGAAAGTGAACGAACTGCTCGAGGAAGGCTTGAAGCTCAAGTAAGAATGCTTGGCTTATCGTATGCCGTAGTATGAACTCCGTCGCCACGGTTATCGTGGGTTCGGTTATCGTGGGTTCGGCTGTTTATGCTACGGCTTTCGGCAGAGAAATTATGGTGTTGAAGGTATGGATGGCTGCTGACGCAACATCAAAAGGCTTCGTGCTGTTACCGCGCCAATGACGACGATTCCACCCACAAGCGCCCAAATACTGGGTTGTTCGCCCGTAGCCAGTAGCACCCAAATTGGGTTCAAAAGCGGCTCAATCACAGGAATCAGGATTATTTCTAACGCCGTAACATGCCCAACGGCGGCGGTGTAAAGAACGTAGGATAATCCAAGTTGTAGCGTTCCCAACAATGCCAGACCAATCCAGCTTTGCAGCGATACCTCAGCAATGGAACCAACGACGAACGGCATTCCCACAAGCGCCGTCAATAAATTTCCTAACAAAACTGGCTCAAGTGACGTTGCGGCATTACCCGTTGCAGCAAGGTTTTGCATAGATTGTTTTCGCATAAATAACGTGAACCACGCGAACGCAAAACCACTCACAATAGCCGTACCGTTGCCAAGCATATTTACAGTCGAAAGCCCATCCACGAAAAAGAGCGTCATACCGACGAGAACCAGACCAATAACGAGCCAATCCAAGCGTGTTGTTTTTTCACCCAAAAACCATCCGCCAAAGAGTGCTACGTGAACGGGCGCAGTATATTGAAGAAGAATAGCGTTAGCAGCAGTGGTGAGTTTTGTTGCAGCCACGAAAAGCGTCACTGTGATGGCATAGCACACAGCAGCACCGATGGTTGCTCGTGACCACGTAAATTTTGTGCTGCGGTACAGCGTGAAAAGTAGAAGAGCCGCAATAAAACTGCGTGTGGCAGCAATTGCGGGAGCATTCCATTGGATGAGTTTGATGAGCAAACCACCCGAGCTCCAGAGAATAGCTGTCAGGATAAGGAAGAGTATAGCACGGGAACGGGAAACGTTCATGCAACCGAGGCAATATCAGCACTAACAGTGGGGTTAAGAGTCGCTAATCCAAGCGCTGTAGCGGTGTTCAATAGTGCTGTGTCAGTGGAAACAATTGTCAGAGCCGCAATATTCTCGGCATTAAGGCGCTTCAGAAGCAGGATAGAACCCAAATGCAACGCACGATTGTCGTAGAAGCCATAGGAAACCGTTGCTTGCGCGGCAAGGCTGAGAACGCGCTGTGACAGCTCAATTTGCATAAATTGCGACCAATCATTGCCAATATCATGAATTTTCCGTTTGAATTGGCCTTGCGTTGCACCATTTGCCTGCACCTTGCGCCACAGCGATGAAACAACCTCCACAAAGCCGACTGTATTGCATACGAGAATATTCGACTGCGTAAAAAGCTTCGCAACTTCGTCCGAGCCAGGTTCGCGGAGATAGTATTTCTGCCACGCAGTAGAATCAAGGTAATACAGTGTCATAATGCTTCGTGAAGATAAGTTCCGAAAACGTCGCCGAAAGCGGCTTTGCCGAAAATGGCGTAAATTCTCTATGGTCTGTCGTTGTCGTGCAGACAACAGGTTCCACGGTAACAATTAAATTACATAGGGTCAAAGTCGGAAAACGGACGATACACAGGGCTGGGTGCTTTCACATCGGTAGCAGCGCCTACGAAGCGTGTGGCAGCAGCATCACGCTCTCGGTAATCCCCTATATCCCTCATATACTGCGATAAAAATTGTGCGGATTCGTTAATCACCACATCAATTTTACTGTACATTTTTTGGCTCTTTGCTTTGCTCTGCGCTTTTTTGCTCAGGTCTTCACTTGAATTTTCCATAATATCTTCCTTTCACGAGAACATCAGTTTTGGAGCGATTGATTGAGCGAGATATGACACGCAACGGCACGAAAAATTATTTGTCGAAGAATCTAATGAAATTTAGACACTGAATCAACACAAAATGTCATTCTCGTTCGAGAAGCCGATGAATCCATTACCTCCAAGTAAGAAAGCAATTTCCGTGCCATGTCTTTGCGCTTCATAGCTTGTCATCCACACACATTCACTTCAGCACCAATCCTGCTTCTAATGCCCAAAAGAATAAATCCACTTCGTCGAGCGGAATGCCAATATCATCCGCAAAACGCTGGAACGCCCCCGCCGCCTCGAAATAACGTTTGCGAGTACCGATGCTCGGCACTTCGGGGAACACCCCGCACCGCACTAAATGTTTAAGAATGTGGCGGTCGAGAATGGGAAGATTTCGGTAGCCGATATTGCGGAGATAATGCGAGGCTTCCTTCCATCCAAAACCGTTGATGTTTTCCGCCAACCACTCGCGTTTTTCCTCAGCCGTTTTGTTGGAAGCAAGAATGAATGACGTTTCTGACCACTGCTCCCGTGCAGCAAGTAGGCGCTTTGCTTTTGTTGTGTGAAATCGGATGTAGTGTGCGGGGTCGCGCAAAAGCGGCATCGGGTCGAAGCCTGTACGATGAAAATCGCCTTGCTTCAGGAGTTTTACGACAATATCTGCGTGTTCTGCCTTCGATTGAGGTGTACAAAGGCAAAAACACATCTCGTAAAAATACTCGGTCGTCGGAACTGCACGAAAGTCTTCCAAACGAGATTTAATGGCGGGTTTAAGGCGTTGAAATTCTTTGCGGAGGGGTTGTGGAAAATTATAGCGCATTGCTTTGGCATTGCATGATAATAAATTCGTTTTTCTGTGTAAATTCGTGACTTCAAATGTACAACCAGAAGTGCTATTCTCCCATTCCAAAATTCACAATATTCTATGAAACCTCGAATTACTCTCTTTCTTCTTCTCGCGTTTGTGGCATTTATCGGAACGATACACGCTCAAACACTTGATTCTGCCTTCTTTGCAGGTATGAAAGCTCGTTCAATTGGTCCGGCTGGTATGAGCGGACGCATTGCCGCGATTGAAGTTGTCGTTGCAAACCCCGATATCATCTATGTCGGGGCGGCAATGGGTGGTGTTTGGAAAAGTACAAGCGGTGGAACGACATGGATACCTATATTTGACAACGAAAGTACGGCTGCTATTGGCTCTATTGCTGTTTTTCAAGCTAATCCTGATGTTGTGTGGGTCGGCACGGGCGAGGGTAATCCACGCAACAGTGCGGGCGTTGGGCGTGGTATTTTTAAGTCGCTTGATGGCGGCAAAACGTGGCGGAATATGGGTTTGGAGAAATCTGAGCGCATTCACCGCATCATCACGCACCCCACCAACCCCGATGTGGTCTATGTTGCAGCGTTAGGTCCCGAATGGGGTGATGGCACGGAACGCGGCGTGTTCAAAACCACCGATGGCGGTAAAACATGGCGTAAAGTCTTGTACACAAACGAACGCACGGGCGCAGGCGACCTCGCGGTTGATCCTGCAAACCCAAATCATTTGATTGTCGGGCTTTGGGAATATCGTCGCCAGCCTTGGTTTTTCACTTCTGGCGGTTCTGGAAGCGGCGTATATACAAGCAATGATGGTGGTGAAACGTGGAAAAAGCTCACGAATAAAGATGGTTTGCCCGAAGGTGAGCTTGGCCGTTCCGGCATTGCCTTTGCGCCGAGTAATCCAAATGTCGTGTACGCACTCGTCGAAGCAAAGGAAAGCGCCTTGCTGCGTTCAGACGACGGCGGCGTAAAATGGCGCACCGTGAACAAAGAAAAAACTATTAACCCACGTCCATTTTACTTCTGCGATATTCGCGTCCATCCGAAAACCGAAAATACGATATTCCGTTTGCAGGTGGACGCAGACATCAGCACCGACGGCGGGCGCACGTTCCAAACGTGGCTTCCGAACAACACTGTTCACGCCGACCATCATGCGCTGTGGATTCATCCGAATGGCGATTTTTTCCTGAACGGCAACGACGGTGGCGTGACCATTTCGCGCGACGGCGGCAAAAAATTTCAGTTCGTGGATAATCTTCCTGTTGGTCAGTTTTACCATGTTGCGACGGATAACGAGTTTCCGTACAATGTCTATGGCGGTTTGCAGGACAACGGCTCATGGCGCGGTCCGTCCACCTCGCTCAAAAGCGACGGCATTTACAACGCACAATGGGAAGCCGTTTTGTTTGGCGATGGCTTTGCGACTGTTCCCGATCCCGAAAATTCGGAGTTCGGTTACGCAATGTCGCAAGGCGGCGCTTTGGCGTACTTCAACTACAAAACGGGCGTTCGCAAAAACATTCGCCCAACAGAAACCGACGTAAAACACCGCTACAACTGGAATACGGGCATTGCGATTGACCCAATTGACAAAAAAACAGTGTATTATGGCAGCCAATTTTTGCACAAAAGTTCGACCAAAGGCGCATCGTGGGAACTCATCAGTCCTGACTTGACAACAAACGACGCAACCAAGCAAAAATCCACTGAATCTGGTGGCATCACCCGCGACGTGACGGCGGCTGAAAATTATTGCACGATTTTGAGCATTGCACCAAGTCCCGTGAAGCAAGAAACCATCTGGGTTTCCACCGACGATGGCAATTTGCAACTCACACAAGATGGTGGCAAAACGTGGTCAAACGTCAGTCCCGCCAATAACAAAACCGTAAAAGTCACTGGTGCGGCAGCAAATCTGCCACCGCAAGGCGCGTGGTCGCCGCACGTGGAAGCCTCAACGTTCGATGCAGCAACGGCGTTCGTGGTGTTCGACGATCACCGTCGCTCGAATTGGGGAACGTATGTATTTGTGACGCACGACTACGGCAAAACATGGACATCACTTGCCACGAGCGAGATTGACGGTTTTTGCCACGTCATCCGCCAAGACCCTGTTGCGGAAAACCTGCTCTTTTTGGGAACAGAATTTGGTTTGTATGTAAGCGTGAACGGCGGTAAAAACTGGACGAAATGGAAAGCAGGTTTACCAACGGTTTCCGTGCAAGACATGGTGGTACACAAGCGTGAGCACGACCTCGTTATCGGCACACACGGACGTGCGATGTTCATCCTCGACGACATCCGCCCGCTTCGCACAGTTTCGCAGGAGATTGCCAAAAAAGAGCTGCATTTATTCGAGATTGGTAAGGCATATCAATACACAACACAATATTGGGCAGGTTCGTATTTCGGGCAAGCGGACGGCTTGTATCGAGGGGAATCGCGGCGCTACGGAGCATTTATCAACTACGTGATGAACCCGCCGGATAGCGTTATCGCAAAAGAAGGTACGCCGAAAGAGCAGAAACTCGACATTCAAATTCTGTCATTGCCAGACAGCGCTGTGATTCGCACGGTTAAAGGTACGATGCGGAAGGGCATCAATCGTGTGGCATGGGATTTGCGGCGCAAAGGCTTTGATACGCCCGGCAATACTGGGCGGCGCGGCGGTGCGGCAGGCGCAGAGGACGAACAAGCTGACAGACCGGGCATCTTGGTGTTGCCGGGTAAGTACGCTGTGAAAATGAAATATGGTAAAATGATTGCCATTCAAGAGGTGGAAGTGGCTGCTGACCCGCGCGTGGTAACAACGCCGGAAGCAATCAAGCAAAATTATAGCCTACAAATGAAGGCAGGAAGCCTAATGGAGACTATGACGAAAGCCGTAAAACAAATCACGGAAACGAAAAAAGTCATCAAGGCAATAACGGCAGACTTTGCGAAGAATGTAGAGAAGGCAAAAGCGGATTCGTTGGCAAAATCGGGCAAAGCATTAGAGAAAAAGCTCGATAGCCTGATGTACACTATCGTGCCAGACGAAAGTCGAAGCGGTATCTACGACCGTTCGGCGGAACTTTCGGCGCAGGTAGGCGAGGTGTTATTTGGTACGGGTGGTTCTTTTGATGCGCCTACGCAAGCGGCTCAGGTGAAATACGACAAAGTGAAAACCATATTAGGTCAGACATTGAAGGCAATCAATGACGTGTATGCAAGCGATGTTGCGAAGTTCAAACAAGATGTAGAAACAGCAGGATTCTCAATTTGGGGAAAAATCGAGTCCATCATCATCAAGGAATGATTTGTATTGTTACGAATTTAATCGGTAATTCATGCAACAGCGTACCCACAACGGTGCGCTGTTGCTGTTTTGGGGTAGATAGAACAAATTTTTGAAATTTTTGTGCAACCTTTTACGAACTTCTTCGTATGTTTATCTACGAAACAATTCGTATTAAACTTTTGAGGTAAACCAATGAACACTTTTTCCAAACCCACCGAGGCAGAATTAGATATTCTGAGCATCCTCTGGCAAAACGGCGCGACGACGGTGCGCGTTGTGAACGACGAACTCAACAGACAAAGCCATGTTCGCGGCGGCGGTGATGTTGGATATACAACGACGCTCAAAATTATGCAAATTATGACCGAAAAACACCTTGTTCACCGTGATGAATCAAGCCGTACACACATCTACCACGCAAACGTGAAGGAATCGGACATTCAGCAAAACCTTGTGGAAAAGCTGGTGGATAGCGCCTTTCGTGGTTCAGCAATGAAACTCGTGATGCAAGCGCTTGGTCACAGCCAGACCTCTAAGCAAGAATTAGACGAGATTCGCAAGCTGCTTGACCAAAAAGAATACGAACAGCAACACTCCATTTCTAATGCTCAGAAAGGACGGAAGTCATGATTTCCACGATACTTGCCTTGAACCCAATTCAAGGACTACTGCCCGAAAGCCTTGTCCATGCGTTTGGCTGGATGATTTTGCACTCACTTTGGCAAAGCTCACTCGTGGCTCTGATGCTGGCGCTCGCAATGGTAGCTCTTCGCAGTCGTTCTGCCCAAATGCGCTATACCATTGCCGTTGGCGCTCTGGCGCTTGTTGTGGCGGCATCAGTAGTGACGTTCACCCATTATTATCAACAAGACCAAGAACACCAAGCGCAAGAAGAAATGCTTCAAGAGCGTGTTTTTGCTGAGTTGGAAGCTGGTACGCCAGTAAAGTCAGCTACAAAGCCAACGATGAAGGTGAAAACAGCACCAGCCATTACTGGCAGCAGTACGGCAGCGGCGGCAACGCCCGTTCAATCAACTGCTCAAGCACCTGCTGAAGGCATCTGGAGCCGCGTGAACGACCTGAAAGCACTGCCAACTATTGCCGGAAAAACGCTCAACGAAACATCGGTACAAAATGCAATCACGACGTTTCAGGAATATTTTAATCGCCATTTGCCGCTTATTGTCACACTGTGGTTTGTGGGCGTGGTGGTGCTTACACTCAAGCTCTTGAGCGGTTTGGCGTATGCACAGCGCCTGAAAAACTACCGTACCACACTGCTTGGAGAAGAGTGGCAGCAACGCTTGCAAGATATTGCGGTGCGCGTGGGTTTGCCGGCAAGCCTTCGCGCAACGGTTTCGCTCGTTGAATCCCGTTTAGCGCGAGTTCCAATGGTGCTTGGCGCACTCAAACCAGTGATTCTCCTGCCTATCAGCATGATGAGCGGTTTGTCGAACGAACAAGTCGAAATCGTGCTTGCTCACGAATTGGCGCACATCGCCCGCCGCGACTATATTGTCAACATCGTGCAATCGTTTGTGGAGGTGGTTATGTTCTATCATCCTGCTGTCTGGTGGATTTCCGGTATCGTCCGCGAAGAGCGCGAGCACTGCTGCGACGACATTGCCGTGCAAGCCTGTGGCGATTCATTTGCCCTTGCTAACGCCCTCGTGACGCTTCAAGACCGTGCGTGGAATGATGCCTCACCAGCATTCCAGCCCGCAATGGCAGCTACTGGCAACAACAATGGTCGTGATAATGGTCAACTGATGAAACGCATCAAACGGCTTTTAGGCTTATCCACGAGCAATCGTCGTATTTCTTCCAGCACGGTTGCCGCGTGTTTACTACTATGCGCCGTATCGCTCAGTGCGGGAGTTCTTCTGCGCCCTGTGGTTGAACGCACGGCAGTGGAAACCTTTGGCGCGGCAGTGGGTTTTGTGGAAAAGCCATTTGCGACCATTTTTGTTTCTTCAAAGAACACCGCAGCCGATTCTTCACATCAAACCTCAGTCGTTGCCGATCGCTCAGAAATGCGGTGGAAAGCCAGATTTAAGGAAACCAGCATGACGCTTGTCATGCGTGGCAGCGACCGGAATAACGTGAACATCAACATGGACGGCGATGGCGATTCCTGGGATGGTTGGAACGGCTGGTGGAGCGGAAGAACCTACTCCAACACGCTTCCGTACAGCAAATTTGACGGTTTGACCGCCGCAAAAGTGCAAACGAACGGTTCTCTCACGTTCCAGATGACGAAGCCACAAGGCGTGTTCACTTTCACTGGCGAATCGCGCAACGGCAAAGGCATGGGGAGTTATTCGTTTGCACCGAGCGGGGAATTTCTGTCGAAACTTCAGGCTCACGGTTTTCCGAACGCCAGTACGAACGATCTTGAGATTCTTGCCTTTAGCGACGTAAAACTTGAAACGATGCAAGAACTTGGCGGGCTTGGTTTGTCTGTGGAAGATGCTTCCGACCTTGCGTTGCGGGGCATTAAGCCGGAATACATCAAAGCTGCAAAAGCCGCAGGGATGACGGCAGGAGAAATCGAAGAATTTGGCGTACGCGGTATTAAACCGGAGTACGTAAAAACCATGAAGGAAGCGGGCTTCACGCAAGATGAAATCGAAGAAATTGGTGTACGGGGCATCAGCGTGGAAACAGCAAAAGGCTACAAACAAGCGGGTTTCAGCGGCGACGATATTGCAGAACTCGCTGTGCGCGGCATCAAAGCTGATTACGTAAAAGCTATGAAAGAAGCGGGGTTCAATACCGATGAGATTGCGGAAATTGGTGTACGGGGCATCAGCGCTGAAACGGCGAAGATGTACAAACAAGCCGGTTTTGAGGGCGACGATATTGCGGATTTGGGTGTACGCGGTATCAAACCGGAGTACGTAAAAACTATGAAGGAAGCGGGCTTCAGCAAAGACGAGATCCAAGAACTCGGCGTACGCGGCATCAGCATGGAATCCGCTAAGGCATACAAACAAGCGGGTTTTAGCGGCGACGACATTCAAGAATTAGCCGTGCGTGGCATCAAAGCTGAAACGGCAAAGGCATACCGAGAAGCAGGGTTCAACACCGACGACATTGCGGATTTGGCTGTGCGTGGCATCAAACCTGATTACGTGACCGAAATGAAAAAAGCTGGCTTTAGCAAAGACGATATTCAGGAAATCGGTGTGCGTGGCATTAAGGTTGAAATTGCCAAAGCATTTAAGCAAGCAGGTTTTGATGCCGACGAGATTGCAGATTTGGCTGTACGCGGGATCAAAGTTGATTATGTGGTTGCTATGAAAAAAGCTGGCTTTAGCAAAGATGATATTGAGGACATTGGCGTACGCGGCATTAGCGTTGAAACCGCTAAAGACCTGAAAAAACAAGGCTTCAGTGCCGATGAGATTGCGGAGCTTGGTGTGTTGGGCATTCGTTCGGAGACTCTGAAAAAACTTCGTGGTGGAAGCTCAAGCGACTCCACTAATTCTAACGGACGTTCGACAAAAACGCGCAAAACAACCAAGCAGAAGTAAAACGCAACCGCGAACTCCGTCGTACAACGATAGAACAAAAAAGCCTACAATCAAGATTGCATTTTGGTTGTAGGCTTTTTTTATTGGTTGTTTTGTGCTTCGTAGGTGTGTCTTGTGGAACGGGATATTGTTCAATTTTATTTTTTTGCAACGCCTGTAGCGTTTTGCCCTTCGCCTGCATCTAACCATTAGAACCAACAATAAAGACTTCTTTGTGAGTATGTTTGACTATGCACGATGAAACGCACCTGATAGAACAAGCACAAAACGGGAGCCAAACCGCTTACAAAGCGCTCTACGAAGCCCATGTAACGCCGCTCTATCGCTTTTTGCGACAGTATTCCTCCAACACAAGCGACGTGGAGGAATGGACGCAACGTGCCTTTATCAAGGCATTCCAACATTTGGCAACGTTTCGTGGTACGTCGCGGTTCTCGACGTGGCTTTTTACGCTTGCGCTCAATGAAATGCGAATGGATAAACGTTCGGCAAAACGAGCAACGTTTCTTTTCGTAGAAACGGCATTAGACGAAGCAGGCAGCCTACCGAGCAAAGCGTCTAATAATATATCCAACGAGGCAGCTGATGATTTCGCGTGGCACGATATGATGAAGGCGTGGCTTGCTCGCCTGAACGACACCAAACGCGCCGTGTTTGTGCTTTACGAGGTGGAAGGTTATTCACACGCGGAAATCGCTGAGATATTGGGCATTCAAGAAAGTGCCTCGCGTACAACACTTACACGCACAAAACAGTTTTTACAACAGCAATGGAAACACCATTGTTCTGAGGAGAACAAACTATGACACCTGAAAAATTCTATACTCCCGACGAAAAACCCACAGACCGTCAGAAAACACAGATGTGGGAGAATATTCAAAAAATAGTAGCGGATAGGAGCCTAACCGCCCAACCGCAAGCTATGCAAGCACAACCCGCCCAACGACCCGCTACGACGACCATCTTTTCCATTCTCGACCGCCGGAGTTTTTATTACGGTATGGCGGCGGCTGTCGTGTTGTGTTTTGCCATGTATGGCGCGTATGCTGCATTACAACAGGGTTTGAGTGCTGGACGACCGACCGATGCGAAGCTCGACGCTGCGTACCAAACGGCAATTCGAGAATTTGAAAAGGCGATGCCATCTTCCACTGAACGCGCTGAACAAATTCGTAATCGCAAATCGCGCACAGAATCACGTGCTGAAACATTCGACGCGGCACCGCAGCATACGCCCCAAGCGGAAATGTTTGCCGCCCGCAAAGAGCAAATGGGAATGTTAGATACCGAAATTGCCCAACTTCGTGCCACCATGCGTTCCGGCGACCGTTCGCCCATCATGCAAACAAAATTACGGCAACTCTACAAAATGAAATTAGAAATCCTTCAAGACATGGTTGAATCAGGAGAAATCGAACTATGAAAACCTTTCATTATGAAACGAGTGCAACGCTTGAATTGCGTCCCGTCCGCCGCCCAAGCCGCTTTATGCGTCTTGCATTTTATTGGATTACGGTAACAATTGGTTTGGTGATAGCATGGCTTTTGAGTACAGGTGCGGTTCGTGCCGACGTGACAAAGCAAGTCGAAAAGCACATCGCGGTGGATGCCGCACAAACGATAAGTCTTGAAGGAATTTCGGGCGCAAAAATTACTATCAAATCGTGGGACAAATCGGAAGTGTATGTGAACCTGCTCGTCAAAGTGTCGTCGTCGTCCGACGATGAAGAGCGTCTTTACGCTGACTCTATGAAGGTGGTGGAATACGCCTCGCCGTCGCTTATGCGGATACGTTTGTGGGAGCCAAGCGAGCGTGTCAGCGGTTTTAAGGTGTTCGGAGTACGCATCCACCTGTTCTATTCGTTTAGTAAAGATATTTCTGGTGAAATTTATGTGCCACGAAAAAATGCCCTTACGTCGGACGTGCGCTACACAACGCTTTCGCTCGACAACATGAGCGGCGAATTGCGGTTGCCGGGGAAATCGAACACATTAGAATTGACAAACTGTGCGAATATTCGCCAAATCACGAACGACTATGGCAAAACCACCATTAAAAGCTCTGGCGGAAGGCTTGATTTTAAAGGCAGAAGCGGAGCGCTTGCCATTGAGGGGTTTGCGGGTGCTTTGGCTGTGGAGGCGGATTACACGAGTATGATATTGAATGACGTAAAACAAGATGTTCGCATAAAATCGCGTAGTTCTGCGCTCCAAATAGACCGCGTGGAGGGCAATCTTACCGTGGATGCAGATTACGCAACCATTGCCGCAAGCAATGTCAAAGGTTTTGCGGACATTGAATCGAGAAGTGGTACGGTGACCGTCAAAAATGTTGGTGGCACGAGTGTTCGCGCTGAGTATTCAACTATAGATGTGACGGGTGTTACAGGCGATACTACACAAGCGCTCACGCTCAAAACACGTTCCGGCTCCATCCGGCTCGAAAACGCCGTCGGACGAATGAGTATTGATGCGCCTTACAGTAAGGTTCTCCTCAAACATGTTCGCGGTGATGTATCGCTTTCTGCCACAAATAGCCGACTTTGGGTGGATGGTTTGGCAGGGAATTGGACATCGTCCACAAGCTATATGGAATGCTCGTTTCAAGAGATGGCAGCGACCACAATGTGGATGAGCAACAAAAACGGCTTGATAGACATAAAGCTCAAAACCGTGCCGAAAAATCTAACAATCCAAAACGAATACGGAGAGGCGCGAGTGATGATGCCGCAAGGATTTGCAGGCTATGTGAGCGCCGATGCCGAACACGGGCAAATTGAAACAAATCTGAACCTAAGCCGTACGGAAAGTTCTCACACAATGACCGCAAGCGGTACGGTGGGAGCGCCTTCCGGGAAATCTGCTGGCAGCATTAGCATCAAAACGAGGTCTGCGAACATTAAACTTTTTCAACTATAAACTAATCAGTAATCTACCGTTAATCAAGGAACAAAACCATGAAACGAGCTATTCTCATACTATGTCTTCTGTGCTGTGCTTCGCCTGCGTTTTCGACCGTATTTCCTGCCGATTCCATCCCCGAAAACCGCACGGAAAGCCAGCCACGTGCCGAAGATAGAACTTCAACAAGAACGGAGCGCGAGTTTCGAGATTTCGAGCAAGAATTTCGCTCCTTTTCTCTCGATATGCTCAACTTAAACGACCGTGTGATAGAGTCCATCTTTTCGCATCCGAAGACGTTGCCAGCGTATTCTTCGTTTCCGGGCGATGCCGAGCAACGAAGCGGCTTTCGCTATAACCGTGTGGATGGATTGTTTTTGGGTTTGGGTAGTCAAGAGCGTTATGCGGTGGACGACGACCTTTATACACATTTGGGCGCGGGTTACGCCTTCGGTTCGCGGCAGTTTCAAGCATTTGGTGGATTGGATTATCAGTTGTTTGGCGGAAAAGATGGAGGAATATTTATCGGTTTGGAAGGGCACAGAATCAGTGATACGCACGACGCTTGGAAAATCGGTGCAGTTGAAAACACCGTCCACGCCTTGCTTGCACGCGAAGATTATCGTATTTATTTCTTTCGCACAGGCTGGAGCGCACGGTTGGAGCAGCAACTGAACGCGGCAAATATCAGATTTGGTGCGGAGTTCCGGCAAGACCTTTATGAGCCGATGCAAAAAAACGTGAATTGGTCGGTGTTTGGCGGCGAAAAAACCTTCCGCGATAATCCGCAATTTGAGCGTGGATGGGTGAACAGCCTGGTGGTTTCCCTCAATATGGACAATACGCAGCAGAAGAATGTTCGCCATGTTTCGAGCGATGAATTTTTATTCTCACCGTCAGATGGCGATAGCTGGGAATATTCCAACAGGCGTGTGGGCGTTCGCGCAAGCCTACAAGCCGAAATCGGGCGACGTGACTATGGGTTTGAGCGCTATTTGGTGGAAGCCGCATTGTATCAACCTATATCAAAGTCTTTTACCTTTAACACCAGAGTTCGTGCGGGTTCGGTTGTCGGCTTAGCGCCCGCACCGAAATATTTTGCTCTCGGCGGCGTTGGTTCGCTGGCGGGTTTTAGCTGGAACGAATTGTCTGGGAACCGCATGATATTGTGGAATTCAGAGCTTATTTTCTCGAATTTTTTGGCATCGAGGCTCTTTGGCTTGAGCGTGATTCTTTTTGCTGATGTTGCAGTTGTTCAGAACGCAAGCGTTGAAGCAGCTTTTACAGAACAATTGTTACCCTCAACCATCAATGACGTAAAATTTAGTTGGGGCATTGCCTTCGGCAGCCGCAATGGTGCATTCCGTATCGGCGCTGCGTGGCGCACGGATAGAGCGGAGGGTGCAAATATTGTGATACGGCTTTCGCCTATGTGGTAATCCTGCATCAATGAAATTCACTTGCTGGATGCTGCAACATTTTTTGTACATTTGTTGGTAATTGGTGCAAATATTCTGTTTCTAACTCGATGTCTTTTTGCTATGAGTCAACAATCACCGCAGTTTAGAGCATTTGCACTTCTGCAATGGTCGGCGATAACCATTCTTATTTGCTTGGTGATTTTCAATATACCCTATCAAGCACTTCGCGCGCAAACCACTACCAAAACCCTGACACAAGCAGACTGGGAGCGCGTACACACACTCACGATGACGGCAATCAGTGAGATGTATAACCTACGATTTGCCGAAGCGGAGCAACGGTGTAACGAGGTTATTCAGCTTGCGCCAACCGATCCGCGCGGACATTTTTTTAAATCCAGTTTGTCTTATTATCGGTATTTGATTTACCGTGACAAAGCAGACTACGAACGTTTTTTAGCTCTGTCCCAACGAGCAATTCAGGTTTCCGAGAATATTTTGAAGTACAACGAAAAAGACTCGAAAGCCTTATTTTATTTAGGAGGAACGCTTGGGTATCGTGGGATTGCTTTCCAAAACAATGGCGACATGCTCAAAGCTGCTTTTGAAGGAAAAAAGGGTTACGATAAGCTCAAAGAAGCCGTCGAGCTGGACCCAACAAATGTGGATGCACAAATGGGTTTGGGGTTGTTCAATTACCTGATTTCGCAAGCACCGTCGTTCGTGCGCCCTGCACTGAAGCTTGCGGGATTGTCTGGCGACCGCATGGCGGGTTTGAAATACCTGAGTAATGCAGCCACGAACGGTTTATATGCTAAGACCGAAGCACAATTTGCGCTGGCGAATATTCTTCGCACGGACTTCGAGCAGCAATACGACCGCTCTGCACAGTTGTTGCAAACTCTCATAGCGCAATATCCTAACAACGATTTTTTCCAAAGCATATTAGCCGATGTCTTGCTCTTCAATTTACGGAAAGCAGATAAAGCTGCCGAATTATACCAACGTATCATTTCCAAAGGTGCACTGGCAAATACGGTTGCCTACGGACGTGCAATGTTGCGGTTTGGCATGACGCAGATGTACAAAAACCGTCTGAGCGATGCTACACAATGGTTCCAGAAGTGTATTGCCCACAGTGCCGATTCGCTACAAGTTCGGGATGCGAATTTTAATTGTGGTGTTTGTACGGAAATACAGGGTAATCGCAGCGCAGCGGTTGGATATTATCAGCGTTCAACGGGTGTACTGCGGTCAGTGGAGCTTTTGAAAGCGCCGCTCACGCCGCCGGAAATCATGGTGGAAAAGCAGACATTCTCTTTTAATGCGGGTGACTACGAAGCGGCGTTGATGGTAGGGGAAGAAATACAACGAATGCCGGGTATGGCAGACGAGGTAAAATCAAGAGCGCTCTACGTGCAAGGGCGAACATTGTTCGAGCGGGGCGAATATGCAAAGGCGGAAGAGCGTTTTGGTGCGGCATCGGTGCTTACCGTCACGAAAACTTTGTGGCTTCCGGCAAACGTACGCTATCGTTTGGGCTTGACGCAACTCAAACTTGGCAAAAAATCCGATGCAAAATTCAGTTTTGAAGCCGCTCTTACATTCGAGAACTATCCAAACGAAGAATTTACCAAACGCCTGATTCATAAGGAGTTATCACGGCTGAAAAGCTCATGATTCCTCAAGCACGTGCTTAGAGTCAATGTCATTAAGTTAAGCCCCTCACCCAAACCCTCTCCCAGAGGTAGAGGGCTTCAAATCTCCCTCCTTCTCCCTTTGGGAGAAGGTCGGGATGAGGGAGATTCCTTAACTTAATGCCATTGGTGCTTAGAGTCTGTTATTTCACATTTGCTACTATTTCTATGCGTTATTTCCTTCCCGCTGTTGTCATTAATCTTCTGTACGCGGTTTTGTGCCTTCCGCATATTGCCGCACAATCGCTTCACACCACATCGGATATTATCCCCTTCCGCAAAGGTGATAAATGGGGTTTTTGCGACAAATCAAAAATCCTCAAAATTCCAGCGAAATACGACAACGCAAGCCGCTTTATTGGCGGCGTGGCACGGGTGCAAATAGGCGGGAAATGGGGCATGGTGAATGCTACAGGACAAGAAGTGTTAACCACAAAATACGATTGGGTAGAAACAGCTGCGGATGGTGTTGTTACAGTCAAACTTGCTGGAAAATGGGGCGTGATGGATGCTTTCGGAGCAGAAATGATTGCACCAAACTACGAAGAAGTCCGACCGCTCTTTGCCGCGCACACCGCTATCAAACAAGGCGGGAAATGGGGTGTGGTGGATAAGTTGGGCAAAGTAGTGATAGCGCCAAAATATGATAATCTGAGCGCGTTCTCAAGTGGAAACAATATGACAACCGTGCGCTACGTGCGAGTACAAATCGGCGTACTCTTTGGCATTGTGGATAGCACGTGGAAGGAAGTGATAGCGCCAAAATATGACCTCATAGGGACGTTTTTAGGCAGCGTTCCGGCGGGCGGCGTAGCGACGATACAAATCGGCGAGAAATTTGGATTGCTCACAAGAACGTGGCAAGAACTTGCTGCACCGAAATATGACAATATCGGTACGTTCGTTGAAGGCTTTGTTTCGGTGCAGGTCAAAAACAAATGGGGGTTTATTGATGGAAACGGCAAAGAAGTGATTGCACTCAAATACAGCAAAGTTGCGGATTTTTCCGATGGTTATGCGCGGGTGCAAAATGATGGTAAATGGGGATTTATCGGCGTAGATGGCACGGAATATTGGGAAGAGTAAGCGGGGAAGAGTAAGGCGGGGTTTGCTTCACGAATTACAATAAAAAATGCCTCACCATCGGGGGAAAGTGATGGCAAGGCATGCAGCATAAAGAGGATCTTACGGTTTGAGAACCGCGAGCGGGAGACGAGACTCGAACTCGCGACATTCACCTTGGCAAGGTGATGCTCTACCAACTGAGCTACTCCCGCTAAACTTGAAAAGAACACCTACCGTTTGTCGTGGTAGCACCTACTTCAGTAGAAGGCTTACAAAAATACAACACTGACAATGCCAATGCAAATCTTTTTATGAAAAATGTGAAATAATTTTTTGTTGGCAGATAGATTGAATGGCTTGAACACTCACATTCTCCTTGTTTCCCCTTGATAATTCAGCGTTTACCGATGTGACCGCTTTGTCTGGAATGCCACATGGTACAATGTATGCAAATTCGCCAATATTGTTCGCTACATTCAGCGCAAAGCCGTGAATCGTTACCCAACGCGAGCAATGAAAGCCAATGGCGCAAATTTTCCGCTCGTTTTCTACCCACACACCCGTCAAGCCCTCTACACGACCGCCCACAATCCCGAACTCTGCGATGGTTTCGATAATACACTGCTCGATTTTCCGCAAAAACCAATGTAAATCTGGCGTAAAATCTGTCAAACGAAAAATTGGATAGCCAACGAGTTGCCCCGGATTATGCAACGTTGCATGTCCGCCACGTTTGATTTCCACCAAGTCCACACCATTGGCTGCGAGTTCGTGAGTAGGCACAAGAATGTCGTGCCAATCCTCATGTTTGCCAAGCGTTATCACCGTCGGATGCTGGCAAAACACTAACGTGCTATCGCGCTCGCCGCTTTGAATCTGGTATTGCAATCGCTGCTGGCGTTCCCATGCCTCGCGGTACGGAATAATACCCCAATTTTCGACAACGATGTTTTTCATTATGGCAACCTACACAATTTGGGGATGAGATACAATCGCACTTGACCAAACAAACATAACACGACGTATCACAAAAATCACATTCGCTGAAAATTCGTGTGCAAATCCGACCGAAAATCGTCATTTTTGAGCCATGAATACTTCACAGCATACTTCGGAATCATTCTTCCCTCCGCTCACGCAAGCGCTGCACCATACAACGCGCCTACTGCACAAAAAACAGGAACGCGAGGAACAACAAGTATTCTTGATAGAAGGTGAAAAACTCTGTCGGGAAGCGCTTCTCAGCCATGCAACCATGCGTTACGCTATCATCACAGGTGACCCAAGCACTTCGGTGCAGGTGTTAGCACATGATATGAGCCGAATGGGTGTGGATGTGTTTCAAACCCAAGCACGAAAATTTGAACAGTTGTGCGATGCCGCTACGCCTCAAGGAGTCGTGGCAGTTGTGAAATTTCCCGAAATGACGCTGAATAACGCACAGCCGCTTGTGGTACTGGATGGAGTGGCTGACCCGGGCAATGTTGGCACGATTATCCGCACGGCAGACTGGTTCGGAGTGCGCCAGATTTTGCTCGGCGCTGGCTGTGCAGACCGTTTTAATCCTAAAACATTACGCTCGACGATGGGTTCTATTTTTCGTTGCACCGTTGCCACGACCGATGACCTTGCGACAACGCTTCAACGCGGTTTTCCGCAGCACACGTTTTATGGAGCAACGTTGGATGGCGCTCGGAATCTTGATGCTCTGCGGATGGGCGGCTTGTATGGGCTTGTGTTGGGAAGTGAATCACACGGAATTTCGTTGCCCGTGCGTCGCATCCTGACAGACACGATAAAAATCAGCGGCAGCGAAGGCGCGGAATCACTTAATGTTGCGGTTGCAGCGGGAATTTTGTTGCATTATTGTTTCACGTACCGATAAATTCTTCCAAACCATCCATTCATCCATGGAAACCCTTGCGCGAAACGACTGTAAAATGTAAGTTTGCATGAACATCTCGAAGTATATTCCAGTACGCAATCATTGTCAATCTACGCATCAAATCTATGCAGCCCAATTCACTACCAACTATTTGTATAGCAGCTATGAAATACCTCGCATCACTACTGTTTGTTGTTGTTGTCGTGTTTTGTTGCTGCACGTTCATGGTACAAGCACAGACACGCCGAGACACCTGCGCGACCATTAAATCTACTTCATCAACACTTACGTTTAGCGACCATTATTTTTTTGCAAACTATGACAATAACCGCGATTGTTACTGGCTTCTCCAGCCGACAAATGCAGCACAAGTGCGGCTTATGTTCACAGCCTTTGCAACCGAGAAGGGCGCTGACCTTGTGACCATCTATAACGGCGCAGACACAACAGCAAAGATTTTGGGCGTATTTAGCGGCAATGCATTGCCTCCCTCCGTTGTCAGCACTGGCGGAGCAATGCTTGTGCGCTTTACTACCAATGCCAAAAATAGAGACCTTGGCTGGACAGCAACATATAGCACTTCTTTCATCCTTACGACTGATACCGTAACAACCTTTAGCGATCACGAGGGTTCTTTTGAAGAATATGACAACAACGTTGATAATTACTGGCTTATTAAGCCTACGGGCTCAAAACAAATACGGCTGACGTTTTCGTCGTTTTCCACGGAGGGAGATTATGACATCGTAACCATCTATAACGGCGCGGACACCACCGCACAGATTTTAGGCGTGTTTAGCGGTAATGCCCTTCCGCCTTCCGTCGTCAGCACCGGTGGAACAATGCTTGTGCGTTTTACCACCGACGGTTACAACCCAGACCTTGGGTGGACGGCGACCTATTTTTCATCGTCCGA
>JANYIG010000152.1 GCA_025358765.1 Candidatus Kapaibacterium sp.
ACAATTTCTTGAATATGAAGCGAACGCTGCAAACGTTCAATTAAAATCTGTAGCATTGGTTTACCGCCTGCGGTCATCAGCACTTTGCCCGGCAGCCGCGAACTCGTCATTCGTGCTTCAATGGTCGAAACAATACGATAATGACTCATAAATTTTTTGCTCGTTGTTGGTTCCAGTCTCGTGCCAGAATACTCATTTGAACCGTGTCGTAAAACCTGCCACCAAGAAGAATATCTTCGCGCAACACCCCATCAATCTTGAATCCAGCTTTTTCATAGCTGCGAATAGCCGCCTTGTGTCCAGCATGAACACCCAAATAAATTTTATTCAAACTAAGTCGCTCAAACCCATGTTTAAGAATAAGTTCAGCAGCTTCTGTCCCGTAACCTTTGCCACGAACGTCTTTATCACCAATGATAATAGCAAACTCGGCTTTGCGGTTCAGAAAGTCGATGGCACTCAAACTTACGACACCTACAATCATGGCTGTGCCATATGGCAAAATGCCCACCTGCACTTTCGTGGATGTAGGCAAATGAGCAATCGTAGAGCGGTAAAATTCAAGCTGGTTATGAAGCGTATTCGGGAAAAATCGTTGCTGCATAAATTCTGTGGTCTCTTCATCGTTGAACCAGCCATACCAACCACTTTTTACCACATCATCCTCGCTTAATGCTTTAAGGACAATCGTTGTTCCACGCATGAACACGTCGCGTTCATCAAGAAGAAGCGAGTTTGTGGTTGATTGTTGTGACTCTACGTTCATTTTGTGTTGAATCATTCATACCATCAAAATTGTTAGGCTACAGATGTTAGGCTACAGAATCACAAAAATACAGTAAATTTTCGACATGACAATTTTTCTTGTGTAGAAACGCGAATATGGATATTGTTGAACAAAACCGTAAGTTTGCGGTTTGTTTCCCCCACACAACGTTTAAGTTCGGCATTTTGCGAGAGTCACCTCATTTTCAGCAAAGCGACACGGAATGCAACGGTATGTCTTCACCGCATTTTTTCTCTTTTTGGCGGCATGGCTTCATCACAGTGAGTCCACGTTCGCACAATCCCGTTCGCCCGCAGCACACAAAAAGCCACTTCAGTATCTTCCGGGACTGAATCCGGAACACTCCATCACTCAATATCTTTACGACAATTGGACGGACGAAGCTGGGCTGCCTCAGCAAACGCCGCGCTCTATCTGCCAAACACCCGATGGATACTTGTGGTTAGCAACGTACGACGGACTTGTTCGCTTCGATGGCGCACGGTTCAAATCATTTAATAGCAAAACCGATTCGCTGGTATTCAATATCAACGAGGTTCGCTCACTCGCAGTATCGAGTAATGGAAGCCTGTGGATAGGCTCCAGTGGTGGCGGGTTACTGCGTTTGCGGAATAATACCTTTACGCGGCATATTCCCGACACCGTAGAACGGCACAATCATATTTCTGCCATTTGCGAAGACAGCAACAAACGTCTGTGGATTGGGACAGAACGCGCCCAAGGAGGTCTGCTTTATTTTACAGACACCACCTATACTTCATATCGAGCATATGAACATATTACGAACGTTGAGGTGTCGTCTATCGTCGAAGATAGTCAACATCGGCTATGGGTCGGTACGAAGACTGGCTTGTACTGTATCACGGGGGATACGTGTAAACTTTATACGACGCGCAATGGTTTGAAAGAAAATTTTATCAATGCTCTTGCCACCGATAACAACGGAAACGTCTGGATAGGCACAGAAGGCGGCGGGCTGAGCTGCTGGCGCAACGGAGTCTTTACTTCTATTGGTGAAAAACAAGGGCTGAAGAGCGCCGCCATCACGTCGCTGTACGTTGACCGTCAAAATACACTATGGATTGGAACCAATGATGGCGGGTTGAATAGGCTCTCCAAAGGGTTCATTGCGCCTATCACCAAGGAGAATGGGCTTTCCAGTAACACGATTATTGCGATTTTTGAGGATAATGAAGGAAGCCTGTGGGTAGGTACGGGTGGAAGTGGTGTTGACCGCATCAAAGAATCAAAATTCATTGCATATGGCAAACCTGAAGGCTTTTCGAGTGATCTGTTTTCAGTAGTTTATCAGGATAGCAAAGGCGGCATCTGGTCTGGTAGTTTTTTCGATAACGACATCCATTATTTTCATAACGGTCAAATACGCAATTTTACTACGCAAGATGGTTTGCCCGGGAACCCCTTCCGCTCTATGGTTGAAGACCGTCGAGGGAGAATGTGGTTTGGTACTTCATATGGTGGTGCGTTGAAGTACGAAAATGGTACATTTACAGCATATACCAGCGACAAGGGGTTGGTGGCAAACGACATTCGAGCAATATATGAAGACGCAAACGGCAAAATGTGGTTTGGCACCTTTGGTGGTGGATTGAGCGTTTTGAGTGGCAAAAACCTTGTTCCCGCTTATACAACCGCTAACGGATTGGGAAGCGATTACATTTTCGGCATTTGCGAAGACTCGCAAGGGCGCATCTGGTTAGCCACACGCGGCGGCGGCGTTACTGTCGTGAAGCCAGATGCTGGCGTTGTTGCCGTGTACAATCGTAAGAATATTTTGCCGAATGATAATGTTATTTACATCGCCCGTGACCGCCAGAACACGATGTGGATGGGCACAAAAGCCGGCGTTGTGCTGTGGCGCAATGGAACCTTCTTCACCTTGAACGCCAAAAATGGCTTACCCGATGAACAAACGTTGTCGTTCGTGGAAGATGCGAATGGTGATTTTTGGCTTGGAACCGCCACCGGCATTCTTTTTCTGAGCAAATACGACGTGGAGGCGTTTGTCGGCGGGCAAACGACAACGATTGCCGCCAAACGCTACAACAAAAGCGATGGTATGCGAAGCACGGAATGTAATGGCGGCGGGCAGCCGGCAGCCATTGTTGACCGTAATGGCGCGGTTTGGCTCACGACAATGAAGGGATTGGTTACGTTTAAGCCGTCGAGCCTACGAGTTAATACCATTCCGCCTCCGATGATTATTGAAGAAATCGAGGCGAACGGCACACCAATCAATATTAGCACGAACGCGGTCGAACTGCCCGAAAGCACCGAACGAATAATCATTCGCTACACAGCGCTCAGTTTCTTATTCCCAGACAAGGTGCGCTTTCAATACCGTATGGATGGCTTTGACCGTGAGTGGAACAACGTCGGAACCAGACGTGAAGCCGAATACACAAATTTACGTGCAGGAACCTATATTTTCCGTGTGCGTGGCTGTAACAACGACGGTGTTTGGAACGAAACATCCCTAAAATTTTCCATTACACCGCGCCCTTACGAAAGTTATTGGTTTTTTGGCTTAGTTTTTTTGGGTGTTGCCGGAGCTGTCGCTGGATTTTTTAGCTGGAGATTACGACAATTACAGCAACGCGAACGCGAGCTGGCTAAATTGGTGGATGAACGCACTGCCGAAATCCAGCGTCAGGTCACAATTCTGGATGAGCAAGCACGTGATATCGAGATTGCGAACGGCGAACTAACGGAGAAAAACACGATTATTGAGGAAGAGCGCCAGAAATCGGAGCAATTACTTTTGAATATCCTTCCTGCGACAATTGCCGACCGCTTAAAGCATGGAGAGAGCATTATTGCTGATAAGTTCGAGAGTGTGACGATAATGTTTGCCGATATTGTGGGTTTTACAAAGCTCTCAGCGCGGATTTCGCCGGAGCATTTGGTCGAGAATTTGAGCATGATTTTTACGACGTTCGATGCACTTGCTGCAAAGTACAAACTCGAAAAAATCAAAACTATTGGCGATGCATACATGCTTGTCGGTGGATTACCAGAACCAACGCCGAATCATACCGAAGCTGTAGCCCGCATGGCGCTTGAGATGCAGGTTGCCATTACTGACCTGACGAGCAATACGGATGAACCGATTTTTGTACGCGTGGGTATCCATTGCGGACCGGTTGTTGCTGGTGTTATCGGCGTGAGGAAATTTGCCTACGATCTTTGGGGTGACAGCGTAAACATTGCAAGCCGCATGGAATCAAGTGGCGAACCCGGGAAAGTGCATTGTTCAGAGGCCGTATATCAAGTACTTAAAGATAAATTCGAGTTCGAGGAGCGCGGGGAAATCGAGATCAAAGGCAAAGGAAAAATGCGGACATACTTTATCGTAGGAGTGAATCCGTAAAGACGCGATTTTTCAGAGATGAAGGATTGATGGTTTTGTCCTGTAAAAGAGCGAGAAATTTCCGCACTTCAACTAGTAAATCATCAAGTGAACCGTGATTTTCAATAACATAATCGGCAGCGCTCCGCTTCTCGGAGGCGGGAATTTGAGCTGCAATACGGTGTTTGGCATCATCTTCATCCAAACCACGATGCTCCGTAAGGCGCTCCACACGGACATCCTCCGGTGCGTCCACAACAAGCGCAAGATCGTAACATTTGTGCAATCCCGTCTCGAACAACAACGCGGTCTCGTTGAACACAAAACGTTCTCCGCCTTGAAAATAGCCCCCCACACGCCGCGCCAATTCTTGAAATACCGCAGGATGCACAATACTGTTCAGTTGAGCAAGAGCAGCCGCATGTTCTTCCGTTTGTCCAAAAACAATCTTTGCTAACGCCGTACGGTCAATATGGTCAATAGCACCTTCGGAAGTGCGAACTTCCGGGAAAGCATCCATAATCTGCTGTTGTACATCCGCATTTGCCACAGTGAGTTCCCGCCCAATATCGTCAGAACTCATCACGGGATAACCCGCCGAGCGAATCATTGCCGCAACAGTTGTTTTACCGCTTCCTATGCCGCCCGTAATGCCAATCAGCAACTGGTCTGCATTCTTGAAACGTCGAAAATCATCACAAGGAGGAGAGATGGTCATTCGTTCTTCGTCATTGGTTATTTGATATTTGGTCATTCGTCATCCAACTCTTCTAATGCAGCGCTGAGTTCAGAGAACGTGTGGGTGTCGCCTACGGCGCGGGCAACCCTCAAACCCTCTTGATACACCGTACGGGCTTCTTCGGGTTTGTCTAACGCACGGTAAACCCCAGCCAACATGTAGTATGTCGGCACATAATCCGGCGCGTCATGCCGCAAACCTTCAAACCACTCCAACGCGACTGCATTCTCTTTGAGCGCACTGTATTCAAGCGCTATCCCGTAGCGCACAAACGTATCATTTGGGTCGTCGTTGTAGAGTGCTAAAAGTTTTTCTAAACGGGACATAGGAAGCGGGACATAGCGGTTTTTAATAACTCAATTTTTCTTTGGCTTCGCAGGCGGCGGCGCTTGTATTGTTGCGGTTGACGACTTCACTTGCCCTGTTTTTGTTGGCACGGCTTGCATTGTTGCTGATGACGATTTTATCTGCCCTGCTTTTGTCGGCACAAGCGGTGAAGCAACAACAATCGGCGGCGGCGGTTTAATGGAAGCAATGATTGTTTGCAAACGCTTCAAATCCGTTTTTTGGGTACGTTTGCGGGTCAGTTCATATTCATACACAACTTTACCCAAATTTGCCAAAAACGGCAAACTGACTTGATCATAGCCATAGATATCGTCGTTAAAAACACCATCATCGTTTGCATAAATGACCGCTGAGAGCAGAAATTCCACGCCGCTGTCGAAATCTACAATATAGGCGTTATCAATCATATAGCCGTACGCATCACCAACTTTGTTAAAAATACGGATATTTTTCGGCATCGGCTCTTTTGTATCGCCAAACATCAAAAATTTTACATAACTATCGTTAAATGTTGTGTCATAGCGGGGATAATCGCTCTCGCGGGGCAACATCCCCATATACCGATATAGAAAATCGTAATCGTCTTTGGTCAAGTTGAATCGCTGTTTTGCAGGCACGGCTTCAGGAAAGATGACGGTTTTGAGGATTTCTTGCAATGTTTCGAGCGAAATATAATTTGACGACACAAAGTTCATCGGCTCCAACACCAAAGAATCACGGCGGATAAACCCTGCTCCTTGCTGCAACCCGTTGAGCTCGAAGGTATATGACTTTGTTGCAGTAGTCACCGACTGGCGATAAAGCTGTTGCCCGCTTTTCATATAAAACAGAAGTTCATTCGTAATGCGATCATAATCGGGCGTTGTCCCTATCGAAAGGCGGCGTGTGATTTTCAGGTCGGTAAAACCTTTTTTGTGGAGTTGTTCGTTCAAATAATCATGCCCCAAAAATTCATACAAACGATTGTACGCATCGTTATCACTCACGAGCAAAACTTTTTTGATGAAATGAGCGAGAGAAGGGAGCGAATCCGCCGATGTAAGGTCGCGCTTTGCCGCTCGTTGCCACGACAGCGAACTATCAATCCGCAAAGGGCTGTCTTTCGTGAACACTGCTTCCATCCGTGTTTTTTTTATGATATCGTTGAGTTTTTCGAGCGCTAACACTGCCGCAGGGAATTTGATGGTGCTTGCGGGGTAAAAATATTCTTTCGGATCGAGCCTGTAAGAATGCGGCTCGAACAGAATTTTGCCCGTTTTCGTGTGATTAATTTGTGTGTAAAGAATCTGAACGCAATATTTTTGCGAGCTGTCGAGGATGAGTTGAAATTTTTCGGGTTTGGAACGCATCAGTTGCTCAATCAAACCATCGCTGGCAACAAGCGCCGACGTGGTATGCACGGAACGAAACTGCGCCATTGTCGTTGGAATGACGATTTGTGGTTTAAGTTGAGCGGTTGTGCTGGGTGTAGTGGATAGTTGTGCCGATGTGACCTGCACCGGGCGGGTTTGTGCGGGAGGAACCGTACCCGCTCTTGGTTTTGGCGGCGTGGTTATGGTTTGAGCGGAAAGATGGGCTGTACCGCACACAAAAATCAGAAATATCTTAAAACCCAAACGACCAATGCGACAACGTTGTAAGAGCATAACAATACAAAAGGCGAAGAAAGCATTTCTTCGCCCTATATTACCAAAATCACGTACGATTGCCAAACAATAGTTCGGGCAATAGACCTTTGGGGTGCAGAGATGCTCAAACTATGGACTATGGACGGTATTACAATCTATACTTGAGCGCTACACCAGCACGGATGGTATTCACCTTCCACGTCAAATCCTTAATCACTTGTGTTAAGCCTAACGAATAATATGCTTCCGGTGTCAATACCAGACGGTCAGCGATGTTCAGGTCATACCCCAACCCGACAACACCCGCAAGTTGCAACGATGTAAAGTTTGGCAAGTCGCCACTAATCACATTGCGCTCTCGCGTCCCGTTTTCAAACGTGCCGTCGCTTGGAGCCACTAATGTTTCTTTTTGGCTGAATGTACCGGACGTTAAGCCAATCCGAAGACCCGCATAGACGCTCAATTCATCCACAACTTTGTAACCAAGCATCGGCGTAATCTCAAAACTGCTCAACTTCGTATCTAACGTATATTCGCTGGTAAGGTCAACCGCAGTACCGTTTGCTCGCCCGCCTTGTTGTGTGTACGAGGTTTTGAAGGAAGCATCTTGTTTGGCGTAGCCCACACGCAGCAAAACACTGAGTTCCGACGAAGCACGAAGCTCCAAAAGCGCTCCAAAAGCCACACTGGAACTATTTACGCCTTTGAAGTTCGGCGGTCCAAATGTATTAGTTACATTTGGATCGGTTGGCGATGTACTCGTCCGCGGCGAAAAAATAGCGTTAATTAACCCACCCGTCGTACCCGGCAAGTCAGCAAAATCAGCACTGTGCTGGTTTAGACTGTAGTTACCATAAACGCCAAGTGTCCATTTGCGTTTGGGAGCCATGCCCGTTGAGGTTTGAAGGGTTTGCACTTGCTGTGACGGCACTTCTTGCGCTGTTGCGATAGGCGCGGTGGTCATGCTCGCAGCAAGCGCTACGCCGCACGTCACCACAAGTATCATACGAGAAGTGAGCGCCGTCATTGCTGATGTTGTTATTGATGTTTTTCTTAATGTCATTATTGTCTCCAATGTCGTAATTGATAATTTTTTGGTTTTACTGTCCGAGTTGAGACCAGGAGGAATGACCGCAGAGACGCAGAGGGCATTGGGAATATCCTACAATGATGCCAATATTTTCGGGCATTTCTCTCATCGTTTTTCTCTCTTCATTTTTCTCTCTTCCTCTGCGGTCTCTGCACCTCTGCGGTCAATTATTCCTAATCTCCTACCGCAATACCTGAACCCGCGTCGTAGCCGATGCCGTAGCCGAACGTAGCGTCACAAAATATACACCGGAAGCCATTCCGCTCAAAGGCGTATCCACCGTGTTCAAACCCTCATCCACTTTTGTGAGAAGCATTTCACGCACCACTTTGCCGTACACGTCCGTCACGGTGAGTGTTACGGGGTTGGCCGCGGCTATAGTGAACACAAGCGAAATGTTGTCGCTCGCTGGATTGGGGCTGGTTTGCAGAATAGCAAGCGTTGTTATATCCGAGAGAAAGAGTTGATTAGCATTCGCTTGATTGTAGCCTCTGAGAACCACCGTGCCTGCGGGCGGCGTGATTTTTAACCCAGACTTAAACGTTGAGGATAAATCCAACGAACTTTGAATAGCGTTGCCAAGCACTGCTCGGAAATTCAGCGTAATCGTTGAATCGGCAATGGTGCTGCTGGTCGAAATGCGGAACGTGATTGTCCGCACACCACCACTGAGGCTGGTGTTCAAGGTTGCATCCGTCACCAGCAGCGAAGCGTTGAACCGGAGCGTCACAAGCATGGTAGTACCTGCCGGAATTGTGTGACGATTTTTCACCACAAGCGGAATTTTCACATCCTGCCCAATCACCGCATCTATGGCGGTGGTGGAGTTCACGAAAGCGCCCGGAATGCTGGAAAGGTTTAACCGACCGGACAACGTGGTCACGTTTGCTCCCGAAGCATTGCCACCCACACGTAATACCGTTGTTGTATCCGTGCCGAGAGCAGCTTTGAATCGTAGGCGCGTCAGCACAGAATCTTTGCCATCACCAGTGTTCAGCGTAAGCGGAATCGTACGTTGTCCGTCCAATACCGTACCCTTAGGCGTGGTATCTACCGGCTCCAGAACGGTTGCATTCAGGCGCAAATCAGCGTAGATAGTCGTGTTGAGCGGGAAGTTCTTGCGATTAGTCAATACAACGGGTACATCCACTATTGCGCCCGGGTCTGCTGTATAATTACCAATTTGCAATGTGGCAGAAATTGAAAGAGCAGCAGTACCGCGCAACTCAAATGATTTTTGATCGTTGCCAAACTTGATAATCACACGAGCTTCTTTTAAGCCAGCGGATGTAGGCGCAAAGCGTACTACGACACGCAGTGTGCTATCTTTAGGCAATGAACGCGGTGCTTTGCCACTTGTTGAATCAAACTTAAACTGGGTGCTATCTTTGCCTTCTATAGTAACGCTTGTAATCGTTACTGGAACAGTTCCGATTCCCGCTATCGTACGCGTTTGAGGGTCAGAAGCGACGTTGGGTTCAATGGTCGGAAAAATAAACGGCGATACAGCCAGAGCAATATCTTGATTTTTTGTCCCTGTACCTGTTAGGCTCACGCTTTCAGTACTTGGGTCGCCATCCGGCAAAAGTGTCAGTACTGCTTTGCGCTCGCCAAGCGCTTGCGGTGTGAACAAAATAGGAATCACTCTAGACTGACCAGCAGTAAGCGTGAGCGGGAATGCCACAGCCAAAGAGCTTTTTGTGTCAACCACAAACTCCGCCTGAGCAGCACCGCTAAACGTTACGCCTTGTATGGTTGCGTCCGACGTTGCGCTTGTGCTGTGCTGCAAGCGAATAGTAAAGCGCTCTGATATTCCGACGATTGCGGAAGGCACAGGAACCGGGAAGATGTCCAACACTGCTTCTGGAGCCGGAATCGTCGTGCTGCCATCGTTTGGAGGTGTTACAGCGATAAAGCGAGGCAGCGCGGCGTTGCTTCCAAAACCCAAGATTTGTTGCTTCTGGAGGTCGCCGGTGAACG
>JANYIG010000343.1 GCA_025358765.1 Candidatus Kapaibacterium sp.
GTGTGGGATGAATATTGGAAGACCGCACCGTTGTCTTTATTTCCAATGACCGCTATCCAAGCTGCTTGAGATGCGACTTTTTGAGTATCAATAGTGTCCAGTTTTTCGGGGGTTAGACCAACCCCTACCCCCATTTCGTCCTGTGCATTGCAAAGCTTGAGCGCTGTCGGCAGCGTAGCCTTTATTCTCACCTGCGGCGGTGTACGATTCTCCACCGATAAGGGTGCAACATTTGAGCGTGCAGAAATGAGCGGGTTACGTCATTTTGCACAAACGTATTCCATTGCTGGAACGGCAGTGTTGGTTGGCACGGTTAATGGTGGTGTCTATCGTGCAGAGATGTCGCCTAATCTTGGTGCATTGACTTCCCTCTCCACATCCGTACAGCATCAGAGCACCAACGAATGGATAGCCACTATATCATCACCCAACCCTTTCACCGATTACGCTGATATCCGCTACACTCTTGCTCATGGAGAAATCCTAATAGGAGCAAAAGTCTATGATATGCTGGGCAGAGATGTCGCTCAGTTAAGCACTCCAACGGCAAATGATGAGACCAACTCTCAATCGTTACGATGGAATGGGCGCTCTGCATCAAATGTTTCTGTGGCAACGGGAGTGTATTCATGCGTTATTACAACGAATCGTGGTTCTACAGTCGTACGGTTAGCAAAACAATAACCGAAATTTGTTAAGCATTTACGCTATATTCTTCGAGAGAAGTACCTGTATTTTACGGAGCATTTTTTCGTCGTCACAAAATTTGAGAAGCTGTGCGCATTCTCGCTTGAGTGTAACGACAGATTGTTTGGCAGATGTTTTTTTTGCGTTCTGCGAAAGCAAGTGGACAGTGTCCACTTGCTTTGAGCGCGTTGGTTTTTTGGGTGCTGCTGCTTTTTCTCGTTGCAGTTGTTTTTGCACCGCAGATAATTTTTGCCCCGTGTCAAGAGCGATTTTTTTTGCTGTTAATGGAGGCAAGTGGACAGTGTCCACTTGCTTGTTTTTTTTGTTGTGTCCACCGTGCGAAGCCAATCGCTGCTCAAAG
This sequence comes from Candidatus Kapaibacterium sp., assembly GCA_025358765.1. GTDB lineage: Bacteria > Bacteroidota > Ignavibacteria > Kapaibacteriales > UBA4661 > JANYIG01. Next base: position 1,049 of record JANYIG010000343.1, read on the forward strand.
TTAGGATACAATTTTCGATAAATATCCATCCACTCTTGTCCAGAAAACTGACGGCGAAAAAGATTATCTTTAATAAGAAACTCTCGTTCTTGTTCTTCGCTCAGATTGTCTTTCACATACTGAACAGGAACATATTTTAATCCCACCCTCTGAGCAATTTTTAGGCGATTGTGTCCAGCTAACAACACCCCATCTTTATTTGCAATAAGAGGTACAATGACACCACGTTTACGAATGTCTTCTTGCAACCGTTCAAAATAATCATCGGTTTCCTTCTCAAAATACTCAGCATTTTTCGGATTAACGATGAGCGTTGCCACTTCCACTTGCTTAACATCCTCTAAGCCAAGTTTTCGTTTTAGTGTCGTGGGAATGTCTTGTGCAAAATCGGTAACTTTAGGCATACTGCTCCTTTTGAAGACGGTGAAGAATTTCGTTCGCAAGTTCTTTATATGCCTCTAAGCCTGGGTTTGTTTGTTTTTTCTTCCAGTAATCGAATCCGTGCGTTCGCTCGGCTGCCGCAGAAGGAAACAGAGAACTATCCGGTATAACAGTGTGAATGTATAGCTCAGGAAAATATTCTGCAACTTGAGGGCGGAAAAATTTATGTGCAGATTTTTTGACGTTGTACCGTGTCAGCACAATACCTAAAACCGGTTTTTGATATTCTTCGGTAAGATGTAACAGCTTAACCAAACCATCAATGGCAAGTATTTCTGGTTCGGTGGGAATCAGAATGACATCAGCAACAGATACTGCTGTTTGTAACCGTATGCCCAAAGATGGCGGCGAATCAATAAGAACAACATCATACCTCGAAGCAACCTTTCTGATAGTTGCTGCAAACTGCCGTTCGTCAGCATCCCAAAATGACAACGGAAGAATATCTACGCCAGAACTATGGGAAACAAGGGTAGGAGAGCCGCCTTGTTGTGATTCTTTTATTTCATTAACGCGATTGCGAAAGAACAGATGCAGGAGCAAATTTGCTTGCTCATCCATATCTACCGCAAGCACACGCTTTCCTATCGCGGTTAGGGCTATTGCAAGATGCACGGCAGTCGTGGTCTTGCCCACACCGCCTTTGTTGTTGACGATAGCAATAATGCTTGAACTCTTTGTCGTACTCATGGTGTATGTATTGTTGGTAGAACGGAGGGAATAAAAGGTATAACCGAAAGTACGTTGCTATAGCGTTTGAAATCCTTCACATTGTGCGTCAAAATTTCCGTAATTCCGTTTTGTAGCATTGTTGCAGCAATATTGCAATCATAAATTGCTTTACCACTCACACGATACGTTTTTATCATATCAAGCCAACGGTCGAATATTATTTCGTTGTCATATAGTACAGTCATCTGCCTGAAACGAGCAATATTACGCGCTATTGCAGGTCGTGGTGCCAAACTGTGCGCTGTCATATTACAAGTATATTCACGGAGAACCTGCGAACTAATATAAAGCTCTGCGCCACTATCACGGAGTATTGTTAGTGCTTTACGAGCCTCCGCATTCAAGGGTGACGTAAAAGACGTTGCAAAAATTAGAATGTTCGTATCAATAAACACCGCACGCATCAAACACCTCTATCCATGATCATATCACCTCGGCTGAATGTACTTTTTGCAATGGTACCCGTAAGTTCGATATCTTCTAACCCATCAATCCAGTCAGCTTGATTTTTTTTTACTTTTTTAGGAGATGTTTGTTTTTTATGTATTGTTTCGGGTTGTGACGAAGAGGGTGGTTGCTGCCCACCGTTGTAAACAGAGCGTAAATATTCCTCAAGATCGGAATGGCGAAAACGATAGAGTTTCCCAACTTGGTAGGCAGGTAGCTCTTTTTTCTTAACAAGTCGCCGAACTGTTATTTCGTTAATTCTCAAAAGTTTCGCAACTTCTGGTATTGTATAAAAATCTTGCGTGTGCATGGCAAAGTGTATAAAACTAATGTTGGATATATGGTAAATGAAGTTTCTAAAGTTACGGAAAGTTTAGGAAAGTATAGTAAATTTCCTTTCAATATTGCATCCCTGTGATTTGGATTTTTGTTCGTGCTGTACGTTCAGTACAATGGAAGTATATTATTACTCTACTCAACGTACAAAGGTGACGATGATAACGAAAGCACTCGCGCCGCCATCACCCGCTGCACCTCTACCGCAAACTGCTCGCTGTATGCTTCACCGTTTATCCCACACGCCGTCATAAAATCGGCGAGCGTTTTTACAAGCGGTGCGCCCGTGCGCTCGTCCACCGCAAACTCGTAATACCCACCCATGATTTGTTTGCCGTTCGCATTGACCTCCCGCTCACGTACATACTGCACATCAAACATCGCTCGCACAAACGCAATCGCTCGTTTTTGAGACAC
>JANYIG010000351.1 GCA_025358765.1 Candidatus Kapaibacterium sp.
GAGCAGAAGACACAAGGAAATACAAAGAATCAAACAGAAATGGCGGACAATAGTGCAGAGAGACCGAACAGTAACAGGAGGCAAACAACACAACCAATGGACACCGAAAAAGGACAAGCCGTATAGTGATAGTGTTTTAGTCGGCAGATTTCAAATATACAACAACCGCCCAGCGATAGGAAATGAAAATCCGAAGACGCTGTAACATTATGAAATTACGAAGGTTATATCGGTAATGGGAAAAGTGGCTTGAGCTACCACATGTCGAAAATTGTCGTTATTCTTTCTTTTGTTGGTGCGCTTTCGATGAGTTTACGCTTCAAAATATCCTTGTTAAAACAATCCTCATAAATGTTCCTTGCTATACGAAGCGGGGTTTCTGGAATGAGTTGGTTAATCACTTCCTCTGCCGGAGGCGGTGGATTCAATAGGTGAGGAAAGCAGCGATGCCAGTACGTGAGGACATACAACATCGTGGTTTTATCGTGGTGGGTGACATGGTTGTACGTGTGATATTCGTCTGCTTGATGGTTATTCAGCGCCTCAAAAGCAATCTTAAAATCGCCGTTTTCTTCTGCCACCCAATACGTGAACAACTGCGCCCACATCTCACATAGTGCAGCGCTCTCATTGGTAAAATCCGCCGTTTCCCATGTTTCGCCCCTGCTATCCGGCACGGCGTGAGAAATCCAATGCCCAATCTCATGCACAAGCACCACCGCACGAAGTATTGCCGTCGGTACGTTCAGGCGTTTGGCGTAAGCGGTAATGCCCTGTGCATACAAGACAATGTGTGGTGTATCGGCATAATACCTACCAAGAAGCGTGTCAATGGACACAATTCTTCCAACAAGAATTTTTCGTTCTTGGTTGCCTCTTGGAAGTACGTTGTCGTTCAGCTCTTTTATCAAACTTTTTTGGCTGTCGGTCAGTGTTTCTATGGTACTGTTGTTGTCGCTGTTTAGTGCTTCCCAAAGGATATCATCCGTGAAAAATTGCTGCCAATCGTGGGAGATTTTCTCAAATACTGGCGGCGTTTCCAACGAATAATATATCGGCGGCAAGTCAGGGTTTTGGAAGCCGTGTTCTGAAAGCCATTGAAACAGCAGGCGGATGCATTCCTGCTCGAAGGTGTCCGGGACGTAACGGGTTGTGGGCATAACTGTTTTTGTAAAAATTGAATGGAGAAAAATAATGGTTGTGTCAGACATGTATTTTCAACGCTGTGTTGTGAGGTCAATACTCGCTGGCGATTTAAATCCCTCCCACAGAGAATTCATCAGGTTTTGAGGGCGTTCGTGGTCTTTTACAATGATTGCCACAATGGAACCTTTCACCTTGGGGATGCGTGCTTGAAGCGTTATTGTTTCGTGCTCGGTGAAAAGGTGATAGAAATATCGGTAGTCGGCGTACTCGTAATGGTCAGCATATTCCATAAACAGCACAAATTCGGACGCTGGAACTTCGTACGGAACAAAGGGTTGTGTGGTACCGTTTGCATCTGTCCACAATGGTGCGGTGTCCAGCCCCGAAATGCGATAGACATTCAACCTTTGCGATTGAGCATATTCGCGGAGATATTGCCCGATGGATGCCGATTCTTCTGCTGTTTGGCATACGACGACAACGTGGTTTTGCATGATGATAGAGCGTTGGAACCGACCGAGCGATGCTCCAAGGATAGCAGGATGTGTTTTTGTCATTTGTGTATGTAATGTTGGTTTTGGAAGGTACATTTATGGTTTGCCGACGGCAGGACTCACACTGTAGATTTCGCCTCATTCTTAACATTCAATTCTCCATAGTGGCGCTGAATGGAAAACGCCTCAATTCCGCCTTGATGTGTGGATGTCGAACACACCACCCATCATCAGCTTGTTATACGGCTCCGAGGGCGGTTTTTTTCTGGACGATTGCAATGAACCGTCCTGACGGCGCTGGTGATGGGGCATTGATTGCTCATCAAACATGGAAGATTCCTTATATTTTTGAAACGCATCAAATGATATAGTGTGATAGTGCTTCAATGTTTCAGACACCAGTTCAGACAACCCTTCTGCTTCATTGTTCGACCAATACGCATAGAAATGCTCCCAAAGCTCTTTTAACTTCTTTGGTTCGGGCGTATCGTCATCAAAAGAGAAATACCATTCATTCCACATTTTATCCTCTCTATCGGCAATACAGCGCAAAACCCACTGTTCAACCTCACCCATCAGCAAAACGGTACGGAGTATTTTTGTTGATATCTTAAAGGCTTTTGCGATATCGCTAATGGATGGTGCATTCAAAACGATTTCATTGAAATTGGAGTAATACCTGAATAAAACCTTATCACGGGAAAGCATGTTCTCCCGTATTGCTCGACGTTTAGAATGGTTTTGGCTGAGAAGTTTTTTTGGTTTTTCAAACTGACCTTTTTTGTTGCTCTTTTTTACCCTTGCTTTTGCGGCACTGTTGTCATCATCATCATCTTCCATGACCCTCCAAATCTTATTCCAAACCAAACCCTCCGTTTTCGCAGCGAACGTATAGTGAACAACATTCACAAGCTTGGGGGGCTTTTCAAACCAGAGATATATCGGCGGGCAATCCGGATGGTCGTAACCGTGTTGCGTGAGCCATTTGCTCCACATATTGATGCACAGTTGCTCGAATGTGTCGGGGACGTAGCGGAGTGTAGGCATAGTTTTTTGGTACGGAACACGGTGGAAGAGAAAATAGTGAATTCAATGAGTGCAAAAATAGGGGGGAATGTCACGCAAAACAATACGGAGAATCCCGTATTTATGCGGTGTCTGAGCTACGGGAATTCCCGTAGAATGTGAATCTTGAGGGTAAGAGAATGATGAACACAGAGACACAGAGAACACAGAGACCGCATAGATACGAGCGTTGGGGAATAGCACACTATTGGCATTCTCCTCATCACGCGCTTTTCTTCTGTGGTCTCTCGTACTCTGTGTTCAATGGTTCATTGGGGGGGAGGGTATCAACCAAAATCGTGTACAAACCGCGTGATGTCACGGTTTGATGCTTCCGAAATTCCGTAATGCTCTTTCAGTTTGTTGATGATGTTCGTTCGGTGGGTCTCGGCGGTACGGGCAGAAATGTGGAGGGTGTCGGCAATGTCATCATAGCTCCAGTTTTCGGCAAGAAGCCTTGCCACCCGCCATTCTGCGGGCGTTAGGAGCGTAGCGTGTGTGGAAGATTGCGATAATTGTTTGCGCTTGGTAGGCTGAACCTGCAACGAAGGTGAACCCAGCGAAGGTGAACCCAGCAACGATGCGCTCTG
>JANYIG010000361.1 GCA_025358765.1 Candidatus Kapaibacterium sp.
AGATAAATTCCTGAAAACCGCATCAAACCTTACGCACAAGAACCCCACTCAATCTCCCCTTATAAGGGGAGAAGCAAGACGTGAAGCGGCTTGCAGAGGGGTGATGCGCTTGAGGGTAGTCAAGGTTATCTAAACTTAAACAACAAATACCTCTATGAAATGGTACTTCGTGAGAATCATTGCGCTCGTGCTTGTTAGCGTTCCACTTATCGCTCAGGAAACAGGCTGGACAGCAAAATCTATGATGGCGTTTAAGCGTGTAGGCACGGGCGGTACTGCCGTTTCGCCCGATGGTGCTCGGATTGCTTACACTATTGCAACGCCCGTCATGGAAGGCGAAAAATCTGAGTTTCTGACGCACATCTGGCTTGTTTCGTCGGACGGCAAAACCAATGTTCCTTATACGTCGGGTGAAAAATCCTGTACGAATCCCGCATTTTCGCCCGATGGTAAATACTTGGCGTTTTTGTCGTCGCGTGGAAAGGACAGTAAAAATCAAATTTTTACGTTGCGTGTGGCGGGCGGCGAAGCAGAGCAAATAACGCAGTCGAAATCCGGCGTGAATGGCTTTAAATGGTCATCCGACGGAAAACGTTTTTGTTACATAGCAACCGACCCTCAAAGCGACAAACAAGAAAAAGACTACAAAGAAAAACGTGACATGCGGGTTGTGGATGCGGATGTTCGTTACGATCACCTTCATACAGTTGAATTTTCAAAGAATGCCAAAGGGGAACGTTCTGCAAAACGCCTTACCGCAGGGAAATTGCACGTGACTTCGTTCGATTGGTCGCCTGATGGTAAAACGATAGCCTTCGCGCACCAAACCACGCCCAGTGTTAATGATTGGGTAACAACAGACATTGCGCTTGTGTCGTCCGATAGCAGCGCCGTAAAACCGCTTGTGCAGTGGAAAGGCTCTGATGCGGGTCCGCGATTTTCGCCCGATGGCAAAACAATCGCTTTTTCTTCCGATGAAAACGACCCGCGTTGGGCATCGGCTACTAATATGTATCTTATCTCCGTCGAGGGTGGTAAACCACAAAAATTAGCCTCCACGCCGGATGAATCCGCTGGCATCGTGACTTGGTCTCCCGACGGAAAATTTTTATATTGTTCCGAGCCGCATCGCACCATGCAGCGAGTGTATGCGTTGCCCACGAGCGGCAAAGAGCCACAAGTTCTTGTCAATAAAACCGGAGACCGATTGGGTTTGATTTCTGGCGTTTCGTTTAGCACGAACGGCAAAACCTGCGCCTTTGTCTCAGCCGCTCCCGAGGCTGCACCGGATGTGTACGTTGCCACAGCCCCAGATTTTAAGCCGCAAAAACTTACTGATGTTCATACAGATTTTTTGAAAGCGCCAATGGGGAAAACGGAGGTGCTGACGTGGAAATCCAAAGATGGAAAAGAAATTGAGGGGCTGTTAACCTATCCGATGGGGTATCAACAAGGTAAAAAATATCCGCTTATTCTAAATATTCACGGTGGTCCGGCAGGTGTATTTAGCCAAAACTTTACTGGATCGAGTGCTGTGTACCCATTGCAAGCATTTGCACAAGCCGGGTACGCTGTGCTACGCCCGAACCCACGCGGGAGCGGCGGCTACGGCAAAGCGTTCCGCCAAGCGAATATGAATGATTGGGGCGGAGGCGATTATGAAGACATAATGGCAGGCGTGGATAAAACAATTGAAATGGGCGTGGCTCACCCCGACAGTTTATGCGTGACAGGTTGGAGTTACGGCGGATACATGACTTCCACGATTATCACAAAGACAAAACGTTTCAAAGCGGCTATGGTGGGCGCAGGCGTGACCAATCTCATGAGTTTTAATGGCACGGCGGATATTCCCGCATTTGTTCCCGATTATTTTGGCGGGGAATTTTGGGATAAAGAAGAAATGTATCGCAAACATTCAGCGATGTTTAATATCAAGGGTGTAAACACACCCACACTTATTATTCACGGCGAAGCAGACGTTCGCGTACCAGTCTCGCAGGGGTACGAGCTTTACAATGCTTTAAAACGGCAGGGTACAAAAACGGAAATGGTTGTGTATCCGCGTACGCCACACGGACCACAAGAGCCGAAATTTATCCAAGACATTGGCGAACGTGTGCTGGAATGGTTCAACGCACACTTAGGGCGTGATTTGCGTGGCGGCGGGACGCGATAATTTTTTTCAATATTCGGTTCCACGCTCAATGCTTCCATTAGACTTGACCAATCAATATTCTTTTCATCGTTAATCCCAACTACTATGCTCGTCGAAGAAGTATTAGACATAACCGACAAGGATTTTATTGAATTGCCGCTTTATCTTTGGAGCGTGGCGGCTGGGCAGCCCGTCCCTGCCGACCACACCATTGAACGCACTGTGCGTGTGGTCAGCGACCTTGTTCCGCACCCGAAAAACTCCTACGTGCTGCGCGTGGTGGGTGATTCAATGGAAAAAGCACACATTCTCAATGGCGATTTAATTATCGTGGATCACAGCCAAGAAGCGCGGCACAACAACATCGTTGTGGCAAGCCTGAATGGTGAAATGACCGTCAAACGGCTTCATTCTGTAGGCAAACGTGTACTGTTGCTACCAGAAAATGAAAAATATGCGCCGATTATGGTTGGCGAGTTCGACAATTTTGTGATTCATGGCGTGGTGACGGGGTGCTTTCGTAATGTGCAATAATGTGCAACAGGAAAAATTTTGACTGATAGGGGAATTTGGGGAGACAGGCTATTTTACTATGATGTGTGGTTCTCATTGGTTTCCGTTGGAAAAACCAGTTTTTAG
>JANYIG010000003.1 GCA_025358765.1 Candidatus Kapaibacterium sp.
GGCTACCCTCAAGCGCATCACCCCTCTGCAAGCCGCCACGAAGACGTGTTGCGTCTTGCTTCTCCCCTTATAAGGGGAGATTGAGTGGGGTTCTTGCGCGTAAGGTTTGATGCGGTTTTCAGGAATTTATCTAAACTTCAAAGGCGAAAACCTTATATTTTTACTTATCAATCCTCGTGATGAAAAATGTCACCAATGCCGCTTTTGTTGTAGTAGGGCTTTTTTGTACCCTTTCTCTTCAAGCATCTATCATTGTTGGTCCTCTTACCAATCCCAACAATAATCATCTTTATTATTTACTCGCAGCGAACTCTTGGACGGCATCGGAAGCAGAGGCTGAGAAAATGGGCGGTACGCTCGCCATCATAAACGACGTGAGCGAACAAGAATGGGTGTTTTCCAAGTTTGGAGAGTATGGCGGTGTGAGTAGAAATTTGTGGATTGGTCTTCAAGAAACTGCCAAAGAAGGCGTGTATGTTTGGGTTGACGGCTCTCCTCTCAACTATACAAACTGGCTGCCGGGGGAACCCAATAATACATTAGGCATAGAAAAATATGCCCATATGATTCGGACTGACAACCCTTGGAGGCACAAGGGCGGTACATGGAATGACCTGCCAAATGCGGGGCAACCACAGCCTCCGTTTAATGTTGTTTTTGGTGTTGTAGAAATTAATCCCTTTCAGAGCGAAATTTTTCCTAACCCCTTTAACCGAGTACTCAATTTCACATTGTTTCTCGATAACCAACAATCAACCGTAAACATAGCCATTGTGAATCTGTTAGGTCAAGAAATGCTTTCCGTACGAGATATAGAAAAATCACAAGGTTGGTATCAAAAGAGTGTTGATGTCGGCTATCTGGCAACAGGTGTCTATTTCGTGGTTGTGAGCATCAACGACAACAAAAAAATCTATAAGGTTATCAAATCAAACTAAGGGTTGTTTTTATCTGTCAATGGTATCGTTACGATGCAATGCGCCTTGTTTTTAGCGGTATGTGTGCTAACTCATTTTTTACCCCATTCATATTGAACCCTCAACATGGGATTTTCGACCTTATTACGTGATTTTCGTGCAATTTGGTATTTTGATAATCGCTTCGCTTTGCTGCTTGATAAAACCTTTCTCCAACGCTCCAGCGGAAATCTTAGTATTTACCGTAAACGAGGGATGGAAATTATCATGGATAAAGCCGCTGGAGACCAGAGTGGAGCTCGCTATGCTATTACTTCTCAAATGTATCGCCAATATCTGCCTTTCATCCTGCAAAAGGCAGCGAATAAGCCAATTGTCGTTCTGGATTTAGGAGCTAACGTTGGTGGTTTCTCCTTGTTGATAGCTTTGGAAAAAATATCATTGCAGAGATTAGTAGCTGTCGAACTAAACCCTAACACCTATCTACGCTTGCGGCTCAATTTGGAGCGCAATATGCCTCTCACATCGGATAATCTTCACTGCATCAATGCTGGTGTTTGCGGTAGTGAACGAGTAATCGAGTTGACTTTGGGGCAAGGAGGGATGGATGATAATATTTTTGGGACAACAACAAGTTTAATACATGGAGGTCAGCACTATAAAATTGCGGGACAAACTTTTGACAGCATTTATGAGCGGTACTGCGTGACTGAGAATGGTTTGCCATTGGTTGTTGATATTTGTAAAATGGATATTGAAGGTGCCGAATATGAAATCATTTTAGGCAATTATGCAACTCATTTGAAGCGTTGCCGCTTTTTGCTTATGGAGATTCATCCTCATTCCGAGTATTCAGAAAAAGAGCTTATTCAACAATTGCAAAATTTAGGTTTTCAAGAACTCCGCCCCAATACTAATAGTATTTCTGAGAATGTTTTTTTGTTTCATAATACCCAAGTTTCATAATACCCTCCTTCTGAGTAATTCACTCACGCAATAACTTTTGCCCGAGTGCAAAACACTGAAGAACTCCTGACCGTTCCCTTTGTCGTGTAGTGGCTCGGAAAATATGAACAACTTCCGAGGTTTTTAATTGTAAATACCCAAAGGTATGATCAATATTTTTATGGGGATTGTGGTTGCTTTCTTTGCTGTGACGAATATCGTCTCTGCTCAGACAGCACAACGCTTTGAGCGCCTGTCTTTAGAACAGGGTTTACCACAAAGTAGTGTATTGGCTCTTATTCAGGACCATAAAGGTTTTTTATGGTTCGGTACGCAAGATGGGCTTGCTCGCTATGACGGATATACCTTTGTCGTCTATCGCAAATATCCGCCCACACCATATTCACTCAAAGGGAATTGGATTCAAACTCTCCACGAAGATAAACAAGGAAAACTTTGGATAGGAACATTAGACGGCGGTCTCCATAGATTCGACCCTGTTACGCAACGGTTTACCGCATTTCCTTACAAACTCCGTGGAGACAGCATCTCCACCACTGTGGGCGTACGGAGTATGTATGAAGATACCGCATCAAGCACACTTTGGTTGGGAACTAATGGGGCAGGCTTGCTGGCGTTTGATATAAAAACACAGACATTTATTAGTGAATACCGTACCAATAAAACCAACCCGCTTAGTTTACCGGGTAATGGAGTACGCGATTTTTACGCCGATAGCTACGGAAACCTTTGGATAGCAACGAATAACGGTCTATGTAAATTTAACCCTCAATCGAAGGTTTTTACACCATGTTATGTTACAAAAATAAAACAGGCAGATAGATTGCGTCGGTCCGAAAGTAATAATATTCTCCGGCTCTGTGAGGATGGGCGTGATACGCTTTTGCTCGGTACAGATAACGGGGAGGTCCTCAAATTTAGCTGCACAACAGGGCGGTTTGTATCGTACCCGCAAGGTGAGCTTTTGCAGCCATATCTTTCGGGATTTATGGTTGCGGATATGTATAAAGACTCACAAGGCACACTCTGGTTTGCTTCTGCTGGTAACGGGCTTGTGCTTATGGATAAATCTGGCGACATCACGCATTGCATGAGTACGAGCTACGACCTCAAAACCTTAAGTAGTAATAATTTGAAGAGTCTCTACCAAGACCGCTCCGGGATTATGTGGGTTGGAACAAACGACGGCGGGGTGAATAAATTCGACCCCAGAGCGCAAAGTTTTACTCTTTATCAGCACAATGATGCAATCCCCCAAAGTCTGTGTGCAAATAATATTTCTGTGTTGTATGCCGATCACACGGGTACTATCTGGATTGGAACGGACTGCGGACTGAACGCACTGAACCCTGAGACCGGTTCACTTGTTCTGTATCAACACGACAAAAAAAATCCCTTCAGCCTCAAGAATAATTCAATTCTTGCGATTGCTGAAGATTCACTCGGTACTCTTTGGGTGAGCACCAAAGGTGGAGGGCTGGACAGATTCGACCGTACAACCGGACGTAACACGTCTGAACACAACGTGACTGGTCGTTTTACCGCACTTTCCTATAACGAAAAACGACCGGAAAAGAGCGTTTTTGGTCAATGGATTCGCCCTCTCTCTGTGGATAGGCGCGGTGCTTTGTGGATGGGCGGTGATTACCCGGCGCTTCAGCGTTTAGACCCCAAAACAATGACCGTTACTCATAATCATCACAGCGCTGTGCTTGGGAGGCGACCAGCGAGAGTGTTGGTGGAAGATAGAATTGGTTCGTGGTGGATGGGTACACTTGGGGATGGGCTTATCCACTTCGACAGTGCCACGAAGCAGTATCAGCGCTACAAGAATAATTCCGACAATGCTGCAAGCATAGCTGACAATATTGTTAATGCGTTATGTGAGGATTCTCGCGGGTGGCTTTGGGTTGGGACGAGTACCGGGATGGATGTGTTCGACAGTGCATCCCAAACATTTCGGCATATTCGTGAAGTTGGCGACGCGAATGTAGGGACGGTTTATGCTATTTTGGAAGATAGACACGGCAGAATCTGGTTTTCCGATAATCACGGACTTGCTGTGGTGACAATCATTGCTGGCAATACCATCAACGCTAGAACATTTTCATACACCGTACAGCGTTTTGATTTAGGAGATGGTTTGCAAAGCAATGAATTTAACCAGAATGCTGCTTGCAAAGGGCGAGACGGACGTTTATATTTTGGCGGGGTTGGTGGCATTAGTGCATTTTACCCCGACAGTATCATTCGTAACATGCAAGCGCCACCCGTTGCAATTACAGAAGTCAAAACATTGAACCCTGTATTTTCCGATAACAGAGCTGGCAGCAGCATCAGCAAGTACAGAGTATTTGATACAAGCGCTACGGAAGCCTCATTGCTCCAGCTTTCATACAGAGAAAACTCCTTCACAATAGCTTTTGCAGCGCTTGATTTCTCAAATCCACAGAAAAATATATATGCCTACAAACTCGAAGGGTTTGACCAAGACTGGATTTACACAAGCGCCCAAGAACGAACGGCACGTTATACCAATTTAGATGGAGGCAGATATACTTTTTGTGTCAAAGCGGCAAATAATCATGGTGTCTGGAATGAAAATGGGGTTCGGCTGAGTATCATTATTGAACCACCATTCTGGCGGAGAACGTGGTTTTATACACTTGCTATAGGTTTTATAGGTGTGTTTGCCTGGTTGGTGTATCGGTGGAAATTACGTCGGGAGCTTCGTCGCGTGCAAGAATTTGAGCGGATGCGGGAACAACAAAGCAATATCATTCGCAAAAAAGCTGCCGATGATTTCCATGACGAATTTGGGCATAAACTAACGAAAATTGCTCTGTTGAGCGAAGTGATGAAACATACCGCCTACGGCACTATTGGAAACGGCAGTGTCAATGGTGAATCTGATAGTAGCAGTTTACAGCAGCTTGCTTCGTTGAACAAAATTATAGATACAGCAAAAGACCTTTCCACGGGAATGCGTGATTTCCTTTGGACATTAAATCCAGAAAAAGATTCGCTGTATGAGATTGCCATTCGTTTGAAAGATTTTGGGGACGACTTTTTTGATAAAACGGGTATTGCATTCCACGTTGTAGGTGTAACGCATGAACTTGAACGTATTCGATTTTCGATGGATGAACGTCGTCATACTACGCTACTTTTCAAAGAGGCGATGAATAATATTCTTAAACACTCTGAGTGCCACACGGCTACGTTTTCGATCGTCGTTCACGAGAATGATGCTATCGAAATTACGCTCTCTGACGATGGCAAAGGGTTCATGCTTGATGGGTATGGACTCAATGGACTTAAAGCGTCAAATGGTTATTTACTTGGGCAAGGGTTGCTCAGTATGCACGAACGTGCTAAACGTGCACAAGGATTGTTGAAAATTATTTCTACCGAAGGGCAAGGCACGACAATACATTTTTCCAAAAAATGACCCGTTTGGGTCATTGGTTCCGAGAAAAAACTGTGGTACTTTGTCGTCTGACGCATTACGTCAGACCATCCATCCATGACTACATCACCAACCATGATCACTGTTAGCATTGTTGAAGACGACGAAGATATACGCCAGAGTTTGGCAATCCTTATCAATGGCACGAACGGGTTCGTGTGTTCGCACCATTACGGCGAATGTGCTTCTGCTATTGCTGATATCGAGCGGCATACGCCCGATGTCCTCTTAATGGATATTGGTTTGCCGGGCATGTCGGGCATTGAGGGGATTAAAATTATCAAATTGCGTGTGCCAAACATAGATATTATCGTGCTGACAGCCCATGAAAACGATAATTATGTGTTTGAATCGCTCTGCGCCGGAGCGTGTGGATATTTGATTAAGGATACAACGCCAGCCCGCTTGTTAGAAGCCATCAAGGAAATTCATGGTGGCGGGGCACCCATGAGTACGCAGATAGCGCGGATGGTGGTCAGTTCGTTCAAAAGAAAAACTGATAGTACACTTTCGCCCCGCGAAATGGACGTTTTGAACCATCTTTGCGTAAGCCATAGCTACAAGATGATAGCAGAAAAACTTTTCATCAGCGAAGAGACTGTGCGTCGCCACATCAAAAGCATTTACCGCAAACTCGAAGTCCACTCCAAATCGGAAGCTGTTGCCAAAGCGCTCCGTGACCGATTGGTGTAATCTCCCCACTTTTACACTCCTGTATTTCTCCATTTCCCAGATTTTACCTTCTCTGCAAGCCCGAAAATTGACCCGTTTGGGGTATTGATAAATCCCCATTTCCGCTCTAATATTGAACTCCTACCGTAATGAAGGATATGTTATCCTTCGGTTACGGCTCCCCTGTTTCATCCATTTTATTCAGGAGTTCAGTATGAATACATTTGCTACCCAGCATCTTCCTAATATCCGTGCTTTTCCCGCGTGGAGTATGTTTCAAAGAGCGCTCAACAAAGTGCCCACAAGAACAATGCGAGCATTGCTCCTCATCGCTCTTGTCTGTGGAGCCTCTGCTGTGAACGTCCTCGCGCAAGGTACACGCACCGTGACCGGAAAAGTTACCGACGATAATGCTCGCCCACTCAATGGTGTAAAGGTGCTCGTGAAGGGTACACGCGCCGGAGCATTTTCCAAAAAAGATGGTACGTATAGCGTTGTTGCCCCCGATGGCGCAAAAACACTCTTGTTCGAGTACATTGGCATGAAGGCTCAAGAAAAGTCGATTGCGGATGTGGTTGATGTGACGTTAAAAGAAGATGTGCTGAAGTTGGAAGAAATCGTTGTGACTTCCATTGGTATTGAACAGAAGAAAAAAGGGCTTGGTTATGCGGTGCAAGAGGTAAAGGGTAGTGAAATCGCCCAATCCCGCGAGACCAGTATTATCAACGGTCTTGCCTCCAAAGCGGCAGGGGTGCAGGTGGTTAGCTCTTCTGGTATGGCGGGCGCGGGTGCTTCCATCCAGATTCGTGGTGCTTCCTCGATAACAGGTACGAACAGCCCGCTGTTTGTTATTGACGGTATTCCGATTGATAACAGCGAACAAAATACCGCTGCGCTTGACCCCGCTTACGGCAATACTGGCGGTGTTGCAGCCTCGAATCGCGCCATTGACATCAATCCTGACGATATTGCCTCAATGTCAATTCTGAAAGGTCCGGCTGCAACAGCACTGTATGGTATTCGTGCCGCGAGCGGTGCAATTATCATCACCACAAAACGGGGCAGTTCGGCGGACGGCAGCAAAGTTAATGTTACGTTTAATTCTTCCATTGGTTTTGACCAAGTAAACAAACTGCCGGAGCTTCAAAATAAATTTTCGCAAGGTTTGGGCGGGCGGGCATCTATGCCGGACGACGCAAGCGCAGCGCGGCGGGCGCGTTCGTGGGGTGCGTTGATTGACACGCTCCGCCGCGACCCGAGCCGTCCGAATTTGTGGGACAAAGGCGGTACGCTCATTGGACAAACTGGCGCTCCTGCTGGTGCAACGCCCGTTACACCGTATGATAACTTGAATACCTTTTTCCGCACGGGGCTGACGGTGAACAACTCCCTCAGTATTTCTGGCGGAACGAGTTTGGGAACATACTTTTTTTCTGTGGCGAACCTCAATTCCACAGGCGTTGTCCCGGGCAATGAGTTTTCCCGCACCAATCTTCGTTTGAACGGCGATTACAAACTCTCTCCAGACTTTAAATTGACCGGTTCACTTGCTTATACCAATTCCGGCGGTCGTAGAATCCAGCAGGGTTCCAATACTTCCGGCGTAATGTTGGGTTTGACGCGCACACCGATAACGTTCGACAACGCCAACGGCGGTCCCACCGGAGATAAGGCAAATCTGGATGCGTATCAGTTTGTGGACGGACCACAAGCCGGCAACCAGCGCACCTATCGCGGCACGGCGGGATTTGATAATCCGTATTGGGTCGTGAATAATATTCCCCACACCGACCGTACCGATCGCATTATTGCTAATGCTCAGGTGGATTATACGCCCGCAGACTGGATTAGTGTGATGTATCGCGCAGGCACAGACCTTTACATAGACCGTCGCAAACAGTACGCAGCCATCGGTTCCAACGGCTGGCCCGCAGGGCAGGTGGTGGAAGATCAACATTTCCAAAACGACATCACGTCCGACCTTATCGTGACGATGAATAAGGAATTTAGCGACGATTTTAAAGGATCGCTCGTGGTGGGTGGAAATCTTTTCAGTACGACGTATGAAAACACCTACGCACGAGGTGATGGTTTGACTATCGTTGGGTTCCAAGATTTATCCAATGCTGCAACGGTGACAAACTTTATCACAACGCAGCGCAAGCGCACGGCGGCTGTGTATGCCGATGCAAAAATTGAGTATAAAAACTGGCTCTTTCTCGGCGCAACCATGCGAAACGAGTGGTCAACTTCGCTTCCCGTCCAAAACAACACATTTTTCTATCCTTCGGTTAATCTCGGATTGGTTGTTACTGAAGCGTTGGGGCTAACGGACAACGAAATTCTTTCGTTCGGCAAACTCCGCGCGAATTATGCGGTTGTGGGTAAAGATGCGCCAGTCTATGCTGTGCTGACGACGGCTGCACGCACCATCAATGCTGACGGGTGGACGGCGGGGTATGCGTTTCCATTTAACGGCACACCGGGTTTTTCTCGGAGTAATACGCTCGGCAACCCTAAATTATCACCCGAAAAAACCACTGGCTGGGAGATTGGGACGGACTTGCGTTTTTTTGGTGGCAAAGTAGCCCTCGATGTTTCGTACTTCAACGACTCGCGCGACGGGCAAATATTTGCCGTACCAACAGCGGCTTCGACGGGGTATAACTTTCAGCTTTTGAATGCAGGGCTGATGGAAAACAAAGGCGTTGAGGTTGTTTTGAACGTGAACGCCGTGAAAACGCAAGATTTCTCGCTCGATTTTACGCTGAACTTCAGCCGGATTCGCAACACCGTTGTGCGACTAGCTCCGGGTGTGCAAAGTGTATTTTTGGGCGGCTTCGGTAACCCACAAAGCGCAGCAGTTGCCGGCTCACCGATTGGGCAGTTTTTTGGCGGTGTTTGGCAGCGTGATGCAAATGGCAA
>JANYIG010000112.1 GCA_025358765.1 Candidatus Kapaibacterium sp.
GGCGACAGCGAGCGCAGAAAAATCGTTCCCCACAGTCAGGTATTCGTGAACCGCGCCGCCGTTGGCTTGCAGATAGGGGAATCGCTCGAAGAAATAGTGGACGTACTGACGCAAAGCGTCCGTGTCGCAGAGAATGTAGGAAAGAGAATGTAGGATAACAAGCAGACAAAACAAAACAAAAACCCCGCAGATTCCCAACGTTTGGCGACCAAAGAATCTACGAGGCTCTACGACAAGAAACAGGGAACAGAAACCAAGTCACAAGGATTGCTCCTTGTTGCTTGAACCATGACTCTCTGCTCTTTACGAGCGCTAAACGGACATTGTTGTATCCGTAGCGGCACTGATAAATCTACAACCAAGAACGGAATTTTGCAAGAAGCGTTACAGCGCTTCTTGTCAGAAAAATACCAAAGAATCATTACAACTGAAATCAGAACTCAATCAGCATTCAATCAATATCCATTTTTTCACCCTCGAAAGATTCCCTATGCGTTTGTTCACCCGTGCGGTTTTGCGGCTCTCTTCGTCCATCCTTCCCGTTATTTTCTTACTCGCACTCTGCGGTAGCCTTGTGCCGTCAGCATTGCTTTCCCAAGAACGTTTTATCCAACCGATCGCCAGTGACCTGCCCGGTCGTACGGTGTGGGCATTTGCCACCACCGGCACCAGCGCCGCTTCGGTGACTTTTGCCGCAACAGACAACGGGTTGTATCGTCGCACGGGAACGGGCGCGTGGACGGCAATAACGGTGGACACAAAACTCAAAAATGCGAGCGCGAGCATTTATGCCGTCAAAGTTCGCACGGTCAGCGGTCGTTCAACGGTACTGCTTGGTACTGCCAATGGGGTCTATCGTTCTGCTGATGGCGGCACGACGTGGGCGAACGTCGAAACCACCTCAGCAAACCAACGCGGGGTGTTGGTGAACAAAACGGTGTTCGACCTTGAACTTGTGGGTTCGGGCGCAAATGCAGTGTTTTTTGCCGCCACCGAAAAAGGTGTGTATCGTTCGGCGGACGACGGAAAAACATGGGCGCTGGTGAACGTGGACAATACAGCCGACAATAATCAAGTACGCGGAATCACCGTGTTCGGCACTGTGGTGGTCGTAAACTTATGGAGCGAAGGTTTGTGGCGCTCTGTCAACAGTGGAAACACGTGGACGAAGATGGCGATTGCAGGTGAAGGTGCTTTGTGTCGAGCGGTGTATGCTCAAGCAGTACCTTCGGGCGTAGCAGCCTCCGGTGCGGCGTGGTTTGTCGGCTCGGTGGCGGGGAAACTCTGGCGCTCAAAGGATAACGGACAAACATGGACGATGGTGTATTCAACGGGTGCTACCGCACGCACACTTGCGCCAAGCGCTCTCGGCGAGAGTGGCATTGATGCCATCACGGGCAGCAGCCAATATCTATTTGCCTCCACACCGCGTGGTATGGCATGGTCACGGGATTATGGCGCACATTGGGGACATACACTTACGCCTACGCCCAAAGCAACAAGCCTCGTGATTATGGGCACAACACTGCGCGTAGGGCTGGAACAAGAACGAGGCAATGGATCGGTTGCAAAAAATGACGGACAAATCACAGGAGCAGGCGATAATGCGAATGATTATGTTGGTTGGTGTCCACCGGAATTGAGTTATAGCGGTTCTTGCAATACGCAAGGTGGTGGCGGTAGCGGTGGTGGAGGTTCGATCATTCCACCAACACCCGTTATCGGCACGTTTTCTCCAGCGAGTGTACTGCAAAACACCACCACCGGTGACACGCTCATCATCAATGGTAGTGGTTTTGGCTACACAAGCGGTGCCCAAGCAGAAATCCGCCCCCAACTCCAAGCAGGTGCATGGCAAAAAATGCACATTCTGAGCATCACACCCGCAGGAACACAAATGACTGTGGTTGTGCCAGTGGGTATTACGAGCGTTGTAGGGGTATATGCCGTGCGGATATATAACTCTATGGAAGTAGAACCTCTCCCACCGACACCCATCTCCGATGAGGTGCTTCTTACGGTTGTTGCACCCAATTATACACCCGTGCTGACGGCAATCACCACCCCGTCTCCAGCAACCGTAAGCGCTGGACAGTCGGTGACGATGGTGTTGACGGGGAGTAATTTTCTGCCGGGAGCCTACGCACAGTTATACAACAATGGTCAACCCGTGGTGACACCGGGCGCGTCCAATGTTGTCAGCAATAATGGGACAACGCTCACCGTTACGTTCACCGCACCGTCCCCCGCCTCGACAACCGTGTACCAGGTGGGCGTGCAAAATCCAGTTCTTGAAGGCAGCGTTCAATCGGTCACTCGTCTGCCGTTGACCGTCACACAAGCAGCAAACCCTACCCCCGTGCTAAACACCGCCGTGACGCAACCCGCGCCACCGCTCATCAATCAATCGGTGACAGTCACGCTGACGGGTTCCGGGTTTATTGCGGGTTCACAAGTGGCGCTCACCAACCCCAACAGCGGTTCGGTTGCGGTTATACCAAGCATCAACACCCAAACACAAACCGTTACGTTGAGCTTCACCCCAACGCTTGCCGGCACGTATTCGGTGACGGTGACCAACCCCGCGCCGGGTGGCGGTAGTTCTACCACACGGACGTTTGTAGTGAATTACCCTACCCCCGTGCTGAACGCAACCGTAACCACGCAACCCACGCCAGCGTTTATCAATCAAGCAGTGGCGGTCACGCTTTCGGGTTCCGGGTTTATTGCTGGTTCGCAGGTTGTTGTCACCGCGCCAAACAGTAGCCCCGTGACGCTTTCGCCCGCGCCCGTCATCAACACCCAAACACAAACGGTCACGTTTTCGTTTACGCCCACGTTTGCCGGAACATATTCCATCACCGTCAACAATCCTTCACCCACGACGGGCATTGCCAATACCGTCACGCTGGCGGTGCAAAATCCACAACCTGTATTACATGCGATTCCAAGTAGCATAACAGCAGGTGCGTCGGTGGCACTACCGTTGACGGGCAGCGGATTTGTCCAGGGTACGCGCGTGGAGATTCGTCGCGGACTTACCGGGACATTTACAGCGGTCGCTACGACGTTCGTCAATGCAAGCCAACTAACGGCACTGTTGGTAGCAGCCGACATCCCGTTTGGGGGATATGATTATACGGTGCGTCTGTTTACACCCGCCGCATTCCCGCAACTTGGTGATGGTGGCTATTCGTTCGAGCGGGCGCTCGTGGTCAACAATCCTCAACCAATCATCACGACTTCAAGCCTTCCGGCAACGTCGCTTGGCGCACTTGCAGCCATAACACTCACGGGTACGGGGTTTGTGGGAACGGCAACCGCCAACGACCCTGCAAATTCGGTTATTCAAATCCGCGCGCAAGGATCGCAAACGTGGACAAACGTTGCCACCACGTTTAATCCGGCTATCCCCACACAGCTTGTGGCAAGCGCTGCCGCGCTTTCGAGCGTACTCTCGGCTCCGGGCATCTATCAGCTCCAGGTGCTGAACCCTACGCCCAACGGCACAAGCGGTGGCGGGGCAAGCGCACAGAATCTCACGCTCACGGTCAATAACCCGCAGCCAACTATTGCTGGCGCAAGCGTGGCTCCAAGCGCTGGCGTGCAAGCGGGTACACCATCAGGTACACCGTTTACGCTTTCTGCCGTGCCCGCAGAAACACCGCTCGTCATAACGCTCACGGGCGCACAACTTGTGCAGGGCGCGACGATGTTGGTGCAACGCACGAGTGACGGCGCTACAATGCTGGAGCTTCCGGCAACGCTTGCTGGCACCGCCACAAACGGTGTGGTGGCGAGCGGTACGCTCACGGCTTCAACCACGTTCGCGCTTGCAACCGGTGGGTATTCGTTCAGCATCCGGAACCCCGCTCCCGTGCAAGGCACGGGCATTGCAAGCCCAGCGCTGACGTTCCAAGTGGTGAACCCACAACCAACGCTCACGTCCGTAAGCCCGACGACGGTGACGGCTCCTGTTTCAGCGGGAGTACAAACCTTTACGCTCAACGGTTCGGCGTTCAAACCCGGTGTGCTGGTACAATATCGCATCGGTGGCAGCGCGAGCGGATTACCATGGGTCACGCGGTCTGCCGTCTATGGGAGCTCCACACAAATAACATTGACGATGCCGTCGCTTGAGGCAGCGGCAGTGATAGAAGTGCAAGCGCTCAATATCGCTCCGGCTGTGCCGGGCGCGTCCAATATTCTCAGCATCACGGTGTTTAACCCACAACCAAGTTTAAGTTCGCTTTCGCCTACGAGCGTGACGGCAAATGTTCCGGCTCGCGTTACGCTTTTTGGTTCAGGTTTTACGTTGAATGGTGTTGTTGGCTTTGATGGCTCACAGGTGCAGGTGCTCAGTGCAGCACAACAACAATCACAGCAATGGACAACGCTTTCGGCAGAC
>JANYIG010000125.1 GCA_025358765.1 Candidatus Kapaibacterium sp.
GGCGTTCGCGCCGAACACGATGGACGACAGTAAATGCCCGTCGTTTTTACGCCAAAAAATAAGATGCCATCAAACCGTTTATCTTTGGTTTGTACAGCGCTCCAACATTCATCGCTGTTTAGATGAATGGTTTCGCGGACGGTGAGCGTGATTTCGCGTTGGATATTCATGACCGTTTCTCCACTACAAAATATTTGTCAATGAAATAGTGAAATAGAGCGATGTAACGTTACAATGGCAAAATTACGGGTGGCGCACGCCAATATCTATCCGTTTCTTGCGGTTGAATTTTTTTTTGCCCCCAAATGTAGTATATTCACAATCTCTTCGCCGTTACTCCATTTTCTTTCACATTGCTTCCTACAGCTATGAATATACGTTGCTCTTTTATGCTTTCCATAGCGTTCTGTTGCTTGTTTACGGGCGCTGTCGTACTTCCCGCTCAAGACCTTCCGCCGCGTGATTCTTCGCGCTTCAAAAACTTGAAATTCCGTAATATCGGTCCTGCCGGCGGCGGGCGCGTTTCCCGTGCGTGTGGCGTGGCGGGCGACCCGCTTACGTACTACGCGGCAACGGCATCCGGTGGTGTCTGGAAATCGAGTGATGGCGGCTTTCGTTGGCAGCCTATCTTCGACGACCAGCCAATTTCTTCCATCGGCGCGATTGCAGTGGCTCCGAGCGACCCGAATGTGGTGTACGTTGGCTCCGGCGAGGCGAACGTGCGGGGCAATGCTGCTGCGGGTAATGGTATCTACAAATCCACCGACGCAGGCAAGACGTGGAGCCATGTTTGGAAACAAGAAGGGCAAATCGGCACGATGATCGTTCACCCGACAAACCCAAATGTGGCGTTTGCCGCCGTGCTTGGTCATGCCTTTGGTCCGAACAAAGAACGAGGCGTGTATCGTACAACAGACGGCGGCAAAACGTGGCAGCAAATTCTTTCCAAGAACCCGGAAACAGGTGCTTCGGACATATGTTTCGACCCAACGAACCCAAATATTCTTTTTGCCGGAATGTGGCAAGCGCTGCGCCGCCCGTGGCAGATGACGAGTGGTGGCGCGGGCAGCGGGCTATACGTTTCGCGTGACGGCGGCGACACGTGGAAGCAAATCACACCCACTAAGGCAGATGGCATGCCAAGCGGCATCCCCGAAGGAATTATCGGTAAAATTGGTGTGGCGGTAGCTCCCACAAACGGCAACCGTGTATATGCGCTCATCGAACATGAAAAAGGCGGTCTTTTCCGTTCGGACGATGGCGGCGTGAATTGGACGCTTGTGAATGACTCTCGTGCGCTGCGCCAACGTGCTTGGTATTATTCTACAATGACAATTCATCCGCAAAATACCGATGTAGTCTGGCTCCCACAGGTTCCAATGCTCAAAACAGCAGATGGTGGTAAAACACTCCAATCCGTACGCGGCATTCATCATGGTGACCATCACGACGTTTGGATTGATCCGAAAAATCCGAACAGAATGATCACTGCAAATGACGGTGGCGTGGATATTTCCACAAACGGAGGAGCGAACTGGTTTGCCCCAGCACTACCTCTTATGCAATTTTATCACGTTGCGGTGGATAATTCTATTCCGTACCGCGTTTCCGGCGCTGCACAGGATTGGGGAACGTACTGCGCTCCGAGTAATACCCTGAACGTGAGCGGTATCAACCCAAACGACTGGTTCAATGTGGGTGGTGGCGAGGCTGGCCATACAGCACACAATACTGCTGACCCGAATATTGTGTATGCAGGCGAATACGGAGGTGCCATTACGCGCTATGACCACCGAACACGACAAATCCAGAACATGAGCGTTTATCCTACAAATCCATCCGGTCACGGTGGTGAGGATTTGCAATATCGTTTCCAATGGACAGCGCCAATCGCTCTTTCCCCGCACGATCCAAACATTGTGTATCACGGTGCAAATGTACTGTTCAAGACTACCGATGGCGGCATTTCGTGGGCAGCAATTTCAGGCGACCTTACGCGCAACGATAAATCGAAACAAAAGTGGTCAGGAGGTCCGATAACCGGCGATAACACGGGCGTAGAAATGTTTTGTACGATTTTCGCGATAGCAGAATCACCTGTAAAAAAAGACCTCCTCTGGGTTGGCAGCGATGACGGGTTGGTGAATATCACGCAAGATGGCGGCAAGACATGGCAGAACGTCACAAAAAATATCGTGGATTTCCCTGAATGGGGGACAGTAACGACGATTGAGCCATCACGATTTGATGCGGGTACAGCGTATGTGGTTGCAGAAGCGCACCGAATGGACGATATGCGTCCGTACCTTTGGAAAACCAGCGATTACGGCAAAACATGGAAACGCCTGACCACAAAGCTCGCACAAGATGTGTATCTGCACGTCGTCCGCGAAGACCCAAAAAAGCGTGGAATGCTCTATCTCGGCACGGAGCGCGGGCTAATGTATTCCGCCGATGACGGGACGGCGTGGAGTCCGCTTAAACTCAACTTTCCAACAGTAGCAGTCCACGACATTGCCGTGAAGGACAATGACCTCGTGGTGGGAACGCACGGACGGGCATTCTGGATTTTGGACGACATCACACCACTTCGTGAGTTTGCAGCTTCGACTCCGAACGATGCTGTTGCATTGCTTCCCGTTTCCCCGACCTACCGTTGGTTCTACCACTATGCTGGACGACAACTTGGCGCTGCACCAAACCCTCCGCCAGCGATGACGATTCATTATTATCTGAAACAAAAAACGAGTTCCGCAACCATCGAGATTCTCGACGCACAAGGAAAACTTGTCCGCACCCTCAGCAATAAACCCGATGAACAGCCAGAAGCAGCCATTGGCGAGAGTAGCGAAAGCAGTAACGATACGCTGTCCGTACTGCCAGGGCTGCACCGTGCGTACTGGGATTTATCATATAAAGGTGCGGAATTTATCAAAAATGCCCGCACCGATGGCGGTGACCCAACAACTGGTCCAACGGCGGCTCCGGGCATATACACGTTGCGCTTGAAGGCAGACGGGAAAACAGTCACGCAAACGGCAATGCTCGTGCAAGACCCTCGCCAAACCATAAAACCAGAGGTTATCAACGAGTCGCTGAAGTTCACGCTTGCCGTGCGCGACACGATTTCAAGCATTACGCGGATCGTGACCCAACTCCGCGCTATCAAAAAACAGCTTGAGCAACGCAACGAACTTCTTGGCGAAAACCCCAAATCAGAGGCGCTTGTGAAAGCATCAAAAATACTCGCTGCCAAGTGCGACACGCTCGAAAACAAGCTCCACAACGCAACGGCAAAGGTCTCGTACGACATTCTTGCAGGGCGCAACAACACTGGTGCGAAGCTCTATTCCATTATTGCTGGCGTGTACGAAACCGCCAAAGGCAGCGATAATCAAACGACCCAAGGCGCAAAAGATGTATTTGCTGTGGAACTTAAAAATTTCCAGCTTTATAACGCTGAATGGCAGTTATTTCTCAGCAAAGATTTGGACGAACTGAACAAAACAGCACGAGCAGGTGATTTCCCACATATCTTCGTGCCGTCGCTTGTACCACCAGCAGCAAGCGGAACGAAATAAAAAACGAATCGTTTACGTAGGAGCAATCCAGTAGAAGCAATTTTTCGTACTTTATTTCGTACTTTAGAAGTTCACTAACCAATTCCGTTCACATTTTTTGGAGTATTTTGTATGAAATCTTATGTTTTCAATGTTCTTGCTGCTTTTGTAGTAATGAGCCTCGCCGTGGCGTTCGTTGCAGGTTGTAGCAAAAGTACTGACCCAGTAGTGGACACTAACATAGTCAACTATAATGTTGCTATAAAAGGTGAAAATTCAGTTCCAGCGCTCTCCAATACTGGTTCGGGTACACTGGTAGGAACGTATAATAAAACAACAAAAGCGTTAAGTTATACGCTTACGTGGACGTTGACGAACAGCGCCATTGCAACGTTAGCACATTTTCACGGACCAGTGGCGGCAACAAGTACTGCGGGTGTGCGGGTAACAATTTTCTCGGCACAAAACACAACTGGCTCCATCACTGGCACGGCAACACTTGATGCTACGATGGAAACGGAACTTCTGGCTGGGTTGTGGTATTGCAATTTGCACAGTACACTGAATGCTGGCGGCGCACTGCGTGGGCAAATGATAGCAACACCATAATGTTGCCCTTGCAACAGCTCTTTTGAAACGAGACTTTTTTTCGTAACTTGGAAAGCCCGTGACGTATTGGTCATGGGCTTTTATTTTGCCTGTACACCTGTTGACACAACGTTTATGAATCGC
>JANYIG010000130.1 GCA_025358765.1 Candidatus Kapaibacterium sp.
ACCTGAATGTTTGCATTGCGATCTGCTCTTTTAAGAGCATCACCAACGTAGTAACGGAGTTTACCGTACACGCGAAGCTCGTTGTTACGCGGACGTGCCAAGAAACCACCGGTTATTGGATCAACACCAGGACCGGAAGCGCCAATCAATGTGAATTGGCTACCGTCAACACCAGAGTTAAGACCACCTGGAGTACCAGCAGGGGAGTTCTGACCACCCGTAAACCAAGCATGGTCAGACGTGCCAGGACCTTGCTGACCCGTTGCATTAACCACACCACCAAAACGGTCACCATCGTAGTAGTCACCACCAGTAGCAGTAACAAAAAACCCACCAACCACCGAACCCCACGTCGTCGTAATTGACGCTGCGGTGTTGATGTTCAGGTTGTTTACTTCGATGTACGCCTGCAATTGGCTACCGTTGTAATCTCTACCGCCGCCGCCGTTTTGAATCTGCGCACGGGTAGCAATAATCGTGTGGTTCGTCTCGATATAGACGTTGCTATTCGCATCGGGGATACCGACAGCGATATTGTTAGAAATCCACACACCAGCGCGATAGACTTGCCACGTGCCAAGATCTACCCAACGACCCGACGATACCGTACGGAAGTCGCGGTTTTCGCCGCTAACTTCTGACGACCCAGATTGGGCAAACATCGGTGCTGACAATAGAAACGCCATCAACGCAGCAAGCAAGAGGCTTGTGCGCGATTTACGTCCATTGTTGAGTACAAAATCCATGTACTGCTCCTTGAAAAAATGAAAAAACACTGAATTAAAAAACGGTTAGTTTGAGATATGACGACAACATCAAAAGGCTTGGAATTACTTCACCTACCGATGCCGCGCCTGCGAATTGAAACGGGACACAACAATCTTTCAATTTAGTAATTCTTTGCCTCGTAGCCAAAGAATTTCGGGTTTGTCACTATAAGTGCCGTAAGGATACTGTGGGTTTGTGTGAGGTGTATTTGCTACGTGTTTATTTGGTTTTGGACAAGAAACTTTTCCTAAAAACATACGTATAGGCTATTATCCGCAGGAAAATCAGCAAAGGTCATGCCAATTTAAAATCCGTTGAGAATCCAACGCTTTACCCAACCTGTCAGCCCCAAAAAAGTGTCAGGTTTACTTCACAGTGTCAGCCTCGCTTCACAATTTTATCCGCCCTCTTCACACTTTTTTTTGGGGAGTGTACGGCATTTTGTGTAAACCCTCATCCCAGCCTTCTCCCAGAGGGAGAAGGAGCAAGATTTGAAGCCCTCGCCCTTTGGGTGAGGGGAGCGTTTACACAAAATTCCTTACACACTCCTTTTTTTGACGACACAACGATAATCACAATAATCATTTTTCGGTCTCCGGCTGTCCGCTTCCTGCTCTTGCAGGGCGGGCTGTCGGATTTGACCAAACACATACCTTTTTTGTGAGCATATTCTCAAAAAGTGTATCTTTGCAGTGTGTCCATATAACACTGTCCCCTGTGTCAACATGAGATTTTGCACCTTATTGCAATTATATACCAATGCCACTTCGCACACTGTTTCAACTTTGTCAATTGATTCTGACCATCATTACCTACTCGGTGATGGGTATAACATTTTGGCTTTTCGACCCTCAACGTACCTTTCGTTTATTCTACAAGCATGGATTCCGATTCGCTCAAACAGCGCTCCGCATAGCGGGCATTACGCTTTGTGTGGAGGGATTGGAGCATTTGGCGCGAGGCGAGAATTACGTGTTTGTGGCGAACCATGCCAGTTTGTTCGATATTCCGGCTATCTGGGTGGCAGTTGGCGAGGTAACACGTATTCGCATTATCTATAAGCGTGAATTGCAGCATATACCGCTTTTTGGTTGGGTTCTGCGCTGTTCGCCATTTATCCCCATTGAACGGCAAAACCCGCGCGACAGCATGGCAAGCATCACCAAAGCAATCGAGGCAGTCCAAAGCGGCTCTTCCGCCATTGTTTTTGCCGAAGGTACGCGGTCGCGCAATGGAAAATTAGGCGAATTCAAACGCGGGGCATTTATGTTGGCATCGCGTTCCCGCAAACCGCTCGTCCCCGTCACCATTATTGGCAGCAATTCTATTATGCGTCCGGGTTCGTTCCGTCTCTATCCCGGAACGATTCGCGTCGTTATTGGCGTGCCCATTCCTCCGCCAGAGATTACTAATAATGGTGTTGAAAAAGCAGCCGAAAAACGGTTAATGGAACAGCTACACGACGCTATTGAAGCCGAATTGCCAGCAGAGCTTCGAGGCGGATGATGTTTGCATTATGTCCATTTGCTTTATATTCCGCTTTACCCAACATTACCCATATTCAGACTGCAGACCGCTGTGAAAACCGATATTCTCTTCCACAACCTTTTTGAGGAACAACCAAAACTTGCTCTCCAGCTTGCTGGGTTGCCTGCTCCAGAGCATGCTCACTATCGTTTCACCTCGGTTGAACTCAAAGAAAAAGCGCACCGCATTGATGGGGTTCTTGTCCCTGACGATCCATCAGTACCTGTTGTCATTGTTGAAGTCCAATTTCACCGTGACGAGCAAATGTATGACCGTATGGTGAGTGAAACTGCGCTGTACAAGCTCCAAAATCCATCCGCCCACTCCGTACAAATGGTGTTATTTTTGCGTTCCCGGGAGATTGATAATGGCGCAGGCGCTTGGCACGACCTCGTTATCGGTGGAATGCTCAAAGTAATCTATTTGGACGAGCAGACGGCGGCAATGAACACAGAAACAGGCGACGAGGCAGCAATGCTGCTGATGCGGCTGACGGTCACACCCATAGATATTCACCAAGACGGCGTGATTGTTCGGCAACTTAGAGCCGCAATAGATGAGATAACCGATAAAAAGCGACAGCAACTTTTTCGAGATTTATTTGTAAGTTTGTACTTGAGCAAACACAAACAACTCACCCTTGAGGAGATACGAGCCATGATGGACACACGAGAAATATTTGACGATATTCACGAAAGTGTTGCCGTGCAGCAATACGCTCAACAATACGGCAATCAGCAACGCAATGAAGGCAAACTTGAAGGAAAGCTTGAAGGAAAGCTTGAAGGTGTAGCAAATTTACTCCACTTAGGCTTAACCGTTGAACAAATTGCTTCGGCACTTATTATTCCCCAAGAAAAGGTCGAAGAAATACGCCGCTCTCTGCAAAGCTGAAAGCTGATAGTTTTACGTCATTCTCTCCACCACCGCCTCTACCACACGCTCTGCGCCGATACTCTTCATGCACTCGTGCGTTCCAAGCGGGCACTCGTGCGTTCCGTGCGGTGAACACGGGCGACAAAAAAGCTCTGCGTTTTCTATTACCATGTCCTGCTCGCCACGCGGTGCAAAGCCAAATTCCCGTACTGTCGGACCAAACAGAGCAACTACTGAACACCCAACCAAATTTGCCAGATGCACGGGCGCACTGTCGTTGCCAACAAGCACGGACGCATGGCGCAGGATTGCCATCAATTCCGGCAACGTCGTTGCGCCCGCTACCGACGGAGCGCCGGAAGCTGTGCTAATCCGCTCGCACAACGCAGCATCGTCCTTGCCGCCAACCAGCACAACCGCATATCCCTTGCCTTGAAGTTCTTGAGCAACACGGGCGAACGAATCCTCGCACCAGCGTTTTGTTGCCCACACCGAACCCGGAGCGATTGCTACAAGCGGCTTTATATGGTTTTCCCTCACCCAAAAGGAGAGGGCTTCAATCTGGCGCCTTCTCCCTTTGGGAGAAGGCGGGGGATGAGGGGATAGAATGGGATGAAGGCGGATAATAGGCTCCGGCGCTTTCACAAACAATTCACGCGGCACATCGTCAAACACAGAGAGCAGATTCATCACTCGCTCTGCTTCATGCAGCGTACTCAAATACTCCACACGCTGCTTGTAAAGCCACGCGCCGGAAGCATTGTTAAATCCAACAGACATACGTGGGCTTGCCAGCCGCACGACAAACGATGTTCTGAGCGAACGATGCGCGGAAAGAATACAATCGTAGCCACCAAGCAATGTCGCCGCCGAACGAATGCCTTGCAATCCGTTCTGAGACACACGTTTGTCGAACACAATCACCTCATCCACCGCCGCAGCACAGCGTACAAGCGGTGCAGCAACAGGCGTAGTCATAAACGCCAGATGACATGCGGGATGCACGTTTTTCACCGCCTGCGCCAAATACAGCGCCAGCGTTACATCACCGATAAATGCCGTTTGCACAATTACAATACGTGGGAACTCTTGCAGGTTCATTCTTCTGTCTCCGTTCTACGCATTGTTTCCCATTCCACCAGTACCGCGGCAACGCTTTCGGGTGTTACAGCGCTTATGCACTCGCATACTGCTTGATGTGTGCATTTGTGGCATTCATGTTCCAACGAAAGCGTTCGAGCCTTCGCCCCAAGCGGCTTCCAGCGCCCGGCGTGCATCGGGCGGATAGGCGCAAACAGCCCCAAAGCGTATATTCCCAAAGCAGCGGCAACGTGAAGCGGACCCGTGCTTGCCGCTACCAGCGCGTCCGAAGCAGCAACAAGCGCAATCAACTCCCTTAGCGTTGTTGCGCCCGTCAGATTCTGCACACCCAACACAACTGCTTCGTTTATAAATTCTTGTATCTGCGCTCCTTCTTTTGCCGTACCCGTAATAATCACAGAAAACCGTTCCGACGGCAGCAGCTCCAAAAGTCGCTTGTAATGCGCTATCTGCCACTCCGGTGCACTACCTTGCGATTTGGGATGTATTATCAGATTAAATTTTGTGGGATGAAGGACAGCACGAATATTTTGCGGCAATATTGGAACCCCCGTCAAACCATAGAAGCGTTGTATTTCCTCAAGGGCAGACACACACTCGCCCACAAGCGGTTTCAATAACCATGCGTTCAACTGTGCTTCGTGCATCACAGAGTTTTTGCGGCTTAGAGCCACACGGTGATTGCACGTACGCCAGTGGTAGAGCCTGTTCCGTGTTCCTACGCGATTTGGCACACCCGCACGATGCACCAACTGCGCTATTTCGGGGCGTGGAAAGACATGAAAACACCACTCTATCCGCTCCGCTTGCAGTCGCTGTATCTGCTCGTGTTCCGGCAACTGCCGCAATTCATCCCAATTCCAGACATCATCAATATGCTCCGAACAGCACACCACAGGCAACGTGTACGCGGCTGCCAAAAACACTATTCGGCACTGCGGAAAATGCTCTTTGAGCATTCCGGCGAGCGGCAACGTCAACACCACATCGCCAATATTATCGGTACGACTGAGAAGAATGGTCACAGGGTTTCGAGATTCAAAATTCATAAACAATAAATGGCCATACATCGAAGGTTGAGAGAACCTTAACGCATGACCATTCAAATGTACAACCAAATCTGTTCACGGCATTACCGCATTACAACAATTTTCCCACTTTGTGTTGCGCCGCCTGTTTGCAAACGATACATGTAGATATCGCTCCCAACGGGCGCACCAGCTTTGTTGAACATGTCCCACACAATGCTGTAATTTCCAGCGTTTTGGCGTTCGCTCACGAGCGTAGCAACGTGTTCACCCATTTTTGTGTAGATTCCAAGCGTCACCGCAGCATCCACCGAAAGCATATAGCTGATTTCCACTGCCGTTTGTGCTGGATTGGGATAGGCAAACGAGGCAGTTGTTGTGGTTGGACGCGGTGGTTGCTGTGCAGAACCAACCAAGCCAAGTTGCGGTGCAGGAAAAGCAGTTGTGGAATAGATATAAAATTCACCGGGTTTGAGCATCACTTCGGCAGCAGTATCCGTTACCGTGCGGGTTGTGCGACCGAAAAAGTCGTACCAAACACCCGTTTTTTGGAAATTTGGTACAATCGTACTTGGCTCAACACCAAAATTACCAATAATCGTCACGTTATTGTTGGCAGAACTTATGCTGATGCGCTTCATAGCTCCATTTAATGCCAATTTGACGTTGGAGCTTGAAAATACGTCTTGTGTGGTTTTTAGCGTTGCTAACGCGGCGAACACGTTGGCAAGAGCTTTGCGGCGCGGATCGGCTGCATAGTCCCAATGCAAAGGCTTATTGCCCGTACGACCATTAAAATCAATAGGAACATCGTAGCCAAGCTCACCAAATTGCCATATCATTTTTGCGCCCGGTATTGGAAAATAGAACGCCGCCGCCATCTTTATGCGCTCCAATGCCGTGGCTGTGTCTTTCACTTGATACGCACCAGAACCATTACCATATGCCTCATTCTTGAACATCAGCCGCTCTTCGTCATGGCTTTCCATGTACCCCACCAAATTCGGCTTCTGCCAACCACGTGATCCATACCAAATCCAATTAAAATCAGAATTTTGCCCGCCGTTACCGTGATAACCCATCGTGGCTTCATTGTAATTGTAATTGCTATTCCCCCACAACATCATCCCATAGTCCGACAGTTCTATTTCTTCATTATTATCCGCAAAATGCTCCAAAATCACGTATGCCGTCGGGTCATATACCCAGATTTTATCTGCCATACGTTTCAGCAATTTAATCCGCGTCGTGTCGCGGCGACCCCATTTGGCAACATCATTTCCACTATTGACCTGCGTGAACCCTTTGGACAAATCAAAACGGAAGCCGTCAAATTTGTACTTCTCTAACCAGAACGAATTTACGCGGTCAACAAAATACTTCGTGCCATCGAACTCATGATTAAAATCGTTGAACACGCTGAACGGATGCGTTGCAACGGCGTTGAAATAC
Organism: Candidatus Kapaibacterium sp.; assembly: GCA_025358765.1. Lineage (GTDB taxonomy): Bacteria > Bacteroidota > Ignavibacteria > Kapaibacteriales > UBA4661 > JANYIG01. The sequence goes on from JANYIG010000130.1 coordinate 6,753, forward strand.
GGATTGCTACTGCTTGGGTACAGTCGATAGAGCGGGCAATTACCCGTTGCATGGTTCAACACCATGTCCAACACAACCGCCATCCCAAGCGTGTGAGCGCTGTCAATAAAGCGACGCAAATCATCCTCGGTGCCGTAAAATTTATCCACCGCGCAAAAAAACGCCGGATCGTAACCCCAGCTTTGATTGCCACCATATTCCATAACCGGCATCAGCTCAATACAATTTACGCCAAGATTTTTCAAGTACGTCAGTGAATCCATAGCGCCTTTGAGCGATTGTTTCGCGGTGAAATCACGCACGAGCAACTCGTAAATCACCAAATCTTTATTGCTTGCCCGCTTGAAGTTTGTTGTTTTCCACGGATATGGCTTCCGTGCGGTTTGGAACACACCGACGATACCTGTGGTTTTGCCCGTCGGATACGGAAGCAAATTCGGATACCGATTGTCACGAATAATTTGTCCGTCGTTGTCGGGGTCGAGGATTTTTTCTGCATAAGGGTCGGTAACACGAATGCCGCCATCCACAAGATACTGAAACGCATATTCCTTGCCGGGCGTAAGTCCGCCGATAGTCGTCCAAAAACGTTCGCCGTCGGGTGTGCGCGTCATCAGCGCAGCATCGTTCGTCTGCCAGTTGTTAAAATCACCCATAGCATAGATGTAGCGCTTATTTGGCGCATAGATCATCAACGCAACCGTTGAATCATTCAGAACCGTGATTCCATCACGATTCACACCTGCAGGAAACCCACCAATAGGTGTAGTTCCACGCACGGTAAAAATCACAGAATCCCGCAGAGTTTGTGCGCCTTGTGCTGCCGTGAAGAGCAATTTCCGTGCGCCCGTGATAGTTGGGGTGAGGATGTATGTATAGTTCAATTCCTTCCCTGTCACCTGCGCGAGGCGGGTTGCGCCATCAAAAAGCGTTAGCGTAGCATCCGTTGAAGCAGTAGCGCGAATACGCACCGTGTCGCCCACCTGATACGAACCATTTGGCTGCGGCGTTACAAGCCCCGCAACAAACGTTCCGGCACTATTTACGGCATAATAAATATTCGCACCGCCCGGATTCTTGCCTTCACGGGTTCCGTCCACGTTGCGGAAGACAAAGGCAAGCTGCTTTACTTCTTCGCCCGTCGGGATGCCGTAGTAGCTGCGAATGTGGAACCGAATGCTGTGCAGATTGTTGCCGAGTGAGGTCATCTTCACCTTTGGATTATCTACGCCCCACGGTGACACCACATATTTCCAATCACCCGGGTCGTTGCTTTTGCTTGTAATCACACCCGTGTGAGCATACACTGGCGAAATATCCTTCAGCCCACCCGTACCTTGGGTGGCATCGTAGATGACGGTAACGGTATCTTCAACCGTTGGGAAGGCAGGTGTGACTTGCAAAATCTGCGCCCGAACGACGACTGGTACAGCAAGTGCGAGTGCAGCGAGTACCCATCCAACAACCGTACGCATAAACGCCGCAACATAGTGAAATCGGTTCATAACAATACACAAACAAAAGGTAAAAAAGGAAGATAGACGAAGAGGTAACTACGAATAAACGGAACACACCCACGCCGTTCAGGTGATACATTATGTTCTTGCCCAAGCGCCTTCCTCAATGTCCGACAGTTTTTTTTGATTAGAGTTTATTCCGAATACTTTATACTTTTTTATGTCATTCCAGCCCCAGCCTTCGCTGGGGTAAACTGGCTGGAATCCAGACCGCAAGCAACTTCTGGACACTCGATGGAGTTTATCCCAGCCTTCGCTGGGGTGAACTCCGGCTGGGGCGGATGTGATAGACCTGTAGATAATTCGGAATACACTCTATGTATAACACTCATTTCACGCCGCAAGCAAGCGGCGCATTGTCGCAAGATTTTCCGCACCGTCGAACAGTGCGCGAATGGGAATATCAAAGCCTTGCACGGCAATACTTTTCACTACGCCGTTTGTGGATTTCATCACGAGTTGGTACGTTCCGTTACCCGCATCATTACTCTCGCTTGAAGGTGCAAGCGCATACTGCTCAAGCGTTTCTGTGTCGGGGTCAATAATCCAATATTCAGTGATGCCGTGAGCAGCATAGTCGTCGAATTTGATGGTACGGTCACGCTCGGCGGTTGCATCCGACAAAATTTCGACAACAAAATCGGGTATAGGAAATTCCGCTTGGCGTGGAGTGAAGCTGTTTGCAATCTCGCTGCGCCAAAAGCATACATCCGGCTCATAATCATTGCGGGTAAGAGCGATGCGGCATTTTTCGATACCGACTCTGCCAAGACCGTGCACACGAACAAAAGGACTTAGCAAACTCGCAAGGAGTTCAGTTACCATTGCATGGTTATTGCGTACAGACATAGCATACATAATACGACCGTTAATAAATTCTATTTTCTCGCCTTCCGGCGCATCCGCACGAAAACGCCGCCGCATGACCTCCTCGCGCTCACGCACGGCAGAAAGTTCGCGGATGTAAAAATCTAACTTGGGCGATTGAATAAGAGGCTCTAAAACGGCTTCCATTATGAATCTTTCAAGAGTGAATTGTGGGTGTGTGACCAAATATACAACACTATTTTGCTCCAATCAAGAGGTAGCACAGTAACGGTAGTGGTCACAAACTCGCCGAAATCGCATCGGCATTGACCACCGTCATTGTGTCGTC
>JANYIG010000139.1 GCA_025358765.1 Candidatus Kapaibacterium sp.
TGAGATGGATTTTTTCATAAAAAACTAAACGGAGAGCCACTATGAGTACACTCACACGAGAAGTTTACGTCCACGATGGGCGCATTCTGCTTGAAGATTTGTCCTTTGCCGATAATACAGCATTAACTGTAATAATGACACCGAAATTTCAGCCCGATTTGGCAGGGCTTCACTTAATCCACCCCTGCTCGCGAGCGTAATGACTCAGACCAACAACGCTTTTGAGGTTGAGTTTACGGAGGATATTCATACGATGCGCTTCTACCGTGCGGATGCTAATACTTAAACGGTCAGCGGTCTCGGCGTTGGTGAGTTCTTGGGCAATCAAACGTGCCACGGCAACTTCGCGTGGCGTGAGGATTTCCTCTTGGGGGTGACCTGTCGAAGGTTTGCCGGACAATTGAGCTTGCATCATTACCATCGCAACATCACTGGAAAAATATTGTTTTCCTGCCATTACTTTTTTGATAGCATCGGCAATTTCATAAATAACGGCATTTTTTAGCAAGTATCCGCTCGCACCAGCTTTGACGGCTTGCAAAATATAGTCCGGCTCATTGTTCATACTGAGCATGATAATTCGTATGTTCGTATCTCCATTTTTTATTTGTGCTGCAGCTTCTATCCCGTCTTGTTTTGGCATTCCAATATCAAGCAATACTACATCTGGTTTCAGCTCAAGCGCTTTTTGGACTACCTCTTGGCCGTCAAATGCTTCACCAATGACGATAAAATCTGGATACATTGCTAATAATGCACGTAGTCCTTCGACAAAAACATTATGATCGTCTGCTATAAGTAGAGAGATTGGATTCATTGATGTCTCCTTATGAAGTAGTTGGAATTTCGATAGTTGCTACCATACCATTACCAAACGAAGAGTCAAATTCTACCGTCCCACCCAACAGTGTTATCCGATTGTGAATATTTCGTAAGCCAATACCGCTAGAAATGCCGCTCTCACTCATAGCGAAGCCATTACCATCGTCTTCATATATGCAAATCAGCGAGCGTTCTGTTTTAATGAACTGAACGCTGATAGTTGTGGCTTCGGCATATTTGAGTGTATTATTGACCAACTCTTGAATCACCCGAAAGATACTTGTTTCCATCTGCGTATCCAAACGATTATCGGGCAAGTCAAGTTCCTCAAGCGCGTCGAGTACCACGTTCACCTGAATCTGCGCCGACAGCGTGAGTATCGTGGCAAGATCGCGCAATGCCGACTGCAAACCCATTTTGCGAAGCGTTGCCGGCATCAGCTGATGCGATACCGCGCGGACTTCCCGTACTGCCTTGTCGAAGAGATCCATACATTGCTCGAACTCTTGCATACGTTCCGGCTCGGCTTCGCCAATCCGTTCTTGAAACGTACTCAATCCGATTTTTACAATGGAAAGCAAATGCCCCACACCATCGTGCAAATCCTGAGCGATGCGGTGACGCTCCTCTTCCTGCCCCTGCAAAAACGAGCGCAGCGCTGCGTTTTTTTGCTGTTCTAACGCCAGCAGCAAGGCTTCTTGTTCCTGCACCGCTTCTTCCAACTGATGCATGGCTATCGTGCGCTCGGTAATATCCACAAACGTGGCTATCACGGCTAATACTCCTTCATAATCAATTTTGAAAGCAGATACTTCCACCCAAAGAATATCGCCATCCTTACGATAGACTTTTGCCGTATAGACACCCTGCATCTGCTCTCCTCGCAAACGCGCATGGCTCAATCCCTCAACGAACAGCCTGCTGTCGGGGTGTATCATATCGTACACCTTCAGTGAGCGCGTGTCTTCTCGTGTATAGCCCACCATCCGGCACCACGCCTCGTTGACAAATAAAAATTGAGCTTCGTGATTCACTGTAACCGCTACACCCATCGTTTCTAAAATAATTCGTTGATTCTCCTGTGTTCGTCGTAGCTGCTCTTCGGCGTGTTTGCGTTCTGTAATATCCACAAACGAAGCCAATGTCGCCCTCTCGCCCTGATACGTGATAAGCAACCCCGACACTTGCACCCACATCCCACGCCCATCTTTGTGGCGATACCGCACTTCCGCTGGCTCGGAATGAGAACGAACGCCGAGCAGACGCTCTTCGTACCGCGTCTGCACAATATCCCTGTCTTCTTCGTGAATCAACATTGCAATATTTTCTACGAGCTTAAATTCTTCGTCTGTATAACCCAGTATACGCCGCAACGCCTCATTAGTGAATACATAGCGATTGTTTTTATTGACTGCCACACCGATAGTCATTTTCTGAAGCATCGTGTCAAGTTCGTGCTGCGCTTGGGTAAGAAGGTGATTGTTGACAATCAATTCCTGCATCATCGAACGAATGCTGAACGCCATCTGATTAAACGATTGCCCAACCATGCCAACTTCGTCATCGGTTCTAATGGTGACGAATGTTTCCAACCCGCCAGCTGCAAGGCTTTCGGTAGCTGTTTGCAAGGCATGAAGCGCGTGCAAAAGCCGCGTCGAAAAAAACCACGCCACTGCTATAATAACGCCAATCAGCACTACAGCAATAGACACTTGCGTCACCGTATTGGCTTTGATAGACGACATCACAATCTGCTCTGGAACGCTGACGCAGACTTGCCATTGGCTTGCTGTGAACCCAATCGGTATGGCTGCAAAGGCGTACAGTGTATCTCCCACGTGCTGCACTTCTCTTTGCCGGACGTTTTTTTGCACCTGCCCTGACCTCTTTGGGCTAAACCCCGGAATGAGCGTCTGTGCAGGTTTTGCTTGCCATTCCGGTTTTGCCGACACACTCACCAATGTTCCCTTGTGACTCATAATTGCCAGCGTTCCCGCGTGGTCGAAAATATCGGCGTTGTCAGAAATGGCTTGTAAATACTGCAGTGAAATATCAACGGCACAGATACCGAAAAATTCATCTCCAACGACAATCGGCACCACAAGCGATGTCATCAGCACTTCTTTGCCTTGCACCGGATACATATATGGCTCAATGATGCACTCCTGACGGGTGCGCTTGGGAAGCAGATAATAATCACCAATTCCTTCGGTTTCGTAACCGATGTTGGTTTCCTGCCGAATCTCGCCGTCCGCCCGCGACCAATAGGGCGAAAAACGCCCGGTGGAATCATGCCCCGTTGTGCCGGCAAACGCGGCATCCTTGCCATCAAACGCATTCGGCTCCCATGCGGTATAAACAGCCAGAAAGGAAGGGTTGCGTCGTAGCACCTCGTGCAACATCGTGTTGACATCGCCGCGGGTCAGGCGCAGCGTACTGCCCGGCACGTGTACCGCCGAGAGCGCTTGTGCTAAAGTACGGGCGGCATTGAGGGCAAGCTCGATTTCCACATTCACTGTGTTTGCATATGAAACCGCCAGCACTTGCAGTTGTGCTTCGGTATGCACTTGAGAGCGTTGGTAAGACGTATAGGCTCCGTAGCCAACAATCAGAGCCGTTATCGCCACAAGGCTTGGCAGCACAAGCAACAGAAGTTTAGAACGAAGAGAAAACATGCAGCACCGTGTTTTAAAAAAGCAAGTATCTGTTTTGTCCTACAAATATGCCGACCTTTTTCGTGGAAATCAATTATTTGCTGCAAAATCATCTCCGTAGTTCTACGAACCTTCATTCGTAGTGCCACGTAGTTTTTACAATCCCTCGTCAGCGTAATAATCGGGTAGTTCCTCGACTGGTTTTCGCTTCTGCAAGAGGATACTTTTGTATGTAGAAATAACGAACATCTATAACCTTATTCTCAATGGCTATGTGTTTATCTGTTCCAACCACACTCTCCACAGGAGCTATGAAAATAACGCAAACCTATCCCAATACCATCGTGATTGCGGTACGGCGCATTGAAGTAGCAAACGGTCTGGCTACCTATTGTTTAGACACCAAAGACTGTGATAGCGTTGTTCTTGCCACGACCATAGAAACACTACTAAAGCGCACTCAAGAGATTAGACCAATAGCAGTCATTACAGACCTTGCCTTAAACCATGATGACTCGTTAGACATTATCAAGCAGATACGCAACGTTCAACCCGATGTGCCGATTATCGCCATTGGCAATTACACTGCACCTTCGCTGGTAAATTTTGTGTTTAAGCAAGGTGCAAACGCCTATTTACTCGCTATGCCGCTCAAACAACAGTTGCTCGACACCCTCAGCCACGTTTGCAATAACCGCCGTGTGATAGACAAACAACTTGCCTATCTTTTGCCGTTAGTCAAGGACAGTGAGACATTCCACATCGTCTAAAGTTTGCTAAACCTCTTCATATTATTTTTTCATTTTTTTGTACGGAGTCTACTATGAAATCTTTTTTTGCCAACCTGAGCGTTCGCGCTAAACTGCTTTTCGGATTTGGCGTTGTATTGGTGAGCAGCATTGCTCTTGCTATGGTACTCATTGTCGGAATGTCGCGCAACCACGCGGCTTCGGAGTTTGCCGATACAATGCAGCAACGTCAATTGTTGCTCAGCACCGTCTCCAACAAAGCCACACAGGGACATTTGTGGTTCGAGGAAATTATGTCCGGCGACCAAGACCAGACAATCAACCAATGTTACGCACTGTGGAACCAAGGGATTGATTACAGCACTCTGATATTGAAGGGTGGTAAAACTGCCGAAGGAATTATGATTGAACCAGCACAAAACCTCACTGTTCGGAATAACGTTATTCTCGTACGGGAACAATTACAAGTATTACATAATGCTGCTGAGGAACGGTATGCAGGCTTAAAAACAGGTACAACTGGCGCTGGCAGCGAAGCCGATCAAAAGTTCGATGCTGTGTATGAAAAAATTATGGGCGCTATCGAAATCTGTGAGCGGGTGCAGCAACAAGAGGTAAACACAAGTGTAGCACAGCAACAAGAACAGTACGCACAAAGCCTGACGCTTGGGTTTGTGCTGGTGGCGGTGATTGTGTTGTTATCCTTAATCGTTGCCATCATCAGCAGCAAAGCCATCGGCAAGCCGTTGCAGCGCTTAAAAACATCGGCAGAAGCAATCACGAATGGTGATTTACGCACAACGGTGGAGATTAACACCCGCGAGGAATTTGGTGCGTTGGCGGCGGCATTCAATCAAATGGTCGCTTCTATAAACAACGGCATCAACGAACTCGCCGCCGAAAAAGCAAGCGTAGAACAAAAAGTGGTGGAGGCAACACAAGAAATTGCCGAGCAGAAAGAATACCTCACACGCAGCGTTTCTACACTGCTTCACGAAATGCGCCGTTTTGCCGAGGGTGATTTGACCGTGTTTGTCAAGGCTGAACGCGACGATGACATAGGTGCACTGTTCGACGGTTTCACCGAAGCCGTCACGAACGTTCGTTCGTTGGTGATACAGGTGTTGGAAGCTATTCACAACGCTGCCGATGCCACCGTCGAAATCAGCCACGCCGCTTCGGAAATCGCAACGGTCTCCGACCAACAATCCACGCAGGCAAGCGAGGTCGCGGTTGCTGTAGAGCAAATGTTCCAGACGATTAAAAATAATGCCTACAACGCCAACCAAACAGCAGAGGCAACCGCTCAAAACGGTGCGAATGCGGATAAAAGCGGCGAGGTCATGCAAAAAACCTTGCTGAAGATTCAAGATATTGCAGGCGCTTCCCGCAATGTGGCTTCATTAGTACATACGCTCGGCGAAAGCAGCGCAGAAATTGGCGAAATCGTGTCGGTGATTGACGAAATTGCTGACCAAACAAACCTGCTTGCCCTGAATGCCGCTATTGAAGCGGCTCGCGCTGGCGACCACGGTCGTGGTTTTGCGGTGGTGGCAGACGAAGTACGCAAGCTCGCCGAGCGCACACAAACAGCAACCAAACAAATTGCCTTTACTGTTCGGCAAATTCAACAACAAACAACCGTCGTCGTTAAAGTTTAAGTTTAGATAACCTTGACTACCCTCAAGCGCATCACCCCTCTGCAAGCCGCTTCACGTCTTGCTTCTCCCCTTATAAGGGGAGATTGAGTGGGGTTCTTGCGCGTAAGGTTTGATGCGGTTTTCAGGAATTTATC
>JANYIG010000157.1 GCA_025358765.1 Candidatus Kapaibacterium sp.
GTGTACTAGTACATTGTTTGTTTAAATTTTACAGGTTGCTTGCAAAGACTATGAAAAGCATGAAGTCTTTGCAAATCGGATACTTATCGGTATTCGTTAAGATTTTTTTTGAACCTAAAAATTAAGTAAACAGTGTACTACCATCAATTAAAGCTCCATCAGAAAGAGAAAAAGACCATAATAGGGTTGGTTTACTGTTATCGTTTGAATCGGCTATTGCTGTTTTACATGAAGTGAGGGTACTCATCATACATAACACCAGCAAAAGCGAAGCAACTCGCTGTAGTGCTACTTTGTACATGCAGATTAGTTTTTTGGTGTAACATAAAAATTCTTGTCAATGAAATCATTAAAAATCTCGTCAAATCTACGTTTAGAGTTTGGGTGATTTCCCTGCGCGAAGTGGTCAACCCCGTTGGCGATATACGTTTGTACGCTCTTCGTAGCTGTCTGTGCGGTGCGCCCAACGATACCGTCGTTCTCTTCGAGAAGACGAAATGTATAGGTAAAGGTAGCTTGGTATGGGGTGGGGTCGCAAAGGGGGTCATTGACATCACACCGTGGTCTGACCCAACGAGTAACGCTGCCGTTGATGTCAGAATACGCCCCAATAACGACCGCCCAAAGCAAAAGCCGCACGGACAATCTACCGGGCAGCTTTATAGCAAAACAAACTGAGATACGAACTGACATAAATCTTGCCGTCTGCTCCGGTGACAGTATCAAAGAACCAAGCGCCGCCGTTGCGTTTGAGGTCAGGGGATTCAAGTTTCCAGATATGTTTGCCTGTGGCAGCGTCCAGCGCATGAAGCAGCCCATCACCGCCACCGGTGAAGTAGATAACGCTGTTCATAACGAACGGACGGCTTGAAGTGCCGGAAGTACGCTCCGTCCAGAGGATTGTTCCGTTGTCAGGGTCGAGAGCATACATATATTGGTTTTCGCAGTTGCCGATGATTTTGCCGTCGGCAAGGGCGATGTGAGAGAAAAGAAAATCACCCGGAAAATCTTGCCGCCAAAGCTGTTTACCCGTTAAAAGGTCACAACACAAGATTGATCTATTTTCAGCCATAAAGATTTTGTTGTTCTGGATAATAATTCCATAAAACGCCTGAAACTGTGTTGTATCCAAGACCGATTGGGTATAGAGAACTTTGTTTTGTGTGATATTAAAGAGCAAAAAAGCAGCGCTGTCCTTTCCTACGGCAGGCGATATAACAAAGGGTACAACGAGCAATGTGTCATTGTTATAGGTGCATGGTTGTACTGTCCAAAGGAAAGCCCCCTTATCAGGTCGCACCGACAGAATCTCTCGGACATTACCGCTTAGGGCATCGGCTGAAAATCCTTGGACTTGGGATGCAGAAAAAAATATGGTATTTCCTATACCCTGTACATCGGCACCGACAAAAGCAGCATTGACCCTTGTTCGCCAGATAGTTTTACCACTGCTGACATCAACCGTATATAATCTACCCCCATCTCTAAACAAAAGTATATTATTTGCTACGTAAATTTGTCCATTAATTGCTAATCGCCGACTATCAAATGTATCATTCCATTGCCATTGAATTTGGCCAGTATTTTTATCCCGAGCAATAATCTTTGGTTGAGTATTATACCATCCGTGCCATATAACACTATTACCAAAGATGAATTTAGGAAAAACGCCCTCAATCAAAGCTCCATCGGATTGCGGCAGAGACCAGAGTAATTGCGGTGTACCATCGTCGCTGTTAGTTGGCGTTTTCACACAAGCTATAGCAATGACGGTAAGAAATGCCCATTTCATGAACATAATCGTAATTTTCTTGATATGTCTCATTATTCAATTACTTTTTTCGTGTAAGCCGAAATTTGGGATTATTATTATCAAAAATCAGGTCAAACGTGGCTTTGGAGGCAGGATGATTCCCCTGCGCGAAATGGTCGGCATCTTTTGCTACCAGTACATCTACATTCGGCGTAGCTGTCTGTGTGGTGCGCCCAACGATACCGTCGTTCTCTTCGAGAAGACGAAATGTATAGGTAAAGGTAGCTTGGTATGGCGTGGGGTCGCAAAGGGGGTCATTGACATCACAGCGTGGTCTGACCCAACGGGTAACGCTGCCGTTGATGTCAGAATACGCCCCGATAACGACCGCCCAATAGCTGTTAGCACCGTGGTCAAGCCACTCCTCACCACGACGATATTCGTCGTCAAGCTGCCTCCATCCGGTGGCAATAGACCATCCCGAACTTACTGCTCCAATCACACCCAACGGATCTACTCCACCCACCAAAAAACCAACGACAGTAAAGAAAACTTGTTCCGCTACAATTGCGATGTGAGCAGCAACCGTTTCCTGATGCTGCAAGCTCTTAAAGAAGTTCGCTAAATCAATGCCTTGATTATAGTCGTTTGAACCCGTACCGAGACATCGTACTTCAGGATGTGCGCTGGGTCGAGCATCAGCACTCACACGAAAAAAAGATTGGTCAGCTTCACCAGAAATATTAATAACGGGCAGTGTAGATATTGCTGAGTATGTCGTCAGGTTTTGTAAAAACGGGCTTCCGGGAACCATATCGCTCAACATAGGGCGTTGTTGAGAAGTATATGCCCCTTTGACATACTTAGTAAAATCGCTGTAGAGTACTGAGGGAAATGTTTGTCCGTATGATTGTATAGACCAAGGTGGGATGGGAAGATTGACGATAGAGCCGCCAGTAAGAATACTACTCACGATAGCACCAACTCTTTTTTCTATCTTATCGTCATCAAAAGAAAGAAAGTTTGGCACAAGACCCAACACCCCCGATAAAAAATTTGCCACAAATTGACTATTAGAAGCAATTTGTCCTGCATCTAACTCATCAATCATATAATTTTCAAACCCTTGTAAAACCCCGTTATCAGCAGAGTTCACAAGCTCTTTGCCCGTATAGGGTGAGCCAATGCCAATAACGCTCCCAAAGCGCGTGGTTCCTTGCAGCCGTTCTACCTCACGAAGCATCAAACTCCCTGCTCCTTGAGCAATGGCAATGGGTGCCAGGGACGAACCGCCTTGCGGAGTATAGATGGGCATAACTGTTGATAAGGAATCTGCTACTTGCGAAAGTGATTTTGCGCCACCAATAACAGACCGCTGAAAGCCAGGAATGCCATACAAAGATTTCGTAGCATCGGGTATGTAGCGGTCAGAATAAAAATTTAAGAGTTTAGGAAGCATATAGCGCTCTGTAAAAAAGAGACCATCGGTGATACCGCAGTTATTCACGTTAGGGACGGAGGCTATCGAACCAGCCCTACCCGCATACAACTGCCAAAACCGTGATTCGGTCGTGGCGGCGGCACCTTGTTTAGGAATATCTTCGTTTATGTCGTGAAGCCAATAGACCCCGCGGTTTGGTATGGATATGCTTAATGTTGTTTGTGCCTGTGTGCTTGCGCTGTCCACAAAGCAAACACGAAAGCACAACAGCGCAAATGATGCAAATAAACGGAATTTCATAACAAAATATCCTTGTGAAGACTAAGAGTGAAGGTAAAAGTAAACAATAAATTCAATATGGAACGCGAAAAGAATCACACACGCGATTGTTATCCCAGCGAAGGCTGGGGCTGGTAGAACAGCGCTTATTTGAGATAATTGGTAAAAGAAAACAGCTCAAACTCTTCAGCTACCACATGCACCATTGGTGTTCCGGCTTTTGAGGTGTAGTACGTATAAGAAACCGTCGTTTGCGGGCTGCTGTTATCTGCCCGATAGGTTCTGAACATCGAATACACTTCCTGAAAAGCACCCGCAACTTGTTTCTCGATAACAGTAGCATAAATATTGTTTGCAACGGTGTTGACATAATGTTTGAGCCGTACACCAGCAGCAAGAGTGAGATTGCCAAGCGGGTTGGTAGAAGAAAGATTTCTATCCACGATAATTTCATACCGAGTGCCAGCAGGATTGAGGCTGCGGGTAGGTAAGCCCGACATCAATGCGGCTTTAACATAGAGGTTTGAGTCTGGCGACGAAGGAGGGACGACTACGGGAATGGACGTTGTATCGCCACACAATCTGTTTTTTACTGCTGCGGGAATCATATCCACCAGCGCTTTGAAGGGTGTTTGACTTATTGGCGTTGTCATCAACACACTTCCGGTGCCTGATACCATCGTTGCTGTTCCTGCGTTGGTGTTTATATCAACGTATTTGACGCTGTATGCCGTTTGTGGGAGTTTCATCGTCTTTGGTAACGGGTCTTCTGGCACAGGAAGGTTTGTACACCGCATTTCTATATTGCCATCAAGGAGAACCTTTCCGGTAAAGGAAGTTCGTGTCATATATCGTAATGCACTGGCGAGAACATTATTCGTTTCCACCACAGAAAGCGCTCGCCCGTTTAGTTTAACGGAATCTATTTCGTGATACGAGGTTTTTTTACTCATAATACTAAACTCTGCCACGACATTTTTCGATTGTGTTGCCGTCATCACTTGTGGTGCAGACGCGCCGCCGCCTGCTGGTTGATTTTGAACACTGATATTGTATTGTCCTTCGGTATTAACCTGTGAGCGAGAGATTCGCACCAGCAACATCGTTGAGTTTACGAATGTTACCGCGCTTGCTGGAATAAGGGTTGCATCAAGATATACGGTCGAGGTGGGCATAAACCCTTCGCCTGTAAGGGTTATATCTACTGAATCCGCCGGAGCAGGCGTTTGCGCTAACGAAGATGAATAAAACACTATCAATCCTATCACCAGATATAAACTGAAATGGAGAAGGGAGCGTGTTCTGTTTTTCTCCACCATGGGTGCTATACTACGATTCATAGTCAATGTGAAAAGATGAGTTGAATGATACTTGGTTGTTAATAGCAATGATATTCGCATTATCGTATGTGGCTAATGTGCTGGGTAGAAATGGTTTGGATGCCGAGTGTGTTAG
>JANYIG010000158.1 GCA_025358765.1 Candidatus Kapaibacterium sp.
CCATCTACATACCCTTTGTCAACAATGGATGCTTTCCAAAGTGCGTCGCCGAGCCCATCATTAGTAACAGGGTTTGAGCAAGAACAACTTACGCCACAAAAAATGCAGCTGAATATCAAGAGAAAAATATAATTTCTCATATTAATTTCTCCTTAGAATACGGAAGGCAAAATTGTTGTCTGTTCTATCAAAAATCCTATTAAGGTTGCTACTCACACTCTGATGATACGTCTCGGTGATATGATTTGCTCCTTGTGCCTTCAGATTAAAGTCAGGACCAACGCCAGGCATCTGTTGGGTATCTCTGCTGAGCAAACCGTCATCACTTGCTTCTATCGGCGCTTGATAATATCCCGTGTGTCCTTCGAGGTGCGATGGGCAATGCCACGCCGCTCCGTGGTAGTTCGCCGGGCAATCATAGACGAGTTCCTCGTAATAGTACGAGCGTGTTTCGGATTTCGTAGAGTGGATGATGGCTTTCCAATCGTTGGGCAGCCCAGAGGAAATATAATTAGCGGAGATGCCAAAGCTGGCAGCAGCCACGCCAGCAGCGAAGGCAACGGGAGCCACAGCAGGCACAAAGAACGAGACGATACCGCCCACGACGGCAGCGCCCACGAGAACATCGCGTGTTGTCCGTAGGGCAGATTCAAAATGTTCAACTTGATTCAAAAGATAGTCGTCCTTGACATCGGCTTCCGTTGGAAAACTATACACGTTTTGAAAGTTCAACGTGGAGGCAAGGCGGAGTTCTGAGTGATAATCAGCTTCGCCATAGATACCGATGCGCGGGGTTATACTCTGGGTGCTGGTGAACGTGTTGAGGCTTGTTAAATATGGATTACCCGGACGCATGTCTTGGGCGCATTGAAGGGGGAGTTTTGTTTCAAACAGCGTTTCTATAATGTGTACCGGTAAAAATAATTTCGTAAGGTCAATGCCAAATATAACAATGGGCGTGAACAATGCTGCTATTGTTCCAACAATCCCCGCTGCTATTAAAGCGGTACTCCATTGAAATCCTTGAAACAAGAGCGTGTTCAATTCTTCCATTTTTCCTATGATGTTGCCGACAATTTGAGCCAGAGGGAATAACACTGCGACTATCGCTCCCAACAAAAATCCAATCACTGCTAAAAAGGGACCAACGGTACGCGCAAAATTAGACAGTTCCAACGCTCCATTGGCGAGAACTCTATACGCCGTGCCGTCATACACTGATGTGATGGCATCCGCGCCTTGATTGGGCGTACCGACGGTAATCATCGCACCAAATAGTTTTCTGTCTTTGAAGATAGAGCCATAGCCAGTCTCGCTGAGTTGTTGTTCAATCGTGCGCGCCACTAATCCACCCATGCTATGCCCAATAACGATGGGCAGTTTATCGTTTGACGGCTGTGGAAGTTTATTAAGTTTCGATGCTGATGGCACAAACGGAAGCATCTTGTAACTAACATCTTCGGCTATGCCGATATCATATCCTTTTCCCGGTATGCCGCCCTGCAGGTCGCTGGCGTAGCCCAGCGTTGGAGTGTAGTCCAATACTCGTTCATTATAAAATCGGTCGTTATAGCGCGACCACGTAGAAGTATTTTCATTCAGCCCATGCAACCAAAATATTCTTCTATCGCCCGCAGCCGCAATGCCGCCTTTGCCCTTGCCCGCAATTGTAGCGCTCACGGTCGCGGTGGTCTGCGGTTTGGTGCTTGTCGTCTTGAGTGCTTGAACAGATGATTGTTTTGGTGCTTGCGTCGCAGTAGAATCTACTGCATCGGCGGCAGTGCCTTGTTGGTTCGGTACGGATTCATGCAACGGCACTCTGCTGGGTAAAGCTCCGGGTGAAACAGGCGCTAATTGTTGTTCCGGCATAGTCGGTGGGGGCTGCGTTTGAGCCAGCGCAGCACTTGTGCTCCATGCGCTTGTGCTGAAAAGCAGCAGAACGAGGAAATATTTGATGGTGTTCATAGAGATTGAAGAAAAAAATGATAAAGGATAAAATAGTATTTGTCGAGCTTGTGTGCAATGTTCCTGCGTTACTTCGTTGGTGTAAGGAAATTCTGCACCGATGTTTGTTCGTAATCAATGATGGAAATGTTTTTCATCCGCGCCCCGCCTGCCAGCCGCGAGTACGATTCCGTGCGTGCGCTTGCGTATTCGGGGATACACCCGATGGGCTGTTTGGGTGTGTAATACGTGCTGCTGGTTCGTGCTCCGCCAGCAAGGACATGGCTTGATTCCATGTAGTTTTGAGCAACATTCACGATAAACAGAGCGGACGTGCCGCCGGGCATCGAAACCGTGACTTCCTGCCGCCCGCCACCCAAATCCGCCACGCTTGCGCCACTGGCTTGCAGTTTGGCAACAAAGTTGGGCATAGAAACAGGCATCGTCTGCCCCATCGGTGGGGGAGCCAAACACGGATTGGTGGCATTTTTCAGGGAATCTATCATCGTCTTAAAATACGGTGCGGCAACGGTGTCCGCCCACAAGACGGTTCCCGTGGAATCGTAGCAGGTGGCTATTGCTCGGCGCGTTGGCGCAGTAGAGTCCGGTTCTGGGATAGGATTGATAACCGTGACCTTCACTCTGCGGTGCAAAAACTCATCTTTTTGGATAACATCAGTGAGTTTCGTCAGGTCGGTGATGGTCATCGAACAGGTACCGTCCTTAAAAACCTTTGCATCCAAGCGTTCGCGGCGGATGATAGGAGCCAAACGGCGAGCTATAAACCCTGAATCGGCGGCGCTCGGAATGCTGTCTTGTGTTTCGTCCCACCCTTGATAGGAGGCATGGCGAGTGGTGGTGGAAAACTCCATTGCCAACGGGTTCAGCGAGGGGTTTGTAATTGTTAATGTTTGTGTGAGCGTTGCCGTGCCGCCGCCCGCCGGAGGATTGGTGACGGTTACGGTGTAATCGCCTATTTGTAGCAACGCCGGGGGTAGATAGACCTTGAGGGTATTGCTGTTGACAAAAAATGTTTCCAACGGTGTACCGTTGATGGATACTTGGGAGCTTGGCAGGAAGTTCGCGCCGGACAGCATGAGCGTATCGGTGACGACACTGCTGGTAATGTTGGTGAAGCGTGATTTCGAGGGAGCAAATTTCATATAGCCCGTTGTGACAATGGGTTTTGCGGCGCGGCTGCCCGCAAGGGGAGCGTGGGCGTGGGCGGGTACTGCCACACACCAGCATAGTACAAACGCTGCTATTGTTAGGAGCGTTGCCAGCAAACTTGGTATTCGAGAAAAAAAAGACTGCATCATGGTTATTGTGTGATATGAGTAAAAATATGATGTTGATATGGAATAAGTGTTATCGTACGCACTGCACCATCAGCACTCGTGTTGTGACCGTGCCAGAGGCAGTAATTGCCACAAGCCGCACCAGATAAGAACCCGCCGGAAGTCCACGAGTGTTCCATTCTACTGCATACACACCCGACGGCTTATGTTCGCGTTGTAGTTCCGCCACCTGCCTGCCCGCTATGTCCACCGCGTCTATAACCACAAGCGCTTCTTCCGGCAGTCCATAGCGCAGTGTGGTTATCTCACTAAACGGATTTGGTGTGTTCCGATAGAGCGTGACGGTCGAAGGGGCGTTGAATCCATCCGCATTCAACCTGCCGGGGCTGACGGGCAATTCCCCTGCTTCATCTGTTGAAGCAGCGGAGGTGGAAGCCATCGTTGTACTGCCTGTTCTCTTTACTTTACCAGATGGTGCTTTGGCAGCCAATACAAGGGATGCTGTGGAATCGTCGGTAATAATCACAGAAGGATTGATGCTAAAGAGCATCGGCAGGGGGTTCACCACTTGAAACGTCGTTTGCCCCAAAAGGCTATCCTGCGGGATGCCGGAGAGAGAAAACTGATACAACGCGGCATCATTGCTGTTGGCAGTGATAAAGAGGATGGGTGCGGTTGTATAAACACCCGTACTCACGTGCGTAAATGCAGTTACGGTTCCGGTGGAAGAGGGTTCGCTTGCGGTGTAGGTGAGTGCATCGCCTACTCCTGGAGCAAAATCTGCCAAATTACCACTACCATCGCGTGAGGTGATGGTAACAGCCTGCAACAGGCTTTCCACGAGGATAGGATTATTCGAGAGCTGCATCGTCACCGATGATGGAGCGCCGGGCTTAACAGCAAAATTTGCCACGCCGCCCGTAAAACCAGAACCATTGACCGTGACGGTATATGCTCCTACAAGAAAAAAAGGCGGTGAGGCGGCGGCTTGGTACATTCCTTTGCTCACCCATTTTGCCAATATTGTCCCGCTAACGCCTGAGGCTGCACCTGTACCGCTATATCCAAGAGTAATATCACCATCGCTGCCGGAGGTGCCGCCAAAGTCTATGGGGTTTTGGAAGCTATCATAAAAACTAATAGAAAATGCACCGAGTTGGTCGCCACTGGTCAGAGAGTCCGCTACGCCAATAATTTGGGCAAGAACCATATTCGGTTCTACGGTAAACGCCACATTCCCCGTGACCGTAACCCCATTGCCGACGGTCAGCCCTGGCACAGACAAGGTATAATTTCCGGTCAGCGTAAACACCGTCTGCGTGGCGGTACTCACACCAAGCCCCGTCCGCGTGAGGCTTATCGTTCCGCTTGAGCTATTATCCGCGTTGGCAAACTGTACGCTGGTTGGAGTATCCACCATATTCCCATACTGGTCGGTGACGGTGACGGTGAACGCTGGCAACGCAGCGCCAGCAACAATGCTGGACGGCACACCAGCAAATACGACGCTTGCCACTTGCGCGGTCACGACCGCAAATGT
>JANYIG010000187.1 GCA_025358765.1 Candidatus Kapaibacterium sp.
AGCAGTCCGGTAAAGAGGTTGGTCCGCGACAAAACCATCTTAAAAAATGGTGGAAATTTTGGCGCGGCAGAAATGAAATGCTCTCGCACATTGCCCCGCTTCCGCGCTATATTGCGTGTGCGCGGGTCACGAAGCGTCCTATTTTTGAGTTTATCAGCACGGATATTCGACCAAATGATGCTATGGCGGTCTTTCCTCTTGCCGATAATTATTCATTTGGCATCTTGCAAAGCGGCATTCATTGGGAATGGTTTGTGGCAAAGTGTTCTTCGCTCAAAGGTGATTTCCGCTACACCTCCGATTCGGTGTTCGACACCTTTCCATGGGCGCAAGAACCAACGCGGAAACAAGTGCAGACAGTAGCGGAGGCGGCAGTGGCGTTGCGGGCGCTGCGTCATGAGCTGTGCGAAAAGCACGGCTGGAGCCTGCGCGAACTGTACCGCAGCACAGAAACACCCGGCAAACACCCCCTGCGCGACGCGCAAGAGGCGCTGGACGCGTCTGTCCGTGCCGCCTACGGCATGAAAAAAGCGGAGGACGTGCTGGAGTTTTTGCTTGCGCTCAACGGCGCGTGTGCCGCACGGGAAGCGCGTGGCGAGGCTATTACGCCGCCGGGCTTATCTGCGGCGTTTGCGGGAGAGTTTGTGAGCAAGGATTGTGTGCGTGTGATGAAGGTTTGAAGCAACATTATTTTCCATGATATTCTGTAAGGGTTATACTATGACAGGCAAAATCAGCATCGTTATCGAACACGACGAGCATGGCTATTATGCATACTGCCCGGAACTGCGTGGCTGCCAAAGCGAAGGCACGACCTTTGAAGAAGTGCGGGCGAACATCCAAGAGGCGATTGAGTTGTATTGTGAAACGCTCTCGCCGGACGAACTTCGTGCCGTGATGAGCAAAGACATCTATACAACGGCAATGGAGGTGTCGTTTGGGGAGTGTACGGCATTTTGTGTAAACCCTCATCCCAGCCTTCTCCCAGAGGGAGAAGGAGCAAGATTTGAAGCCCTCGCCCCCACGGAAACATGGCGGGTGAGGGTTTGGGTGAGGGGTGCGTTTACACACAATTCCTTACACACTCGTAGATTGTTCACATTTGACAATGATTTTAACTCTGGCTTTTTAGCTCTTTCCCATTCGCCTCGTACTTCGAGGGGCATTTGGTCAAAATATGGTCAGCCATCATCACGCCATTTTCCACACGCCCTTTGACGACGATACTTTCCGCAAGCTCGAAGTTATTGGGTTTCGGACCGTTGTGAATAACTTTGATAACGGTGTTGTTATCGTCGCGCATGGTGAAGGAGAACATATTTGCCTGACTGTCGTAGGTGCAGCCTTGTTCCTTTACAAACGCGCCTTTGACCTGCACACGTTTACCGGAGTTTTGGGCGTATGACAGATTGGTATATTCAATTTTGCTATTGTCAAGCGAGAGCGCTGCAATCACGATAAATACAATGGCAACAGCACCGCCAATAATATAACGGGGTTTCATAGTCTGAATCTCAAAAAAGTAGAACAATAGTGGCTTGAATCCACGCAGTCAACAAAAGTACGACAATTCACCAAACAAACCCGCATGTCACTTGTTTTCTAACGGCAACACAGGCAACGACCAACCACATTCGTCCGTAGAGCCAATCGGCTGACCCGGCGGCACGGCAAGTGGTTTGGGGATTTTTACTTGTTTTGGGGTTTTCAGAAACTCTCCAATTTGCGAGGATGCAAGCATGGAAGCAGCTTTTATGTTGTCGTCCTTCGTTGTCTTGATTTGTTTATCGAGCCACGTTTTGAGTTCATCCAGCTTCAGCATTGTGATTGCTCGCGCTTGGGCGCTTACATCCTCATCCTGCGCGTGTTGCATCAGATTGTTCAGCACAACTGCATTTACTGTGCGCTGCACTTCTGCTTTGTACGGATTAGTTAGGGCAGACGTTTTCCACGTTGCTGCAAGAAGTTTATCCACAACTTCACCAAGCGATGGATAGCGCTTATCCCGAGCATTCTGCTCTACTAACCGCGCCGTACGTTCCGGATGCAACAATAGCCCAATTGTCAGACCCGAAGCGGCTTCTGGCGCGGCAAAAGCATCGAACGTCAGACCAGTACGCGATTTGAACGACTCGCGGGTGCGTTCAATACCAAACGCATGAGGCGGAATGAGCTTCAGTAACTGTTCTGGCAACGCCAGTGTATCGGCGTTTAGCGTGGAAAGCAAAGCATCGAGCGCTCTGCGTTGCTCATCGGGCGTTACGATGTCTGCTATTTTTTGCCCGTCGCCACGCAGTGCATAGCGGTAATCCACACCGCCCAATACCTTGCTTGCCGCCTCTGTTTGATAGCGGTGCAAGAAGTACATCGGCACAAGCATTTCATCCAAATTCGCCATCGGTGTACCCGTGCGGATATTTTTTTCTCCAAAACGGCTCAAAACCGTACTTCGGAGATTCATCACGCGAGACAGTTCATCCACAGCATTTGCACCGTTGTCCCACAGATGCGATGCAGGATGCGCTCCACCAGCAGGACGGGAATCTTCGTCGGTAATAAAGTACATCCCACGTTTATGAGCATCGTCCAAAATGCCCTTTAATGCTTGTTTTTCGCCGTTTTTCGGAAATTCGCCGTAGCCATACACAATAGAAATTTTATCCCACTCGCCGATTCCACGAGCGTAAGCATCGGACAAGTCAATCTTTCCATCTGCACCTTTTTTGATAAGCGGATGCGGGTAATCCATCACCGAAACCCGTCCGCCAACACTCGACTGGGGTAACAACGTGCTTGCAGCAAAATTATGCGCCAATCCCAATGTGTGACCAACTTCGTGCGCCGCAAGCTGCCGCAACCGTGCCAGTGCCATTTGCTGCATAGCAGGTAAGACAGGTACCCCTTCTTCGTGCGGTGCAAGCAAGCCTTCAGCGAGCAGGTAATCCTGACGCACCCGCAACGAACCAAGCGTGACATGACCTTTCAAAATTTCACCCGTGCGCGGGTCTGCCACCGCAGAGCCGTACGACCAACCCCGTGTGGCACGATGCACCCACTGAATCAGGTTGTAACGCACGTCCATCGGGTCGGCGCTATCTGGCAGCACTTTCACTTGAAACGCATTGATAAAACCCGCTGCCTCAAACGCTTGATTCCACCACGATGCACCCTCCAAAAGCGCGGAACGAATTGGCTCCGGCGTACCGTTATCCAAATAATACACAATAGGCTTTATTGCTTCGCTACGAGCCGCGTTTGGGTCTTTTTTCTGCAAGCGGTGGCGCGTAATAAAGCGCTTGATAATCGGCTCACTAATCGGTGTGGCAAAATCCATATAGCTCATGGGAAAATAACCCGAACGCGGGTCAAATTCTCGCATCGAGAAGCCGTTTGCAACGCCATTTTGTTCGCCAAGCGGCGGCAACTGCACAAACGAATGATGCTCCCGAACGCTTACCACCTGCGGCGTGGGAGTCACGTCTTGGATAAAGCGTCCTTGTGGTTCTCCCGTGAATGTTGCGGTAATTTCAAATTCCGTATTCTGCGGAAAACTCTTCGTGCGTGGCAGATACATCGCGGATTGCTCGCCCGAAAAGGCATAACTGCCTTGTCCCGTGCGGCGCAAAGCGTTCACAACACCGTGTGCATCACGCAACAAGAATGCGCTTGCGTCCACCAACATTCGCCCGCCGTCCTCCGCTTCAATCCGAAAACCTGCCAATACCGACTGCGCGAACGATTCTTGCACAGCGCGGCGCTCAAGCGGGTCGCCCGTGACGGCACGAAAAGCGTAATTTGGTTGTACCAGCAACAGCTTGGGTCCATGCCGCTCGAACTTCACCACGCGCTCGTTGGAAAGCTGTCCTCGGTCAAGCCCGATATCGTTCGAGCCAACACCTTGCGGCAACGATACAACATAGAGAAATTCTTGATCGAGGCGGTCTCGCTCCACTTCAAGCCAGACTTTATCGGTCTTGGCATCCCAATAAAACGTAAAAAAACCAGAATACTTTTGCATTCCAGCGGTTTTAGTAGTAATGGTGCTGCTTGGCGGCGGCGGTTGAGCAACCAGGATTGCAGCACAAAACACAGACAGGATAAGGCTTGCGAGGTATTTCATGGATATAGTTCCTTTGTTAATCTTTTGTAGATTGTTGTTCGAGTTTAGAAACTGTACGCTCCAAACGGAACAAGTAGTACGCGATGCCTGCCCAGATAACTATCACGACAGACAATACAACGTAGATTGAGTGGTTGACAAAAAATTCATACATACTATTTAGTGTTGGATTGGAAAGTGTTGGATGCGGAATTAGAACATTACAGTGCAAGATACTCAATACTCACGTTATTTTCGCTTCGACTTGCTCGGACGCGAGGATTGACCTCGTTTTGGTGGCGCATCAAACGCCATCATATCTTCCAGCGCAAAGAGAAAATCCAAAAGCGTTTCTTCATCTTGCGGAATATCGCGGCTATTTTCCTCAATATTCTTCATCAATTCTTTTTTGCTAATCTCGCCTTTGAGCGTTTTTTCGAGCATGGTTTTCTGGAACATCAGCTCTTCGATGGATTCGTCGAAATCCCTCGCAATCTCAGTAATCGGGTCAAGTCCCACTTTTTGCGCCTGCTGAAAATCTTTATGAAGTGCGCCCTCTTGTGAACGCTGAAGCTCTGTGCGTTCTGCTTTCAGGCGTTTGAGTTGGTCGTCGCAAAGTGCGATTTCACGATTGATACGAGCAATTTCCGTTTCCACAATATCGGCTATGGCTGAATGTTCCTGCGCCAAAATATCTGGCAAATTCGCAAACTCCGCTTCAATCGCCAATAAATCCGCTATATCTGCTCGCTGATACGCCTGATTGATGCGCTGCATCAGGCTGTGCAATCGGCGCTCTAATGCAGCATCGCCCGCAGCCTTGTCGGGATGGAATTTTGCCGCCAGGCGCTTGAATACCTCACGAATACTACGTTGTTCCTCCGGCGATACCTTTGCTGCAAAGCGCTGGTCTGCCTGAGCAAAAAATTCCTTCCACTGCTCCTCCGACTGCTCGCGGAAAAAGCGTTTCATCTCTTCCTCCGACATCGGCGGCAAGTTCAAACCCTCAAAGGTATCTTCATGCCCCGCTTTCAGCTCTTCGAGCGTTTTGCGCTCCTTTTTCGTAAACAAATTGGACGCTATACACCGCTCGAAAAGCTCGTGTACCGACTTCTGTAGTTCCTGAATTGTTTGCATTTTTGTTAAAACAACCGCAGAAGCTGCTTTGTTCGAGGCGACAATTTCCTCTTTGAGCTTGTCTAATTTTTTGCTCGATGCCTGCACTTTTTTCAGAAGTTTTTTGTGCTGGTATCGCAGTGCAACAAGATCTTCCTCGCGGGTACTGAGAATGCGGTGTTTAGAGAGCATAAGAATCGGAAATATAGTTCACAACGTTCACAACGTTGGCAAAAGAAAAGAGCGCCAAACTCTATAGATTACAGGATTTGACGCTCTTACAGAAGGTTTGTTATTTTAACGATTGGTGATTGCGTTGTCGCGCTCACCCATATTCACCGCACCAATCCAGCGATTACGGTTGAACTCATCGAGATTTTTGTTGCAGACAATTTGGAAACAGGTGGAACTGCCTTGCGCGGCAATTCGTACCGACCAACCCAAAAACACCTGATACATGCGGAACGTACGCTCGCCATACCGTGCAATAACTTTGTCTTTGTTGCTCATCCAATTGTCATACCATTGGTCAATGGTTTTGGAATAATGGATGCCCACATTTTCGACGCTATGTATCTCGAATCCGACGTTCTCAAGGCGTTTCACAACATAGCTCAGAGGCATACTTGCGTCCGCGCCAGAGAAGATGTACTTGTTCATAAACAGCCCCCACACCAAATCTTCCATATGGAAGCCAGACAGCAAGCCCGTTCTGGCACGTAAGCCCGCAATTTGCAAATAGAACAAGCCGTCATCTTTCAGCATTCCATAAATCTGCCCCATGAACTTCTGGAAGTATTTGATACCAACGTGTTCAGCCATTTCAAGACAGGTGATGCGGTCATAAAGTTTGTGCGGAATGTCGCGGTAATCCATACGAAGAATGCGAGCACGGTCTTCCACGCCGTTTTCGCGGATTTGATTATTTGCCCACTGTGCGCCGTCTTCAGCCAACGTCACTCCCGTTGCATCCACGCCGTAATACTTTGCAGAGCGCATAACGAGCGTTCCCCAACCGCAGCCAATGTCGAGCATGGAATGTCCGGCTTGCAAACCGATTTTTTGTGAAATCAAGTCCATTTTCTGGTCTTGTGCGGTTT
Organism: Candidatus Kapaibacterium sp.; assembly: GCA_025358765.1. Taxonomy (GTDB): domain Bacteria; phylum Bacteroidota; class Ignavibacteria; order Kapaibacteriales; family UBA4661; genus JANYIG01. The sequence continues at coordinate 6,316 of JANYIG010000187.1, forward strand.
CAAGATTTTCCTCGCCCGTTTTGTAGAAACCAGACGTATAAACCATCCGCGCACCCAAAAACCAGCTAAAAAGGTCGTTGTTGTCATCGTAATGCGACCGCACAATACGCTCGTCCTGTGCTTTGGAATGGATGGCAATCTCCGGCAGAAAACGAGTTATCAGGAAATTCCAATGGTGTGCATCGAATTTGTAGTCGAACACTTCATCTTTATGCGTCATCAGGTCGCGGAAATCACAGGTAATATCAACGTCTCCAGCCAAATAATCTTCGACAAATTGCCCGGCTGAAGCTTTTGTTTTGCGGTAACGTGACTCAACACGTGAATTTTTCGGAGAAACGAAATCAGAAATTTTTCTCATAATGGGCGTACCCCTCTTTGAATTAGGATTTACGAATAAATCAATTAAAAAAAATTAACCTTGTACCATTGTTTGTGGAGAAGAAACAGGAGATGACTCCTGTGTAAGCCTCTCCAATTCTCGCATCCAGAGCGCAAAACTGGCATCGCTCGGCATCCGCCAATCGCCACGCGGCGAAAGCGCCACCGTTCCGACCTTCGGACCGTCCGGCATGGCAGAACGCTTGAATTGCTGTGTAAAAAATCGGCGATAAAAAACGGTCATCCACTGCAAAATTTCGTCCGCACTGTACGTTCCCGCAAATGCTGTAAGCGCCAGGAACAAGATTTTACGAGGCGTGAACTGGAATCGAACCGTGTAATACAGGAAAAAATCATGTAATTCGTACGGACCAATCGTTTTTTCGGTTTCCTGCGTTTGGATGGAACCGTTTTTCAGCGGCAGAAGTTCCGGCGAAACAGGCGTAGCGCAAATATCATGCAGTACAGCCGCCGTATCCGAACCTACAAATTCTGCCTCAGCACACCATTCCACAAGATAGCGTACAAGGGTCTTGGGAATACTGGCGTTCACGTTATACATGGACATTTGGTCAGCATTATACGTACACCAACCTAATGCAAGCTCTGACAAATCACCCGTTCCAAGCACAATACCGTTCGTTTGATTCGCAATGTCCATCAGGATTTGTGTACGTTCCCGCGCCTGTGCATTTTCGTAGGTGATGTCGTGAACGCTCTCTTCATGCCTAATGTCGCGGAAATGCTGGCGTACAGCATCGGCTATAGGGATAATTCTGAGCGTTGTTCCCAAAAATTCCGCCAATTTTTCAGCATTGCCTCGTGTGCGGCTTGTCGTGCCGAATCCGGGCATTGTTATTGCGATAATGCCTGTTCTGGGCAAATTTAATTTATCAAATGCTTTCGCACAAACGAGCAGTGCCAATGTGGAATCTAATCCGCCCGAAACACCGATGACAACACACTGGCAGCCCGTGTGTAACAATCGTTTCGCAAGCCCCGTAATTTGAATCGCAAAAATTTCCTCGCAAATTTCCGAGCGGCGGGCAGCATCTTTCGGCACAAACGGCGAACCTGTGAGCGGTCGCAGAAGTGCTACGGCGGGGTTTGCAGGGTATAAAGAAGGCTTATGTACATTGATGACACGGAACTTGCGGCTTGGCTTAGAAAGCCCAAAGGTATTATTTTTCAGCCGTTCTGCGGTCATACGTTGCACATCAACGTCGGCAATCGCCATTTCCGTATCGAAACTAAACCGCTTCGTTTCCGTCAACAATCGCCCATTTTCCGCAATGATACTATGCCCCGAAAACACAAGATCCGTTGTAGATTCGCCCGCACCCGCCGCCGCGTAACAATATGCCGCTAAACACCGTGCTGACTGACTTTTAACGAGGTCTCGGCGGTAATCGGCTTTCCCCAAAACTTCATTGCTCGCGGAAAGATTTACCAATATCGTTGCACCACTCAATGCCGCATCGGAACTGGGTGGAACAACTGCCCATACATCTTCGCAAAGTTCAATGCCAATGGTATATTCCGGCATAGACGATGCTTGAAAAAGTATATCTGTGCCAAACGGTACATTCACGCCATCAACAAGTATCTGCCCCACCGTCGCGTCCGCCGCAGACGAGAACCAACGCTCTTCGTAAAATTCGCCTGTGCCGGGTAAATACGTCTTTGGCACAAAACCCGCTACTTCGCCATTGGACAGAAATACCGCGCAGTTAAAGTTTTTTCCGGCAATACTCATCGGCATTCCGACAATCACATCGGGACACGGTCGTTCTTTGGACACGTAGGTTTGGCGCAGGTACTCACGGACAGCAAGCAAACCGACAAAAGCCTGTTCGAGCAACAGCCGTTGGTAGAATAAATCGCCACAGGTATAACCCACAAGTGAAAGCTCAGGGAAGACGACAAGATTCACATCCGCCGCCTGTGCACGGTCAATTGCCTCACATATTTCGCGGACATTGTAATCTACATCTGCGACACGCAGTGCCGGCGAACACACGGCAACGCGGATAAAACCTAAAGTTTGAAGCGTCGTATTCATGAAGATTGAGATTATGAATCCAAAGGTGCAAAGAGAATATGACTAAACGATGGATTCGTTGATACCTCCGCACATTCGCGGTTCGTCAGGCATCTAATGTTTTAGTCAATATCAACCTTCACCGGCTCCACGTTCCAGATTTCACGGGCATATTCCATAATCGTACGGTCGCTGGAGAACTTTCCGCATCGTGCAGTATTCAGGATAGATTTTTCAATCCACGATGTTCGGTCGCGGAATGCAACATCCACTTTGCGCTGAGTTTCCACGTAAGACGCATAGTCTGCAAGCAAGCAATAACGGTCGCCTTGGTGTACAAGCGCATCGAAAATCGGCTTAAAAATACCTGGCTCGTCTTTGTTGAAGAAACTGAAAAGAATCATGTCCAAAACCCGCTTCAAATCTTTGTTTTCTTGGTAATATTGATATGGGTCATAACCAGTGTTTTTCAGTTCCACCACGTCGTCGGTTTCTAAACCAAAGATGAAAATATTGTCGTCGCCCACCTCTTCGCGGATTTCCACGTTTGCACCGTCCATTGTGCCTATAGTGAGTGCGCCGTTGAGCTGATATTTCATATTGCCCGTACCGGAGGCTTCAAAACCTGCGGTCGAGACTTGTTCGGACAAATCCGATGCCGGAATAATCTTCTCCGACAACGACACCGAATAATTTTTCAAAAACAAGAGCTTCAATTTGTCGCCCACATCAGGGTCGTTGTTGACCACATCTGCCACGGAATTAATGAGCTTTATCACGAGTTTTGCAAACGCATAACCGGGTGCTGCTTTGCCCGCAAAGAGGACGGTGCGTGGCACAAAATCACCATTGGGATTATCCTTGATGTTGTTGTACATCGTGATAACATGCAACAGAGTTAAAAGCTGGCGTTTGTACTCATGAAAACGCTTCACTTGACTGTCGAAGATAGAATCAGGATTAATTTTTACATCATAGCGCGATTCAATATAATCTATCAGACGCTTTTTGCAGCCTTGTTTTGCCGCCCACCAATCGCTTTGGAATTTTGGGTCGTTCTTGTATTTCTCAAGACCTTTGAGTTTGTACAAATCCGTCACCCATCCGTCGCCGATTTTGCTCGTCACAAGATTCGATAAGCCTGGGTTTGCCTCGCGGAGCCAGCGCCGTTGCGTGATGCCGTTGGTTTTATTGTTAAATTTCTCTGGTTCAAAACGGTAAAAATCATTAAACAGATCGGTCTTGAGCAAATGTGTATGCAACGCCGCCACCCCATTAACCGAGTGACTGCCGATAATCGCCAGATTTGCCATACGAATGCGCTTCGGCTCGCCCTCTTCGATGATGGACATTGCAGCGATTTTACGATGATCGTTGTTATAGAACTCTCTCGCCTTTTCGACGAACCGATGATTGATTTCGTAGATGATGTTCAGATGGCGGGGAAGCATTTGCTCAAATAGCGTCACCGACCATTTTTCAAGCGCTTCGGAGAGAACGGTGTGGTTTGTGTAAGCAAAAGTTTTCCGTGTAATATCCCACGCCTCTTCCCACTCCATTTGTTCTTCGTCGAGCAAAATCCTCATCAATTCTGGGATTGCAAGCGACGGATGCGTATCATTCAGTTGAATCGCCACTTTTTCAGGAAATTTCGCAAAATCGGCGTGTTTTAATTTGTAATGATGGATAATGTCTTGCAACGTAGCCGAGATAAAGAAAAACTGCTGTTGAAGGCGTAAAATCTTGCCCGGGTCAACATTGTCGTTTGGATAAAGCACCTTTGATATCGTTTCGGAAAGATTTTTATCCTCAACGGCTTTAAGATAATTACCCTTGTTGAAGTACTCAAAATTAAAATCCTGTGTGGATTTTGCCTGCCACAGGCGGAGGTTGTTCACCGTGTTGTTTTTGTAACCCGGAATCGGGATGTCGTAGGCAACAGCGAGTACATCGTCGGTATTCTTCCATGCAAAGCGCAGCTTGCCACGAACGTCAATATCCGTAATCACATTACCACCAAAACGCACCCGATAGGTGAGTTCGGGGCGCATAATTTCCCATGGATTGCCATAACTAAGCCAGTTGTCGGGGTGTTCTACTTGATAGCCGTTCTCAATATCTTGGTCGAAAATTCCGTATTCATAGCGGATGCCATAGCCGAACGCTGGCAATTCGCACGTTGCCATCGAATCCAGAAAGCAGGAAGCAAGCCGTCCCAAGCCGCCGTTGCCCAAGCCCATGTCTTTTTCTACCTCACGGAGTTGGTTCAAATCAAAACCGATTTCCTCCATGATGTCCTGACATTCCTTGTCGTATTGCAAATTGATAAGCGTATTCGAGAGTAAACGCCCCATCAGGAACTCTAACGACAGATAATAGACTTTTTTTACATCTTTTTCTAAGTACGTGCGCTGGGTGCGGAGCCACTTACGAATCATACGGTCGCGGATGGACAGCGCAAGCGCCGAATACGCATCATTTAGGCGATAATTGCTGCGGTCTTTGGCAAGACGGAATTCCATATTTTCGGCAAACTGGTTCGCCAACGAATAGGAATCAGGATCTTGACCGTCCGTGAAAAACACAGATTTTGCCCCAGCTTTGGTTGTAGCTTTCGATTTCCTGGGTCGTGGATTGGATTTCGAGCCGGCTTCAATTGGTGCTGCCATAGCTATTCCGTACAATTGTTCAACAAGGATTATTATATACGCACTCAAATTTTCGCTTTGAGCGAAAGCTTCTTAGGACACGTTTAAAAACGTTTTCGCAAGAACGGCAAGATACATTGAACAAGAGGAAATTGCCAAGAAAAGAATTTGGTGGGTGCGGAAAGCAGGATGTGGTTGAAAGAAAATGGGCATGTATCAATCAACAACCGCAAGATTTACCGCTTACGGAAATTTTCTCGCTTTTTCCTCGCGATTTAATAATAATTTGTACCGTTATTCCTGTCGTTCTGCCATCGTACTTCCATCATACGTTGCGGAACACAGCCATCTCATCTCATCTCATCTTGTCTTGCAGGATATCTTTCTTATAAATAAATACACCAATCGGTGGCTCCGAATTTTCCCAAAACGTTGTTCTGATATTTGCCCCGAAGTTTTTTATACACCTCTTCCGTTGTACCGTTGTATTGTAAACGCCTTATGCAAATTCTTGTCATAGAAGATGACCCCAATATGCTTTCCGTCATTTGCGGATTGCTTCCGCTTTACGTCCCTGCTGCCCGTATTGTTGACGGCTGCGCGACGCTTGCCGCTGCAAAAACCGTTCTTGCTAAAGAACGAATTGACCTGATTCTTTCCGACATCCATTTGCCCGACGGTACAGGATTCGACCTTATTGAGGGACTACAAACCTCGCCCCAAAACACATTGCATCTGCCCAGCGATATTGTGTTGATGACGGAAAACATCACTATAGCCACCGTCCAAGCTGCGCTGCTGTCAGGAGCCGTTTCATTTTTGTCAAAGCCCTTTACGTGGTCGGAGGTATCGGCTTTGGTGAGAACTATTGCCGAAAAGCGGGGCTATAATCCTGCTCACTACCAACGTTCGTCGCCTCTTATTCATACACCCAAACACCAACACAACGCAGCCAACAACAGACAACTGCTCCACATTCAGCAAGGTCAGGAGCATTACGCCGTGCCTATTGCCAGTATTTGTTATGTGGAAGCTGACGACCACTCCGTGATTGTTCATACAGAACATGACGAGCAATACAGTGAACGTGTTGGGTTGAAGGTGTATAAAGAACGCTTACGGGCGCACGGCTTTGTGCAGCCGCACAAAAGCTATCTGGTTGCGCTGCGGCATATCAAAAAGTTAGAATCGGAGTTTGTGGTACTGAAAGGCGGTGC
>JANYIG010000219.1 GCA_025358765.1 Candidatus Kapaibacterium sp.
ATAAATGTTGCAACATTAAATGTTGTGGCGTATATTTGTATGTACATTAACAATGGTAATTTCACTGTTCATTCTTTTTTATTTTTCTGGAGTTTATACATGAAAACAGTTCTGGTATTTTTGGCTGTAGCACTGCTTGGCGCACCGGCATTTGCACAAACCACGTGGTCGTTAGACAAATCGCATTCCAACGTTAAATTTGCTGTGAAGCATATGGTTATTTCGGAGACCGAAGGCGCATTTAAGCTCTTTGCGGGTACGGTAAAAGCGAAAGATGACACATTTGCGGACGCTCAAATTGAATTTACGATTGACGTTGCAAGCATCAATACGGAAAGCGACAAGCGCGACGGTCATTTGAAAAGCGATGATTTTTTTAACGCAGAAAAATTCCCGCAAGCAAAATTTGTTGGTAAATCGTTCAAAGCCACAGGCAAAGATAAATTTACGCTCACGGGTGATTTGACTATCCGTGATGTGACAAAATCTGTAACGTGGGAAGTGGATTTTGGTGGTGTTATCAAAGACCCATATGGCAATACCAAAGCGGGTTTCAAAGCAACAACGACGATTAATCGTCTTGAATATGGTTTGAAATGGAACACGTTGCTTGAAACAGGCGGCGCTGTTGTTAGCAAAGACGTAAAAATTGTTGCAAACATTGAGCTTGCAAAACCAAAAGCATAAAATGTTCGATAAACGCTTGACGAAGCGCTCTCTATAGGCATCAGAGCGAATATCATGCAAACCTACGCATCTCACACACAGCGGAAACAGGAACCTTCTTGTTTCCGCTGTGTGTTTTTCATACTTTTGCTGTAGAATGTAATTTACGAACAACGCATCTAATTCTTTCACACCATCACGATGCTTTTATGAAGCGCACTTTTTTTTCGGTCTCATCACAGACACTTCAATCTGGTTGTTCTGCATCCGTCGCCGCGAGATTTTCAGCAAAGCTTTCAGCATGGATGCTTGTTCTGCTTGCTCTGTGCGCTGTCCAAAACAATCATTCACTTTTGGCGCAGACTGTAAGTAATGAAAATCGGAGCAGCAAAGGTAAAGATTTTGCAATCACATTTTTGCCAAATTATCATGATGGGCGGGGTAGTTCTGGTTTGGTGAGCAACGATTCACTTTTTATTTTTATCACGTGCGATGTTGCCACGCAAGGTTTGATTACGTGGCGAAACAGTGCCGGGCAGTCGTTTTCAAGAGCGTTTCAAATCACGAATCCTAACCAAATCTATGCAACGTCGTTTTTTTGGCGCGATATTGAATTATTGGGATTTAACGATAGTAAAAACGCATCACTTGCGCGGTCGCAAAACGAACGTGTTGCGCCACAATCGTTTCGCATTACAGCGCAGAGTGATGTTACTATTTACGGGTTAAATCAAGCATGGCTCACAAGTGACGCTTTTTTGGCGTTACCTGTAACGTCTCTTGGCAAGGAATACGTCGTGATGTCGTACACCAGCGATGGATACCCGCTTCTGTCGAGCGCTTCCAATCCCGATGCCAGCACACCATCAGAGTTTGCGGTGGTTGCAACGGACGATAATACCGAAGTCCGCATCACGCCACGTGCGCCAACGTACAATTCCCGTTCAACAAACCCACAAACAGTGCGGCTTAATCGTGGGGATGTGTATTTGGTGCAGGCGGATATTTTTTCGCAAAATGGTTTTACGGATTTGACGGGTTCGCGGGTGGTTGCAACAAAACCTGTGGCGGTGTTTGGCGGGCATCAGCGAGCGCTTTTGCCAACGTCCACCACGCTTCGGGCGGACGGGCTGCTCACCCGCGATCATTTGGTGGAGCAGCTTCCTAGTTTGGAAACATGGGGCAAAAGCGCATTTCTTACACCATATGTACGTCCTGCAACAGGCGAAAGCGGCATTGGTACTGATTTGTACCGCGTTTTGGCGGCTTATGATACCACAAAAATATTTCTGAATGGCGCACTTCTACGAACCTTGAATGCTGGTGAAATCTATGAAGCACCTCTGAATACGGTCGGCTGGATTACCGCTTCCGACCAGATTTTGGTGGCGCAATTCAAAAAAACATCCACCACGCAGTTTGATCAAAGTGTGAATCGCAGCTACAACGGCGATCCGTTTATGATGATTGTTCCTACCGTTGAGCAATACGATAAAAGTTACCGTTTTATCAATGTTCAAGTGCGTGACCCACTTCTGAGCGTCCCTTCATTACAAGTGTTCGAGGAACATTTTGTGACCATCGTTGCTCCCACAACTACGGCAAGTTCGGTATTATTCGATAACAGTCCAGTGGGCGCGGGCGTTTTTCAGCCGATTGTTAATTCCGGCTATTCGTATGCGAACCTTCGTGTGTCGGGTGGTGTTCACACAGCCCGTGCCGACTTAGCCTTCGGCATTTATGTCTATGGTTATGGGTATTTGAATTCATATGGCTATATCGGCGGTGGTAAGTTGAAAGTTATTGCGCCCGACCGCACACCACCCGTAATTACTGGGCGCGACACCTGTTCTGGTTTTAACGGTATGGTCTATGACTCGTTGGAAACTGATTCCGGCATTCGATCGGTGGAGTTTGAGCAAACAACATTTGGCAATATCACGGCAACACGAGACCAATTTACGCCGTATCCAGATTCCGTTCGCTTTCGAGTACGCTTGCAAAATATGTATCGTGATGGTGGCATCACCGTTGTAGCACGTGATTCTATCGGCTTCGAGACCCGTAGAACGGTGTTTGTACCGGGTTTTACGGTTGGTGCCGAAGGGCAATTAAGCGCAGTGCTTCCCGTAACACAATCTGTTACGATTGAAACCGGCAGAAGCCGTGCGTTTCCGGTGGTATTGACAAATTATGGGACAACAACGCAGACACTTACCACGTTTGCGATAAGTGCCAGTGCCAATACGGGACAAATTTTTGTGCGACTCGGCGACAGTCTTATTGCTCAAAGTTCGGCAAATGCTGGCATTACGACGTTTCCATTGCCTCCAACGACGCTTCTTCCCGGACAAAGCACGACGGTGACGGTTGGATTTAGTGCGTTGGTAAATGGCTCTACGACAATCCGGCTCAGTTTTGGGAACCCTTGTTTGTTGCGCGACATGATGCTGCTTACGATTGCATCCGGTAAAGACACACTTGCGCCAACGATTACGACCACGCCAAATTACTGCGATCGTACAATTGCTGTCACCGTGCAAGACGCAGAGCCGTTCCCATCGGGCATTGCCGCTGTTCAATTGGTTGGAACGCCCGTCAATTGTACCTTACAACTCCAACCAGCCGTATCGGGTATTGCTAATTCTTTGCTAGTGCGGGGAACCATTACCATTCTGAATCCCAGATTAGATGCTATTTATAGCGTTCGGGTGCTGGACTCTGCGGGCAACCAGCGTGTGCTGACGGACACGATACAAGGTTTTACGCTTCAATTGACAGCTTCCACAGCAGAGCGAAATGATCTGGGAACCTTTGGCGAGAAGACGATTACGGCGTTTTGGTGCCGCACGATTGAATATCGGAATATCGGTGTGAAGCCATTTACGATTGAGCAGCTTGCACCGCTTGGGAATACGTATTTTTCACTGCCGCCGTCGCAATTTCCGCTGACGATTCCGGCGGGGGGAACGCAGAGTTTTCAAGTGTGCTTCTCGCCATTGGAAACACGTGATTACCGCGACACAATCAAACTCGGCAAATACTGTGTGCAGGACGTGATATTGCTTACGGGAACGGGGTCTCCGCTCAGTCGTGATGAAATCACGCGTTGCAACGCGGAAGTTCGCCTAACGACAAGTACTGCACCGCTTCAATATTTTATGGAGCAAAATTTCCCGAATCCTTCGTCGGGGTTAACTACGATTCGCTTTGGGATGTCGTCGCCTGCAAAGGGTACGCTCACACTTTTTAACTCGCTTGGCGAGGTTTTAGCAAAACCGATTGATGCGTATTTGCCGATAGGGGTTTTAGATGTGACGTTGGATGTGTCAGGTTTGGAAAACGGCGTGTATTTTTACGAACTTCGGAGCGGCGGAACGCACATCGTTCGACAATTGGTCGTGATACGGTAGGAGCGACGGGGCAAGGGAAAGCGTTGAAGTTAAACATCAAGCGGCAACAAGCGTTGCGGCATCTACACTCCGAGCGCCGCCTTCCAACAGCGCTGTAGCACAGGCGTTGAGTGTCGAGCCAGTAGTGAGAACATCATCCACAAGTAATATTCGTGCGCCCCGCAAGCGCGACACACTCTTGGAAGCAACAAACACATTGACCATGTTTTGTTTTCGCTGTTCAGCATTCATGCTTGTTTGCGATTGTGTATAGTGAGAGCGATGTACCCAAGCAGTTTCTACGGGAATATGGAGTACAGAGGTTATGCCCTCAGCAATCAGTACAGCTTGGTTAAAGCCGCGTTCGCGTACTCTGGCTGCATGAAGCGGCACGGGAACACAAGCATGATAGGTTGTCATACCGAGAACGCCCAACAATTCCCCAAGCTCTCTTCCAAATTCAACACCAATGCGGCTCCGACCATGATATTTGAGCGCGTAGATAAGCTGATGCACGTCTGGTGCAGATTTCGACATTGATTTGTTCTTTTCCTCCAATAGCTGCTGCGAAAGACTGCTTGAATTCAAGCTGTACATTGCTGCAATCTTGTTCAGCGCTAACGCATCACCCGGAAACATTTGTTGCCGACTGTTCAGAAGAGCATCAGGTGTTGGTGCGGGTGGCAGCGCATCTACACAGCGATTACAAACGAACTCAAAGCGGCGTTGTTTTGTCGGTGGTATTGCTTGAGTTCCATACTCAAGATGGGAAGGAAGTGATATTCCACAAAGCTCACAGTGGCGTGGAGCCAACATTTCCAAAAATGATGTGCCGACAGCGCGGAAGCTATGAGCGAAAATATTCATGTGCGTACCCAGAAAAAGTTCATTCTTTGAAAAAATAAGACTTTCCTTGACAATGCACGAAGAAAATTCCTATCTTGCATGAACAGACGGTAGTGCGTCTTCTGAATATCTATTTTCCGCCGAATAGCCATCACAAATCCATGACGTTTTTTCCGGCTTTTTTTCGCGCCTCGGCTTGGTACCGTATCGTGTTGTCGGTGAGCATGATAGCTATATTGCTTGATGCGTCGCCGATGGGAGCACAACAACCATCAGCGCAGAATAATCGCACGAGCAAAGGCAAGGATTTTTGGATAACGTACATGCCGAATTTCCACGAAGTTAGCACTAGTCGCCCTTCAAACTCAGATTCCCTCTCTATCTACATCACCTGCGATGTGCCGACGCAAGGCTCCATAACGTACCGCAATCGGTCTGGACAAACATTTACCACAGGTTTTCAAATCGCAAATCCCAATCAAGTATATTCGTTTGGCATTCCATTTCGTGGTTTTGAATTGGAAAGTTTTAATGATAATCAAAATCAGAACATAAATTATCAAAGCGAGGTCGTTGCACAACAATCCTTCCACGTGACGGCGGCAAACGACGTAACGGTCTATGGTTTGAATCAAGGATTTTTCACGAGCGATGCGTTTTTGGCGTTGCCGACAACATCGCTTGGCAGAGACTATATGATAATGTCGTACAACAGTGACGGCGATGGAACCCGCTTCAACCAAATGCGTCCGGGGAATAGTACCCCTTCAGAGTTTGCGATTGTCGCTACGGAGGATAATACCGATGTCCGTATTGTTCCCACAGCGCCGACGTTTCGGAGTCGTACGGCTAACCCGATTACGGTGCGGTTGAATCGAGGTGAGTCGTATTTGGTGCTGGCAGATGTGACTGTACAAAACGGAACCGCTGATTTGACAGGTTCGCGCGTGACTGCCACAAAGCCGATTGGGGTGTTTGGCGGGCATCAGCGGGCGGTGATTCCGTTTGAACTCAAAGGACCGGGGCGCTTGGAACTCAGCACCCGCGACCATCTTGTGGAGCAATTGCCCGGATTGGAAACGTGGGGTAAAAGTGCCTTCTTAACGCCCTATAGCCGCCCCACCACTGGTGAACTTGGCGTAGGAACAGATATTTACCGAATTTTAGCAGCATATGACAGCACAAAAGTTTCTATCAATGGCAGTGAAGTGGCAACGCTGAAAGCAGGTACATTTTATGAAGGAAAACTGACCGAGCCGTCTTGGGTGACATCCGCAAATCAAATTCTCGTCGCGCAGTACAAAAAAACATCCAGCTCTCAAGAAAATCAGTTTGACGGTGACCCGTTTATGATGATTATCCCCACGCGGGAGCAATACGACACGAGTTATCGGTTCATCAACATGCAAGCATTCGACAACGATTTGGTGAATTTTGGTGTACCGAGCCGACAGGTCTTTACGGAGCATTTTGTGACGGTGGTGATACCAACCACAGCGGCAAATACGGTGCGTTTAGATGGCAATTTTGTAGGAGCAAATCGTTTTCAGCCAATTGTCAATTCCGGTGTTTCGTTTGCGAATATCGGCGTTTCTGGTGGTGTTCACACGGCGAAGGCAGATTCTGCGTTTGCGATTTATGTGTATGGCTACGGAGTGCTTAACTCATATGGCTACATTGGTGGCGGGCAGTTGCGCGTCATTGCACCGGATAGGGATGCGCCGCGAATTATTGGTCGTGATACGTGTTTTGGATTTAACGGTGTTGTTTATGATACGCTTTTGACAGATTCGCGGATTCGTTCGGTAGAATTCCAGCAAACCACGCTCGGCAACGTCACGGTACAACGCGACCAATTCACGCCGTACGCCGATTCAGTGCGATTCCGTGTGCGGCTAAACAATATCTATCAAGATGGCAGCACGACGGTCGTGGCGCAAGATTCCATTGGTTTTGTGGCACGGAGGACTATTGTGGTTCCCGGCTTAACAGTTGGTGGCGAGGGGCAAGGAAATACAGGGCAGCCAGTGGTGGGGAACGTGACGATTGAAACGGGCAGAAGCCGTATATTCCCTATCACGCTGACAAACTTCGGGGTCACCACAGAAGCGACGTACATAACGCTGGAGCAAAGCGGCGGGCAGGGCATTGGCGATGCGCGATTTTACGGTGATGTGCGAGGGAATTTCATTTCTTATAGCGATCCAATTCGGATTGCGACAACATCAATCGTAAGCCTTGAAAAACGGCTCTTACTTGTCGCCTTGTCGCCCGGACAAAGCACAACGGCGAACATTCAATATGATGCGTTCGCCAACGGCTCGGTCACGATTCGTCTTTTTTCTCAGACAACGGCTTCTATTCAGCTATTAAATTCGGTTATTCAATCTCAGGTGTTGTGCGGCACACGCGACCTTACGCTGCTCACCATTACCTCCGGCAAAGATACGACCAAGCCCATAGTGGCTACCACGCTGAACCCGTGTCCTACCGGAGACGGCAAGTCGCTGCGTACCGTTTCGCTCGTGGTGCAAGACCCAGAGCCGTTTCCGTCCGGTATTCGTTCGGTAATATTGGGCGATAACTTTGTGAATTGCACACTTGTATTGGAGCCGATAATAAACTCTTTGTTGGTGCGTGGCACTCTAATCATTCAAAACTCTCGGCTTGATGCTATATACAGCCTGCGCGTGGTGGATTCGGCGGGGAATGAAAGAGTTCTGACGGATACTATACAGGGATTTACCCTGCAACTTGTGAATACCACACGTGACACCGTTGGAGCTTTTGGCGCACAAGCAATAGCGTCGCTTGTCTGTACCACATTGCAATACCGCAATATTGGCGTAAAGCCATTTGTGATAGAGCGGTGGGCACCGCGTGGTAATGTGTATTTTTCACTTCCAGTAGGACAATTTCCGGCAACAATTCCGCGCGGCGGCACGCGGTCGTTTCAGGTGTGTTTTTCGCCATTGGAAGCGAAAAATTATCTCGACACGTTGTTGGTAGAGCAATTCTGCGTACAAGAATCCATCCTGCTCTCCGGCATGGGAATACCACTTGTGCGAACGGAGAATACGCGCTGCAACGCCGAAGTTCGCTTGACGACGAGTTCCGCGCCATTGCAGTATTTTATGGAGCAAAATTTCCCGAATCCCGCGTCGGATTTCACAACGATTACGATTGGGGTGGTAGAACCAATGCACGCTACGCTTACGCTTTATAACGCGCTTGGAATGCCGATTGCGACGCTTGCCGACGCGCTGTTTCCTGCGGGCGTGGTGGATGTGCAATTAAACGTGTCGCAATTGGAAAGCGGATTGTATTTTTACGAGCTACGAAGCCTGAACAACGTCACAAAGCATGTGGTGAAACAGTTATACGTGATACGCTAATAATCAAATATCAACCGAAAATAGCCAACAACGGAAATCATTGAGCCAAAATCCGTTATTTTTTATCGTCATGTTTTTGAGGAGGAATGTTTATGATTCGTACAATTCGAGCAATGCTCATCGCAGCCGTACTTTTGTTGCCAGCGCTTATTCCTGCACGTGTGTGGGCGCAGGTGAACCCTGATTATGTTGTTGGTACGTGGTACACCGAAGAAGACAAAGCAACGGTGGAGATTTACAAAGAAGGCGACCGCTATTTTGGTAAAATTACCGCACTCAAAGAACCGCTTCGGGATGGAAAGCCAAAAGTAGATAAAAACAATCCCAAAGAAGAGCTTCGCACACAGCCAATCATCGGGTTAGTGTTTTTGAAGAGTTTTAAGTTTGATGGCGATGATGAATGGAAAGAGGGTACGATTTACGATGCCGAAAGTGGCAAGGAATATACCTCAAAAATGTATATCGAAAAAGATAACAAGTTGAAGGTAAAAGGTTATATCCTTGGAATGCCATTCCTTGGGCGTTCGCAGATTTGGACACGCACAAAGAAGAGCTAAAGAAGTTCGTCATTGGTAAATTGGTCATTGGTAAATTGGTCATTGGTAAATTGGTGGTAGAACAGACCAGCAGGAGACCAATGACCAACGCCCATGACTCAAAGCATTCCTCGTTTGAACCACCAACTCGTCAAACCCACGCCTGCCGCCGTCCCCACGATACACAATACCAAACTTGCACTAATGTATGCCGCAGCCGCGCCGAACCGTCCCGATTGCAGCAATGCCAAGGTTTCCAACGAAAACGTTGAAAATGTTGTAAATCCTCCGCAAAAACCCACCGCAAAAAATAATCGCCCTTCCGCCGAGAGCAATCCCAAATTGTCGCTTGCCAATTGTACAAACACGCCTATCAGCAAGGAGCCTACAACATTGATGAGTAAAGTGGCGTAAGGAAACGGTATTGTACTACCAAACTGTGCAATAAATGCCGCGGAGACAAAAAAACGCGAGACGCTACCAAGCCCACCACCAATGAAGACTACTAAAATGTTGAGCATAACAATGAACAATTTCAAAAAAATAAAAAGGGTAAATAACAGATAAACCATCAATTGAGGATAAAATTACGACTTTTGCCGATATTTTCTTGTGCTGCAAGCGTTGACAATCTTTGTTCCGAATGTTTTTCGATGTAACTTTGCCATGCGTTATTCGTCATTCTGGTATTCACGTACACACTGTTTGCACACAACTTTTTGGAGCACCTTTATGGAACCAATCGGCTCAAACCCTAACGGCGGACAATCTCAATATCCTCAATACCCAAAATACCCTCCGTACCCGACCGAACGGCGGCGGAGTCGCTGGTGGATTCCGGTTGTGATTATTTGCGTTATTATTTTTGGTTTTATTGCTGTGATTGTGGGATTAATTGCAGCGGTTGGCTCGTCGTTCAAAAGCAAAACAGTGGTTATCAGAGAAAAAACCGTTCTTCAACTAAAAATTGCCGGAACCCTCGAAGAGCGCAGCAGTGCGAGTTTTTTTGATGTTCTCTTGAGCGACAACAATCCAGTGACGTATTTAGATGTGTTGATTGCTATCAAACGCGCTAAAGACGATAAAAATATTGTGGGGATGTATCTTACGGGTGGTGATTTTAAAGCGGGTTTTTCGAAGGCGAACGAAATCCGTGCAGCATTGGAAGATTTTAAGACTTCGGGCAAATTTATTTATTCGTTTATCGAAACGGGCGATGAGCGTGATTATTTTCTTGCGTCGGTGGCGGATTCCGTCTTTATGCCGACCGAAGGGCTGTTAGAGATGAATGGTTTTGCGACGACGCGGACGTTTTTGAAAGGTACGTTAGACAAAATTGGTGTTGAATTTTATGTGTTCCAGTTCGAGGAATATAAATCATTTGTCGAGCAGTTCACGCGCAAAGGATACAGCGAACCCGCAAAACAAGAGGATCGTGAATTGCTTACAAATCGGTTAAAAACGTTTGTTCAAGCGGTTGCCGGAACTCGAAAGATGGATGAAGCCGCTGTCAATGCGGCACTTGCTCGTGGTGTTTACACAACGGATTCGCTCTTAGCTCTTGGGTTTATTGATGGATTGCGTTCCGAAGGCGGCGTGCGCGATGCTATGAGAGATAGAATTGCCAACGGTTCAATTGTTTTGAACACTGAAAAGCCGGAACAGCCCGTAAAAAAAGGCGATAGAAAAGACGATAAAAGCGACACACAAAAATCGAACGCGAAGGATAATGGTAAATCGGAAGATAAATCTAAAAATAGAGCTGAGGATAAATCCAACAATAACGAAAATAGTGAGCCGTTGGGCAAATCTGAAAAACTGCACCTCGTAACACTTGCAAAATATGTGGATAGTGATTCATACAAAGATGCGGGCGGCGATGACAAAACAAATAGCA
>JANYIG010000194.1 GCA_025358765.1 Candidatus Kapaibacterium sp.
CTTTCATAATTATACCTATTCTATTCCTTGAAACAAAAAAAGTTTGCGGAGAAACATCATTTGTATGACGCACTCCACAAACTTACATTATTTTAGTTTATATGTCAACTAAAAATAGTTGATATGTAAACTATTTTACCATTTATCTCAAAAAAAGCGATAGACAATAAATCACCAACCCGACCAAACCACCCACAAGCGTACCGTTGATGCGGATAAACTGTAAATCACGCCCGACTTGAAGTTCAATTCGGTCAGACATTGTGTCGCCATCCCATCTTTTTACGGTGTCGGCAATCAGGCTTGCAAGCTCGTTTTTGCGGCTTTCCACGATGCTTATAATCGCGTTGTTCATCCATTCGTTCATCCGTGTACGCATTTTTTCATCGTTCAATAGCCCTTCGCCAAATTTTGCAATGCCGTTCTGAATCTGTACCCGTACCGATGAATCTGGCTTTTCGATATCTGCCAAAAGTCGGAATTTCACATCCGTCCAAAGCGAAGAAAAATATTGTTGCACAGTGGGATGTTGCAAAAACTCTTCCTTAAGTGCTTCTGCTTTCTCGCGGTATTCGGGTGATGTTCGCAGGTTTTGAATGAATTCTTGTGTGGCTTGGTGGAACTTCCGTCGGAGTTCGTGGTCGGGATTTTTATTCATATCCCGCAAGGTTTCATCAGCTTTTGCGATAATTTTCGCATAAAGTTTTTCATCCACAAAACCCGGCACGTACCACGGGCTTTCTTCGCGGATTTTTTCGCGGATAATGTCTTTATTTGTTTCGAGCAGTCGTCCGGCGAGTTTTAGCGCTTCGTCGAGCAAACCTTGATGACGATTGTTCGCGGTGAGTGTTGCAAGCAAGTTTCCCGTAATCGGTGCTATATCAACTGCCCGGAGGCGTTCGGTTAAGTTATGCTCAATAAAGTGTTGCACGTCGTCGTTGTTCATGGCGTTCAGCACGTCGGGGATAAATGTTGTGATGCGTTCCGCAAGGTGTTCGCTGTTCTCTGGCTCCACAAGCCATTCGGCGGCTTTTTGCGGAATATCGATTGTTTGCAATTTACTGGCGATAATCGCTGATGTGAGGAAATTCCGCTCGACAAAATTCCCCAAACTCTCTCCAATACGGTCTTTTTGGTTTTTGATGATAGCAGTATGCGGTATCGGTAGTCCAAGCGGGTGCTTGAATAATGCTGTGACAGCAAACCAATCCGCCAGAGCGCCCACCATTGCGGCTTCGGCGAATGCTTTCACGAACGAAAGCCATCCGTACTGTTTCTCAAGCAACAAAGACGCAACAAATAATGCTGTCATGGCAAGAAACAGAGACGTAGCGAAACGCTTCATGCGTTTGAGGTCGGCACGTTGTGTTTGTTCACGGCTTGGTTGGTTGGATTGGATTGGTTGTGCGGGCTGCGACGAAGGCAATAGCTGCAAAGGCTCGGAGGTTGTGATTCGTTCCATTCTGGAAATTGACTTGTATTGGCTTGTTAGGGTTGTTTGTTGTGAATAGAATGCAAGCTAAGAAGAACGGCGTAAAGATACAATGAAGTTCTTTACGCCGTTGAACGTTTGATTCTATCTGTGTCAGAGGTTATTCTATCTTAATAATTTTTAGCATAAAGCGGTTTGTGGGTGTAGAAACAGCAAAAAAATAGATGCCGACTCGTACTTTTTCGCCAGAACCATCATCCCCCAACCATCGCGCAGAAAGCCGTTTTGATGACCCCGTTCCGCTTTCGGTTGTCTGCAATGTGCGAATCTTTTGCCCCAAAACGTTGTAGATATCAAACGTAACGGTGTGTGATTCGGTGCCAGAAGGAAGCTCCGCACTAAGTGTTGTTTCCGTTGTGAACGGGTTTGGTGAGGCAGCAAGCAGTGCGGTGTCCCGCGCAACTGTTGTATTGACAGCGGTTTGTTGTGGCGAGAGTTTTGATTCATCGCGGCAGGTCGTGCAAGGTTTTACAGTGTCATTCGGCTCAAGCGCCAGAAATGCTGTGTAGAGAGAAAGTACACGATATTGCAAACTGTTATCTACAATCTCGCGCATCGTGGCGTTGTTCTGTTGCGCTGTTGTTTCGAGCGAACGAATGTAATTGCCCGCCCAAATAGCTTTATTGGTGGTATCACCAAAAAAAGCTGTGCTTTGACCAAGCTCAATCGTTTTTGAGAATGGTTTTGATTGCATCAACCCTGAAGCCTGTACGATGAACGGAATTGTACCATTGTATTTACCCGTTTGTACAACTGGCGCAGAAATGGCTTGAGTGGCTGCACTCAGATTGTAGCGTGCGTAGCAAAAGCCGCTTTTCATCGTTGTATAAAAATCAAAAACAGTCATTACTCCGTTGAGCGCATCAAATCGTGAGGCAATCAGCGATGGAAAATTAGAGCTTGTGCGGATAGTATTATAGCTGCCATTGGACAAACGGGCAAGCGTCGAATAAAAATATTCATTGGCTGGATACCATGTTCCGCCGATATAGCTGCCGGAATAATTTTGGCTCGTGAAGTCCGCAATGTGGATTGGTGGTAGCTTGGGTGTGAGTGCTCGCAAATCGGTCAGCAGTTGATTGGCAATTATTTGGTTCGAGGCTTGGTCGGAATTTGCCACGAGAACAATGGAGCCGTCCTCACCCTTACTTTTAACAAACGTAATGCCACTTTCTAACAACGGCGGTAGGTTGCTGTACATCGCAAGAAAACTATTGCTCAAACTGGCAAATGCTCGTTCAATTGTTGCCGAGTCTGCTGGAAGCCAAACTTGGCTATACCGTTTGACCGAAAGTTGGGAATAGATGAGGTTGAATGAATCGCGCGGCATCAGCGATGAACGGAGGTAACTTTTGACCGTTGCTAACATTGTGGGTATAGACAGAGAGCTTTTTGTAGGGTCATAATCAAACAATACTGCTGTTTTTTTGGGTATTACGATGCCAAGCGCTTGCGAAGGCAGGAAAGCCAGCTGATAAAAACCCTCGGTGCCGTCATTGTAATGATTAAAATAGATACCGTCCTTCATCGGTGAAGGCATGCTTAATGTAAGCGATGATGTCCGTGCAAGCGTTGTCGTAGCAAGCGTCGTAAACAGGAGGTCGTTTTTTGTTACAAGGTCGGTAGCGGTGGAAAATTTTACATCGGTGAGTTCATCTATGCTTGGTGCTTTCCAGACTTGATTCGACCAAATGGCAAGGGTGAGGGGTGTAGGATACAGCGAAGTGCGAAGTAGATTCAGTGGTAGTGCGGCGCTTACGACATTGCCCGTCCATTGTGTCGGCATAAGATATGTGATTTTCACCTTGCGGGTCTCGTTGCCAATAAGCGGATAAACGCGCAGTTCATAGCGCCCCGCTCCAGTTTTGCTAAGAATAGAAGGGTCGCGGCGGCGCTGGACAATGCTCTCGTAGATAAGCGAGGCGGCATTGCGATCCATGAGTTTTCCCTGAACGATGTCATTGCCGACCCAAAGCCATGAATCGGTGACAACAGCTTCATTTGGGAGATTAAAATAAAACTGAATCTCCAACTGGTCGGAAGGGCTGGTATATCCCGTTCCGCGTGCCGAAACCGTCAAATACAACCCATATTCCATATAAATGCCTTTGGGTCGCACCGTTAGCGTGGCTTCCTCTATAGTCCCACGCCCATATCGAAACGTTCGCTGCGGATCTTGTACAGCCAACGATTGGGCAAACAACGATTCCATGCCGCACAATACAGTCAGCACGGCAATAAGGAAAAAACGACGTACCATAACAACCTCCAGAGATTGGGTGAAAAAAAAACAATGGGAAAACTCCCAGATATTCACAACTCAATCCCTCTACCTCCACTCCCATTGATAACTTAATCAATTATCTTGTTACGTGGTAGATGTGGTAAGTCATATTTTGGCGTGACTAAAAGTCATGGTTGGTCGTTTTTTAAGGGTTAGGGCTTTCGCAAAAGCATGAGATAGAATCCGAACAGAGGTTCGGAATAGGAGAGTAACGTCAGGTTTTATGCGAACTTCCGTTCGCACTCCAGTTCCTTTGCGAAAGTCCTAATGGTGTAGCAGCCCTCTAATGGTATAGGATTACTTCGCGGCAGCAGCGATAATATCAACAATTACAGCATCCGCAATCTTAGAAAGCGCTTCACTCATGGCTTCGGGGATGGATGCCGCTTCGCCGTTTGTTCGTGGAGAGGTTTGTGAATATGTTTTTTGGAGTATCACAGGCGAATTCGCTCCAGAAGCACGTTGTACAACAACATGGAGCGTAATCGCCGCCGAGGGCGCACCATTCCCCATATTCCGTGCGACAAATTCTGCAATGCGGCACTCCATCTGCAACGTGGGTGCTACACTTGTTGTTTCTGTCATTACTCCACCGACAAAATTTCCGGATGCTTGCAGATGATTCACAACGTAGGCAGTGACAAGCTCACGCGGTTCGGCTATCCAGCGAAAATAGTTATACGGCTGAATTTCGCTTGTGCCGTTCAACGCAAGAATTTGCTCCGTGTCAAATTCGGTGTCTATCGTAAAAGTCTTCACCAGCAATGTTTCACTCAGACGCATTGCGTCAGCCGACAAAGCAGAGGAAGTCGCAGAGCCAGCAGGAGTGCCTTTTTGAACGGTCTTTTGAGGCAATCGGTAATAAGTGATTTTGGGATAGTCCGATTTGAGGGAAATGCACGAAGTTAAACTCAGTGAAATCCCTATAAGCAAGTAATACAGATAATAAAGGCGTTGTAAAGCAATATTCATCGAATGTGTTTCCTTACCTTCCAATGTCCAAAATACCATCGTTTATCAAAATCGCGTTATTGTAACAATTACCCAAAATCCGCAGAACCCCGCTTCCTTTCTCATTCAGCAATGTAGCAGCGTCACGGATGAACAGATTTCCACGCACAAGCACAGCCGATTGCACACGCTTTACACCAGCGTTGCGGGCAATCACAGAGCCATATCCGGCTGTAAGTGGTGCCGGTTCTATCGTCTGGGTTGTGCCGTAGAAATCCACGGTACTTGTGGAATCCAACATATAAGCCGCATAATTCCTCACTACGCCAACCGTTGTATTCGTCATATTCCCCACGCCGCCAATGCGAAGTGCTGTTCCAGCTGCCAACGTGAATGCACTCGAAGCCGCATCAGCACTTGCTGTTGTGACGTTGTTCAGCGTAAACGTACTCACATCCAAAATCCCACTGTTCACATTCACATCGCGCCAGACAGCGACGCTTTTGTCTGCTTGCAAAGGTACGCCAAATGCTTTTGTTATCCAAAGCGAACGCACCGCAGTCGGCAAGCCGCTCCCGTAGAATTGAGACCCTGCACCGATGTACTCGTACCGCGCATTACTTGTGAATCCTCGTGTTTTGACGGAGCGAATATTGCCCGTAAGATTCGGAAGTGCGGAAATACCTTGCGTGGAGCCAACACGAAGCGTAGAGACATCCCCAAATGTAAATGAATCTCCACTAAATGCCGATTCCGACTGACATTCCAGCGTTCCCGTGTTGGAAATGCCCGTTCCAAGCGCCATTCCACCGATGCTCACATTCGTCGCCAGCGTAACTACATGATTCCCGCTGCCACTCACACCGCCACCAATAACGACGGAATCTTGAGGTTTTGAGGGCGCTATTCCCGTTCCAACGGGCGAACCTGTATGCGATGCAAACGACCACGTGCTTGCGTCCGTCCATGCGCCGCTTGTACGGCTGTAAAAAATCCGCTGCGCCAATTCCACAAGCGTCCAATCCCCAACCACGTTTGCTGCCGCCAGTATTGGTGTGGTGAACACGCCCGGAGCCGCTACAGAAGCCGTTGTACCGCTAATCACACCGGCAAGTTGCGTCCATGTTCCGCCCGCCACCGTCTCGTTCGGCACGTAACGCCCGATTCTCAAGGCATCTATTGTTCCGGCAAAGTCATCCGGGTACAAAATCGTCATTTGTCCCGTGCCGCTCAAACCCGTCGTCGTTACCGACCACACACGACGCAGGTAATTTTCCCATGACGATTTGAGTTGGGTGTGTCCGCCAGTTTTTGCAGGATTACCGCCCGCCGCTACACGAACGCCAATCTGCCCAAGAGCGCCCACATCGGCTCGGTAGCTAAAAGGCGTGTATGTGGTTTGAGGTTTGATGCCGCTTCCCACCGAACCAATAGGAAAATCGTATGTGGAGCCGCCGAGCAACGCACGAATGAGCCGTCCGCTCGTAGCGGTCGTCAATACGTAGCGTGTGGAAGCACCATCTGCAACAGCGATTGCCGCATCGTTCGTAACGGTGAGGTCAATATTTGCGCCAAGCGCGAGGATTTGAGCGTTTGCATTACCACCTTCTTGCAAATCAAACACGCCACGCACCGTTGCGCTTCGGTTCAGCGCCACAACACCACTACCAGCGCCTTGGCGGTTCATCGTCAAATTTTGGAAGGTCAATGTTCCCGCGCCACCAACCGTTTGTGTGGCGCTGTTATTGCCCTGTAGCGTCACCGCCGAGCCGGGTGCAGATGTCGTGCCGTCTCCAAGCACCGATGCGTTGAATATCCCATCTGCCGTTAGGTTTCCTGCTATCCGCAGCGTTTGGGCAACGCTGAATGGACTAAGACGTGCTGTAGTGTTGCCGACAACGATATTGTTGAACACCGCACTCGACGGCACATCGTAATCAAACACTTCGCCAGCGGCACTGGAGCCGTCTGCAAACTGAACCGTGCCACCGCTCACCGTCACCGTGCCGCCTAAACGGAAGTCTGCTGGACGCGTACCCGGTGCGTTGTTGTTATTGCCTCGCAACAGCAGCGTTCCGCCCGACATAGTAAAACTTGAACCCGGGCGCGGCAAATCGAATGTTCCCCGTGAACCAGATACGTGACCAGCATTGCCGACAATCATCGTTCCACCGCTTTGTGTGTACGTAAGTTCGCTTGTGTTTGCCCCGCTTGCATCTTGGCTTATCCGTCCCGCAACAACGACGGTTCCACTTTGCATTGTAATCCGCCCCACATCCGCACCATTGTAGCGAAGGCTATTACCTACCATAATACCTATTTGCGAGGGTGCTCCACTTGTGTTAAAAAGTAATTCACCGCCCGTCAGAAACATTGAGGCTCCCGCGCCATTTTGTCCAAAAATCATGTTCGCCGTTCCTGCGATGTGCAACCGCCCTGTTACCTCAATTGTCTGCGCTGATGAATTGCTTACTCCGTCGTCAAAGGTGAGTGTTCCTGCCGATTGCCGCCACGTGCCGCCATTAACAATGTAAAAAATCGGTTCGGTAGCGACTGAAACGGAGCTGATACCGATGTTCATGGAAACGTCTACCGTACTCGTCAGCGAGCCTTTATCAAGCGCTACACGATACAACCGCGTAAGTCCTGTACCGCTGACCGTCTGCAATCCCACCCCCGCAAACGTTGTGGTTGCCCGATTTGTGCTGGAATTGGCAACGGGGCGCATCGTCCAAACGCCATTGTTAGCGACGTTTCCAAGCAATCGCAACTGATTATTTCCACTCATTCCGGTAATGGCGACAGTAAAGATTCCCGTTGGGCTAATGGTCAGGCTATTATTGATTGTGAGGTCGCGTGCAGCGAGTACGTTTTCATATTGCACCGTTCCTTGTTGAATATTCAACGATTGAATGGTAATGCCAACCATATTGAACGTGACGACGTGTCCCAACCCAATGATAACATCATCGCCCGCCGTAGGCGTGGAGGGCGCTGCGCCACCAACGTGGCTTATTAGCGACCACGTCGTGGTATTGCTCCAGTTGCCTGTTTGACGGCTATAAAACGTGGCGGAATAAACGTGAGGAATACTCAGAATGGCAAAAAAGCAGAGCGTTAAGGCAGAAGCAAGGAAAAATCGCAGTGTCGCAGTGTGCAAATTGTGCATATCGCCTCTCCATCGTTGATGGTGTTTAAATAACGAGCAGGCAATTTGCAACGTTTTTCTACGAAATGCAAATTGCCTGCAAGCATTATCAACAGAACGATTGGCGTTCAAAAGAACCTTATTTTGCGTCTTTTTTCATCTTTGCAGCAAAAATTTTAGCAAATTTTTCCACTTTCGGACGAATCACGACCGCGCAATACGGCTGGTAGCCGTTTTCGTTAAAATAGTTTTGGTGGTAATCTTCCGCTTTGTAGAACGCTTGCGCCGCGCTTATTTCCGTCACAATAGGGTTATCCCAGATTTTTGCCACTTCAAGTTTTTTCTTGTACTCTTCGGCAAGGCGCTTTTGTTCGTCGTTGTGGTAAAAAATCACCGAACGATACTGCGTTCCAGCGTCATTTCCTTGACGATTGAGCGTGGTTGGGTCGTGCGTTTTCCAGAAGACTTCCAAAATCTCCGGAATCGTCACCTTTTTCGGATTATACGTGATTTGGCAAACCTCAGCGTGACCCGTTGTGCCGGTGCAGACTTCTTTATACGACGGATTGGGTTTTGCGCCGCCAGAATAACCAGAAATAACTTTTTCCACGCCTTCCAAACGCTGAAACACAGCCTCTACGCACCAAAAGCAGCCAGCGCCAACGGTGATAGTATCAAGTTTTACGGACGTTGAATTATTCTCGGCAGCGTTATCGGAAACAGTCATTGCCGTTTTTGTGTCGGATGTTGTTGTCATAGAAGATTGTGGTTTAGGTTGATTCGCCGTACACGAAAGGGTCATCATCACGAGCGACGCGATACCGCACAGGCTACGAAAAAATGCAATAGATTTCATATTTTGGCGTTTGGAATGATGGATAAGATAAGGATTGTTTGGTGTTGGTCGGATATGAAGCACCAATCCTTACATGGCGCAATTGAAAATCTTACGAAGAAAAATCATTATGAGTGAGGATTTTCTGCACTTATCGCAACCTCCTTGCTTTAGGAGCAGGGCTGCTAAGTTCTAAAAGTTCTTTGAAAAAATTGGTACATTTGCCTTGATAGTTCGTGATTGTTTCATTCTTTCGATACCGCTATGACTTCTCTTATGGATTACTTGCGCCGAATACCGGATGTGCGTCGTAAACAAGGTATTCGCTACAACCTTGATGCTCTGCTGACTATATTCATCCTGTCCATAATGAGTGGACGTTGTAAATATCGAGAAATAGAGCGTTTTGCCAAACAACACGAGGAATTCTTCACCGAACTGCTGGGCTTGAAACACGGTGTCCCGTCCAATGTCAGTATTCGAGAAGTGATACGAACATTAGATTGGCAAGCCCTGCAAACGCAGTGTAATGCGTGGGCGCTTGCCTCGCTGCCCGAGACCGACAACAACGATATCCTCGCACGCGTACTGTGTTTTGATGGCAAAGCCCTCCGTGCAACCCTCAGCGACTATGAATCTGCGTACCAGGATTTCGTCTGCTTTTTGCATGGTTTTGTCGCTGCCACCGGCATTATTGTTCATGCCCAAGAATATCAAAACGGGCACAAAAGTGAGCTGCAAGTCATGCAAGATGTCATCCAATCCTTGACCGTGCGTGGATACATCATTACCATCGACGCGCTGCATTGCCAAAAAAAACTCTCCGCCTCATCATAGAAGGTGGCAATGACTATGTTGCCCATGTTAAGGGCAATCAACCGCACTTGGTCAAGGCTCTCAACGAACTATCCGACCAGAGTACGCCCGAGCAAAGCGCAGAAACGACCGAACGAAGTCGTGGACGCAAGGAGAATCGGCGTGTTGAACTCTGGCGTTCGACCCAGCAGGTGGCCGCACTCGGCTGGAACGGTGTTCGTACTATCCTTCGTGTGCAACGCTGGGGCAAGCGTGGGGGTCAGCAGTATCACGAAGTACATTGGTATATCGCCAGTATCGAGGCGACTGCCGAAGTCTTTTTGAAGATTGTTCGCCTTCACTGGCAGGTTGAAAATAACTGCCATTGGGTCAAGGATGTGGTCTTTGGTGAAGACACCACGCCCACCCCTGACCCTAACGCCAATCGAGTGTTTGCCTTGCTCCGCAATATCGTTATCAATCTTTATCGTCGGCATGGACATTATTCGATGAAGTACGCTATTGAACAATTTACCAATCTTGTCAAAGAACTTTATGAGCTTTTTAGAACTTAGCAGCCCTGCCTTATAAGGGGAGATTGAGTGGGGTTCTTGGGCGTAAGGTTTGATGCGGTTTTCAGGAATTTATCTGAACTTCAAAAGACGGGAAGTTCAATGATAAACGTTGCCCCCTCGCTGGATGAACTGTCACACCAGATACGTCCACCCATTGCCTCCACCGACATCTTTGCCACCGTTAGCCCTAATCCTAACCCGCGTGACGTTCCCATTTCCATTTCGTCAGTTCCGCGACGGAATAACTCGAAAATCGCTTCTCGTTCGTCCGCTTCTATACCTTTGCCTTCGTCACGAATACGAAGTTGTATGTGGGTAGGTTCAGGCAAAATATTAGCGGCAAGTTCAAGAGTGATTGGTCGGTCACGAGGCGAGTACGTATCGGCATTATGCATGACCTCAAGCACTGCGGATTGCAACACGGAAAATTGAATAGGCATGGACAGGTCTTCCACATTGGTGACGAACGTGATACGACGCTGTGGCTCGCCCGGGTAGCGGTTTGTAAACTCGCGCATCGTCTGTGTGCAAAACTGCACGAGGTCGTAAGGAATTGTTTGCTCGCGGAGAATGTTGGTTTGAATGTTCATCAACTGCGATACGCCCGCCAACATCTCTGCCATTGTCTTGATTTGCTGAGAAATATTATTCAAATGACGCTCTATATGAGGCGGCATCGGGTCAAGTGATTTTTTAATCATGCGTTCCAAAAGCTCCGACGACGACAAAATAATCGTGAGCGGTGTGCGGAACTGGTGCGACAAAAGGCTGACAAACTCCGTTTTGGATTGATTAAATCGGCGCTCCTTCTCCATAGAAATCCCTAACTCTGCGGTGCGTTGCTGCACACGAAGCTCAAGTTCTTCGTTGTACTGCCGCACGGATTCCTCAATCTGTTTGCGTGCAGTAATATCTTGCAACGTTCCCCGAAAGACTGTGGGATTGCCCTCGGCATCGTAGGTTGCAAGACCGATTCCAGTTGTCCAGACCATCGTTCCGTTGGGGCGGATAATCGGATAATCCCATTGAAACACGGTTTTCTGCGTAATGGCATCGCTAAAAATCTCATCCAAACGTTCGCGGAAATCAGGATGGACTAAGTCACGAAAATCGCTTGTGGTGCGAACGTAGTGTTCATCTATGCCCAAAATCGAGAACATTTCTTCGGATGCTTCCCATCGGTGGGTTCGCAGGTCAATTTCAAAATTTCCAACTTTTGCCACGCGCTGCGCCTCACGTAACCGTGCTTCGCTTTCGCGCAACTGTGCTTCCGTTTGCTTGCGTTCGGTGATGTCTATCCCCACACCAATCAGGCAGCGCTTGCCGTCTATGCGAATAAATGCACCGGTGAAGTAATACGGGATTTTCTGCCCGTCTTTTGTCACAAATTTTGCGTCGGATGCCACCCAACCGCCCTCGAAAACGCGCTCAATACGATTGGGAAGTTCCCGTGCATCACCACCGCTAAAGAACGTTGATGGCTTGATATGCTTTATTTCATCGGCACTGTAGCCCGAAACAAGCTCTAAGTTTTTGTTCCACCGTAAAAATTGCCCCTCTTCGTCGAACAAATAAAAAATTCCCGGAAGACTGTTTACTAACGCCTCGTACAAATCCCGCTCGTACACAAGGCTTTGCTCTACTTGTTTACGGGATGTGATGTCGCGGGCGACGATATACGCTGAAACCACTTCATTCTTCTCATCTTCATTGTGTTCGTCGCAGATAGCAGAAATATAGATGACATAATTTCGCCTGGTCTGTGGGTCGAACGGCGTTGCGCCTTCCGCTTCATAGACAACCGTTTTACCACTCGCAAATACCGTTGCTAACGCCTTTTGAAGCTCGACCCGGAAATCCTCCGGAGCAATTACTACAGTGTTTGCGCCGATGGCTTGATATGCTTCTGGCAACGATGGAACATGTAAATATTCGATGGTGTATTCTTTGTCTATGCGGACGATAATGTCCGGCGAGTTCTCGACGAGCGCTTTGTACGTCGCTTCGCTCTTACGGAGTTTTTGTTCTGCGCGTTTACGTTCGGTGATGTCGGTAAAAACTAATTGTATAGAAGGTTCAGTATTGTATAAAAACGGGATGCCCACGACCTCCACATCAATCAATGTTCCATCAAGGCGGATAAATTGCTCTTCCAACGCCGGGACACTTTCGCCCGCCGCAATTTTCTGCATTCGTGCGATGATTATTGGCTTAAATTCATCGGGTACAAAATCTAACACTGAACGTTCCAGAATTTGTTCGCTGGTTTCGGCACCGATAATTCTGAGTGCCGCCGGGTTGACGAGTTTGACCCGTCCTTGCGTGTGGACAATCATCCCATCGGGTGAACGTTCGGTGAGCAATCGGTATTGCTCCTCGCTTTTCTTGAGTTTTTCCTCAACCTCTTGACGCTGTGCAATGTCGTCGCTGAGGGCAACATTCACGCGGAGCAGGTCTGCGGTGCGTTCTTGGACGCGGTGTTCGAGTTCGTCGCGCATTTTGCGAAGCATGAATTCCGTCTCGCGCCTTTGCATGACTAACGCGCTCAACACCAATGCTGCGCTGCTCAACATGCCCAAAAACATTTGCAGTGAAAGGAGTGTGTGGTTTAGCGTTTCAGCAATGAACGGTCCCGTGCCACGCGCCGCACTCCAGATGGCAATGGCAGCGATAAGAACGCTCGTCATGGTCGTCTCGACTTGACGGAACCGAAACGCTGACCAAATGCAGAACACCATCAACGAATACGGAAGTGATTTGTTGAAAATGCTCGGAAGTACATCATTAAAAATAATGACGCTCGCCGCAATCACCAGCACAAAAAAGAGAGTCCGTTCCCACCAAGCGGTCCGATGGTCGGCGCTGTAGCCCTTCCGAAACCACGCCATCAGCATTGGAGCAATGATGATAATCCCGCCCGCATCACCCAACCACCACGTTAGCCCAACATCAACAAACAATGATTGTTTGATAATGCCGCCTACAGCAAGGCTGGTTGTACCGATAATTGCCCCCACCGTGCCGGAAAGCAGGACAACCACCACAAACCGCGCCACATCTTGCAACCGCGAAAACTCCATGCGGTTATTGATGAAGCGGCGTATTAGATATGAACACAGGAAAATTTCGAGCGTGTTCCCGACCCCCATACCAATAGCGACAGGCAGCGAAATGGTGACGGATAATGCCGCCCAAAGCTCTCCCAAAGCCACGCCGATCAACATCCGATTGCCAAACATCAACACCGCCACAAGCGAGATTCCGGCGGGCAGCCACACGACGGTAACATCGGCAGGCTGTAACGCAAACATCAAACCAAACCGTGCCGCTGCTGCATAGCAGACAACGAGTAGGCTCATGTTTCGTATCTCGCGCCAAATCTTGGGACGTAAAAGCAGATTCATACCAGCAAGGAAAGGGTAGTACACTGTTTATTTAATTTTTATGAGTTTATCGTAGTGTTTGGTAAAGGTTTCTCGTGCGTGATATTCGGTAAACTTCCAGTCAATGCCAATGCCCTGACGATTACGCTCGGTGATATAGGTCATCGTTTCATGGACGAAATTATTCAAGTCTCCGATGCGACGGTCGTGGCACTGCTTGGAAAG
>JANYIG010000352.1 GCA_025358765.1 Candidatus Kapaibacterium sp.
TTGTCTATATTGCGTATTGGTCATATGCTCGTGGCTGGGTTGTAGGTGGTTTGTGATGATTCCACTACAAACCTACGCCACGTGCGTATGGTCTTCAACTTTCAAAGAACTTTTTTTCTAAATATGTGTACGGTACTGAAATCTAAATGTGTACGGTATTGAAATATTTCACAAAGACTTCCGTACACCTCAAACATTATGATTGGGCGCTATAAACAAGAAACAAGATGGCGATAATAAATGCAATGACACTGAACGCAAGGTGATATGCGGCTTTCATAGTGATATTTGGTGTGGTTTTATGGTGAAATAGTATTCATTGGTGCTGGTGTGCTACCAATAAAACTCTGCAAGAATGAAAATAACGAGGCAGTGTTTCTATAGGCAAGAATCTCAATAGTGGTGTATTGGTTACAATAATTCTTTTGTAAAATAGCGATGTGTGAACAATTTCGCAAATCGAATCGGTTATCCAACAATAGTTCGTGACCTACCATGTTTCATCAAAAGGTTGTACGATTCTGCCTCGAACACAAAATGTTGTGCGATGTTGAGGGAAAATGGATTATCGTAATCCATCCGCTCCGG
Source organism: Candidatus Kapaibacterium sp. (assembly GCA_025358765.1). Classification (GTDB taxonomy): domain Bacteria; phylum Bacteroidota; class Ignavibacteria; order Kapaibacteriales; family UBA4661; genus JANYIG01. The sequence continues at coordinate 589 of JANYIG010000352.1, forward strand.
ATGCCATTGTACTCCTAATAAAAATGGCTTATTTGTCGTGTCGTCCCACTCAATACCTTCGCCAATACCTTCGTCAGATTTTGCGCTCAAACGCAAGCCCTGCCCCAGCTCCTTCACAGCTTGATGGTGAGCGCTGTTTATGCGTCCCTCTACCTCGCCCGTGATTTTGGTGAGTATCGAACCCGCCTCCACTATTACGCCGTGCATACTGTCCACATCGGCGATCCGGGCGTGCTCTGTGGTTGTCCTCATATCTGACGGAATGTCAATGATGAGTGAACCGCCTTGCGCCACGTTGATGACCTGTGCACCGCGACACACACCGAGTACAGGCATATTGAGTTCATGCGCCTTTTCGTACAATGCAAATTCCAACACGTCGCGCTCCGCATCAATCAAACAGCGATGAAGTTCGTCGTTCTTTCCGTAGCGCTCTGGATGCACGTCTGGTCCACCCGTAAGGAGTAGTCCTGAGTAGTTTTCGAGTGCCTTCACCGCTTCGTCCACGCTTGGTAACGTCCACAAATCCACACATTCCACGTCCTGCGCAGCAGCACTCATCCAATGGATGTAACGGGCGTAATTTGGCGTTGGTCCACTTGCTCTGGAAATGGCGATTCTGGTTGTATTCATGGATGCCCTTGACAACGTGAGAAGAGATAATGCTTAAATTCTTCGTTCCCGTGCGTAATGGCGATACGAACAGGTAATACCGCGAGCGTCACGCCCGCTTGAGTGAACAACGCATGGAATTTGCGGAGCTTGACGGCATCTTTTTCTGTTGTGATGATGTACCGCAGCCCTTGATGTTGTGCGGTTTGCAACACACGTTTTATATCGCGGTGTTTGTAGCGGTGATGGTCGGCAAAGGCAAATGTTTCCTGTACCGTCAGACCATTGTTCTTCAATATTCTATAAAAACGTTCTGGTTTGGCTATACCAGAAAGCGCTCCAATAGGAGTTTCGCCGTCATACTCGCCAGCAACCGCATAGATGCTTGCCGCCTCCGTCTGAGCCGCTACAACAAGCGTATCCGGCAACCGCACGGTTTCCGGCACTTCTTTAATGCTAACACCGTTCATGCAAACAATGATATTTGCACGACACAAGGAATCAAGAGGCTCTCGGAGATGTCCAACGGGCAGCAGGCGCGGATTGTCTATCGTTTGGCGGTCAACAAGTACAATGTCACAATCTCTGTGCAATCGCCGATGCTGAAATCCATCATCCACAATCACAACCTGAGCGCCAAAACGTTCGACGGCAGTGCGGGCAGCAGCGGCTTTGTCGGCGTTGACAATGAATGGTACGTTTAAGCCTGCATTGAGCAAAATTTCTGCGTTCATCAACACCTCATCACCCGCTTCTGCCACAGATACAAGGATTTGTAAGCCGTTCGAGGCTATTATCTCACCTTTACTTGTTCTACCGTAACCACGACTAAGGATTGATGTTGCGAAGCCCTGTTCCGCCAACATTTGCCCCAGCATCTGCACCAATGGCGACTTACCCGTACCACCCGTGGACAGATTTCCTACGCTTATCACGAATGCTGGAACCCTCACAATTTCTTTTTTGCCAATGTCGTACGCCCTATTGCGACGGTCAACGACCGCACCGTAGATACCTGAGAGGATGCGGGAATGTGTGTGCAACATCTTACCGTAAAATTTCTCGTCGCAGAGGATAATTTTTTCGCAGCTTGTCGAATAAGACTTGATGCTGGTGTTCAGGCGTAGCAAGCGTTTCAAGGAGCATATCGGTATCCTCATCTAAACGGCGGCTCTCGCGCAACAGTTCTTTTAAGCCATTTTGGTCATCAAAGTCAGGGATAATAGCATGTTCACGAGCAACCGCTCGCTCAAATATGCTCATATCCGGCTTCACACCGAAAAATTCGCCATATTTTTCCGCCATTATCCGCGAACCGTTAATTTTTCCCTCAAACGTGTAGCCCGCTACGTGCGGTGTTGCCAGCAAACACAATCCTGCAAGCTCTCTGTTCACGAGCGGTTCTTGTTCCCATACGTCAATCGCCGCGTACAAGCGTTTTTGGTAAAGATGAGGCAGCAGGGCGCTTTCGGAGGCTATCAAACGCCGCGATGTATGAATAAACAACGCTCCGTCTTTCATCCGTGCATATTCCGCCTCGCCAAACATGCCAAGGGTTGTGTTTTTACCATCACGTTTGAACGGAACATGCGCCGTCACTACATCTGCACTGTTTACAAGGTCATCAAACTCAGTGTAATCAACATATTCCGGAAAAGCAATATTCTTCGCCTTCAATGGCGGGTCGTTCACAAGCACCGTCATTCCAAGTCTGTGGGCATAATCCGCCACCCGTGTACCAATATTCCCAAAACCAACAATGCCAATTGACCGACCGCGAAGTGAGGTTTGACGAGCTTCTGCCCATTCGAGCATTGCGTACACCACATACTCTGCCACCGAATTTGCGTTGCACCCTTGAGCATCCACGAAGCGGATATTTTGCCGACGCAAATACTCCGTATCAACATGCTCCAGACCGCTTGTTGCCGTGCCGACGAAGACGATATTCGTATCCGCCAGTATGCCTTCGTCCACACGCGTTACTGACCGCACAAAAAGCGCCTCGCATTTGCCTAATTTCTCCATCGGAAGCATTCTACCCGGATAATGAATAATCTGCGATGCTCCATTTAATGCAGGCTCCAGAGCTTCCGCCAACAATGGGATATTTTCGTCAATCAGAATAATTGGTTTCATATGCTTACGCTAAAATTCTGCGACATCATGCTCCTAACAGGCTCGGCATGATTTGTGAAAAACCCTTGCTCTGAGCCTGTCGAAGAACAAAGGCAAAATGAATTTTCTCTACAGAAATTTTCTTTACAAACCCCCTTCACGGAAACGAAAGCGAAACATTTTCGACCGTCCAGCGTGGGCGAATCACTACATCTTGCAAAAACACGGTGAAGCGCTCTGCCGGGCGAAATGGAAACGGCTGTCCGTAATCGTATTGCTCATTGCTGTTTGCGTCGTAGAATGCCGATAAACGGTAGCTTCCGGGTGGAACGTCCGCAAACTCCCACGCTGCGGGTGTTGCCAGAATTTGTCGAAAAATCTGCTTGACAGGTGCATCCTTGCTTTCGAGGATGACGATGTATTGCCCACGCTTACCACCAGAACCCGTGCTATCATTCGTATTCGCATTTATACCGACATTGGTACTCGAATCCATGAGTTTTCCGGTCACACCGCCGTAACCACGCGGGTCTTCGGTCAAAAAATGAATGTTTACAAGCGAATCTTGAAGCGGCGTTCCGTTTAACGAGCGCAAATCCATCACGCTAAACGAACAACGATGCCAAGTATTGCCTACGAGTGGTTGCAATGGCTCCAGAACCAGCATATTTGCTGCTTTGCGGACGATACGAAATGGCACGGTAGCGACATCAGTTCTCGCAACCATAGGTGCGAATGTAAATAACGAATCTGCAAAGGTTGTGTCAACCGCACCAGAAAACGTGAAGGTGATGCGTGACTTCACGCTCATATCTCTTGTGCTGTCCGTGAGCGATGCCCGCAACAAACGTGGAAGTACTGTGTCTGCTTGCGTCGCAGCATTAAAGTATGCCGTGTTTGCGCTGTCCGGAACCACATTGCCGCCCGCATCTTTCAGTGCGCCGACCGTCATTTTCCAACGAATGCCGACTTTCAACGGCTCGGCACAATACACATCCACGAACGCAGGGTTCGTCAGGCTCAAATGTGCAGCCTTGATAGGGATTTTTGTGCTAGTATTAGCAGAATCTGTAAGCATAAACGCCTCGGCTCGTACCGATGCCGTATCTATTTTTTCACTAAACTTTACCAGCAAATGATTATTGGTAAACGGTTTCACATCAAAGAGCTTTGGCGCTACAATGTCTTCTGCTGTGCCAACTCGCAGCGCTACTGTTGCCGTGCTGCCGTCGGCAAGGTTTATATCATCGGATGCCATGCCAACCGCATCAGTTCCTTTGTTGAACACATCGTCCTTAGATTCATCTCGAATCGCCATAATGCGATAGCGTCCTTTTGCCAACGCTTGGAACTCAAATTTCCCGTTTGAGCCAATCTGCGTACGGTATTTGGGCTTTGTATTTGCTGGATTGAGCGTATCGGCTTTGATGGCATTCAATGGGTACAAATACACGAACGTCCCTTCAGGCTTCACGTCGTCCAAAAAGCCACTAATCACGCCACTATCGAGCTTCGCCCCTGTTGCAAACACTAATGTGTACGAGGCTTCCGGCTTGTTTCCCTGCGGGTCACTGTATTGTGTGCCAAGCGTGAGTGAAACCGTAATGTTGGAATCTATTGGCTCTTTGAATGCCACGTACAACGTTTTTCCTCCGAAACTCCACGATAATTCTGTTTTGAGTGCCGGCGTTACAATAAGGTTTTGTGCGACTTGCGGCTTTGTGACGAACTTGCTGAACTCAATCTCCACCTCGTTCGGATGAACATTGATGGATTTCGTCGGTGGCACTGTGCGAATGACCTTCGGCGGCACTTTGTCGGCTGGACCGCCCGATGGAGCTTGGGAATTTGCACAGCCAGTCGCTACGAGCAACAAGAAGCAAGCAACAAGAAGCAAGCGCGTCAAGCCAACGATCAATGACCAATGACCAATAACGAAGAACATTCCTCACCGCTCAACCCGCACAATCCGTGATTCCCAGCCCGAAGGTGTGGTCAGCACAAGGTGATAGACACCGCTCGGAAAACGGCTCAGATTCACGCGCGTTTCGAGTTCATTCGGCTCGTCGCCGTGTTTATGCCACGATTGCAAGATTGTTCGTTCGCCCAAAATCGTCACCAACTGCACCGAATACTCGCCTGTTTCCGGCAAGTTCAGACTTAGTTCTACGTCCTCCGTTGCAGGATTGGGGCGCATACTGACAAGACGTGTGACTGTCGCTGTTGTGACCAAACGTGACGAACCACCTTCCAAACACACGCTCATCGTAAACGAACCATCGCGTAGGCTTTCCGTTTTGTAGGGTGAGTTTGCTCCTTTCGCCCATTCTACGGATTCCAGCACCAGAGCGCTTCCGGTAGTGTTGCTCAGTATCGGCAATCCTTTGATGATTGCCACAGGAACCCGCATCGAGGGGTTGCGAGGCATCACAACACCATTCATTTTCAGCACAACACGGCGCGTACTTTGGGATTTGTTGATATTGTTTGTGTCCAAACGCGGCTGCAAGGCTTGCACGCCACTTGCAGGCGTGGCTTGCTGCGGATAAAAGAGCGGCGGCTCAATGCGGAATGTTGCCGTCATATCGTCTATTAATGTAAGGTCTTGCTGCCCAATTTCTCTGGTAAGCCGTGCAAATAGCGTCACGGTCGTATCACGCGATGGCTCAACGGCTCGGAGCGTATCCAACTCGAAGGCAAATCGTGCTGACGGCGGGTCAATTGGTGTGGCACGCAAAATAACTGTCTTAGGTACACTGCGACACGGACTGTCTGATGCCTCTGGCGTAAGCTCCAAGCGGAGTTCAGCTTCCAATGGAACGCTTGCTACAAGTGGGCGTGGATCTGATGCTGCATTTATTCGTGAAGGCGCAAACCGCACAAAAATCTTTTCTGTACTCCCCGCGGCTATCCGAATAGGGCTGATAGGCATCACAAGCACAAAAGGCTTCGAGGGAAATACCTGTACGATGGCATACGTAGCAATCGCTATGGGCGATGAGCCAGTGTTTGTGATGCTAACGGGGAGAGTGTTATCGTTTTCAAAATTTACTATTCCCAAATTCAGAGTATCTGGCTTGATATCAACGGTAAAGACCGTTGTCTTGACGGTCACTGTAAGCGGAACCGTCCAGATGCTGTCTGGCAGATTACGGTCGTTGGTACGAAATTGAACATCAGCCGTGTATGTCCCACTCGTTGCGGACGGTGGCAGTGTGAAAGTAATATTATACGGCAATTCGTTACCATTGCTCGGCACAACATCATTTTTTCCAACCGTGAGCGTACTCGCTGTTGAAAATACTTTTATACCTTTTGGTATTTCATTCAGCAGCACAATACTCCGAATTTTGAGATCATCATTCCCTCTATTTCTGAGTTTCAGGATGAGCGTCTGCGTTGCAGGGTCTATCGAACAACGATTTACCAGCACCTCCACGCTTTTTGTACTGACGGATTGGTCTATCACTGGCTCTGTGCCAATACCCCTTAGTGTGAGCGTTGGTGTTATAGAGGCAGCACAATCACCTCTGCCAGTAAGTGTTATAGTGACAAACTGCTCTATTGTTGTACCAAAAACTTTTGGGGTATAGGTAAGTGTAAACGAGGTTTGTTGACCAAGAACATTCGCTTGCGTTGTACCTTTCAACAACGAAAGCGTTTTGCTTATATCTATTGTAAATACTTGTGGTGTCTTTGGCACAATTGTAAGAGCTATATCAGAGGAGCCGTTATTTGTAATCGTCACGGTTTGCGTCGAAGACTGCCCCACAGGAACACTCCCGAAGTCTATCACTTTTAATAATGGGTCGGGCGAAATAACGGGATTGAAGGTATAAACTTTGACGGGCGCGGCGAGAAATATTGTAGTTTCCGGGCCACGCACCGGAAGCACATTGCCCGTCGCTGGGTCAATATCGGGGATAGTGTCATTATGCCGGATGAGCAAGGTGTCATAGATGGTCTGGCTCACGGGAAAGTTCGGCAAATCTTTGGGCGGCTTAAAACGCACCGTTACTTGTAGCGGTTGTCCTTGCTGGATGATCAACGGTTTATCTGCTGAGATAAACTGTGTCGGCGTGACGATTTCAAAGCCTTTTGGCATACCATTTCGCCGATTCGTCGTTGTCAACTCAGAGATTGAAAGCGTTCCCCCGCGTGTGTTATTAATCGTAAACGTTTCCTCTGCCATAGATTCACCACACGTGATCGTCTCATTCATCGTTATGCCTGCCGCCGTTCCGCCGCCGAACTCTATCTTCGGAAGCGGCTCAATGCGGAAGATATTTGCGGCGGCTTGCGAAAGTACGCCTCGTGGCTCCCAGTTGTATCCTGATTCATCGGCATTCTGGATTTGATGCATTGCGACAACAAAAAACGTTGAATCCAAACGAGTTTGTTTTCGTTCTGCGTCAGTAAGTGGTATTGTTATTGAAGTATCCCATGGCGGAATTTGAGCTTCAACAAATTTTGGCTTAAACGTTGTTACATTCCATTTCCCTGTAAGTGTTTTTGTATAGATACTAATTGTATCCCTTTTAACCCCGCTCGCATACGAACCCTTCATTTTCAAGTCCAATGTATATGGGCTTTTTGCCGTAGATGTGGTATCCATAACGATTCCAAAATAGACTTCTCCCTGTTTGGTAAAAAGGATGTCGTCAAATTGAGTAGCAGCCGTTACATCGTACCGTATCCGCCCGTAGCCTCCTTTGCCATCGGTTCCATTCCCTTGATTCGTTCCGCCATTCACTACAGCACTTAATCGCTGTGCTATCAACCGCGATTGAATACCTACATGTCCACCCGATCCAGCGCCGCCATCAGGATTCCCCGTATTATTTGCGCCACCACCACCAGCATTGGCACCATTGGCAAGTACCGTAAGGTTTTTCACTTGCAACCCGTAGATACGGATAGCGCCGCCGCCGCCGCCGCCATAGCCGCCACAACCACCAAACAGATTACTTGGGTTTCCGCCCCCCCCGCCCGATCCGCCTGCTATCGGCACAACCATAGTATTACCATATTGTATTCCACCAATTGAAACTCCTATCTTTTCTAATCTATAAGCGGAATACCCAGAAGAGCCATATCCACCACAATCACCCTGTCTCTTTTCTTCATTGCCTGAGCCACCGCCCTGTCCAGATACATTTTGCTCGACCCCCCCATTTGACGCTATCACTCCATCCCAACTTGACCCAGAACTCCCAAATGGATGCCCTGTGCCGCCAGCGCTGGATTGTGGATCTTTAGGGCGATCTAATACATCTGTACCTCGCGCACCTTGAACAGCAGTCAAACCACTTCCACCATTTCTACTTTGATTCGGTTCGGAAAGCGTACTATTGCCGCCATTTTTCCATTCTGGAGTTTTATTAAAAAGATTCGCCGACTTGTTCACTCCTCCAGCAGAACCACCTGTATAACCATCGCCGCCATCTGTCGCATCGTTTGAATAACTTCGAGTAATAGGCGTTTCATCGCACACCACGCCGCCGCCGCCAGCGCCGCCCACGCCGCCGTTTTTGCCAACAGCGCTCACATCTATTGTTGCTCCGTTGCCATTGATAACCCCTTTGGAAAGCAGCACAAATGGCAGATAGCCTTGGTTGCCGGATGTAGCAGGATCACAATCTTTTGTCGAAACGGTGTACCGTTGCCCCGCCACCAAGGTCATCGAATCCACAATCATTGCTCCGCGTGGAGAACGAACACCCAGTCCCGCCTCATCGCCTTCTCCAAAAACTGTCCCGCGTTTGCTGTTTAACGTTCCGGCTGGAAATGGCTTTACAATGTAAAAAATGGCAGCTTCTGGAGCCGATTCGCGGGGAGCGGCTGGCGGCAAAGTAAGGATAATTTTTAATGGTATTTTAAAGGCTGCGTCTAATTTCCGCCAATCCCAGCTATTGGGTTTCACCGTTGGAAGAACAAATATCTGCGTGGCTATCATTTTTCCATTTGCTGATACGACTAATGGTCCGATAATAATTTTGCTCGTGTCCGCAAGATTAGCGGGTACAACGCGAACGGCCTCGCCCGGATTATTGAAATACACACCATCGGAAAGAAACTGTGACGGACCGCTACTTTCCGAGCCAATAATTTCGATATATGTGTTCAATCCAGGCGTACCAATATCAGGCTGGATATATCGGACGTTGGGGTTCCCAAATTGGGCACGTACTTCGCTTGGTTGCAAAACAGCGAATATTATGTAAAGCACCCAGCAGAAGGTAGGAAACGCTAGATGGCGGTGAAAGCGATTATTCATAGATGTGGCATTCATAGAAATAGCTGTAATGGTGGTGGTTACTTTTCAACAATAACGATTTCTGTGCGACGGTTGAGCTTGCGCCCAAACTCGGTGTCGTTGCTAGCAATCGGGCGTGTTTTGCCAAAGCCGATCGTCTGAATACGGTGAATAGCAATATTTTTCTGAATCAAAAACGTTTTAATAGCCTCCGCACGTTGCAAGGACAATCGAAGGTTAAGCTCCGGTGTACCCGTAGCATCCGTATGCCCTTCCACGCGAATCACGACATTGCGTTTGTTGTTCATAAACTCAGCGATTTTATCAAGCTGTGGTTGATGGTTCAAAACTGGTACGGATCTATTTTTCAAGAACAACAAATCTTCGATAATGAGTTTCCGACCGATTTCTAAAATAGGAATCGTTTTCCGTACAAGCTCTAATTTTTGTTGGTTGACAATCGCCACATTCACTGAATCAGGAATAGCAGGTTGTTCGGTGCGATAGGTCAGGGCGTAGAGGTTAGAAAGCCCATGTGCGTATCGGTCTAACACCTGGTCGAATGGCGTTTTAATGTCATACACACTGCCGCGTGTTCCCTCGGCAATTTGTTTGTAATTTTTCAACGTTGTTGGAACAATCGGAATCACCCGCACATCGCGCTTATTGAGCGAGTCAATCATCGTTTTTGTGGTAAACATTGTCACGCCATCGGCAACGTCATTTTTTTGATGATAGCCAGCATCGGTAACAAGCATTACAATTTTGCTTGCTGAAGGACGAAATTGCATCCGCATCGCTGCGGCCATTGCCTCTAACGCATTTTCGTTAAAATCCCCACCCAGTTTTGCCTTTACCGGCGCGAGCCAGCTTTGGAACTCTCTTACGTCTCTTGTGGGCTGCTTTACAGCTTCAATTACATCAGAAAACAGCACCAATCCTAAACGATAATCAATGCCCTTTTCCAAAAGTTTTTTGGTGAATGTCTCAGCATTTGCCATAACGGCATCAATATAATCTTGCATTGTTGCCGTTACATCTACCACAAAGATAAAATCTACAGGGATACGCTTTTCAACAGAAATCTTTTTGATGGATAATACGCGGCGCGGTTTCCCATTTTCGACGACTGTGAGTTTGTCAGCATTTAAGGCTTGCAGGGCGGCTGAATCTAATGTCACGGCTTCGACAATCAGGCTTATATCAGGAAACTTCGTAATATCAACATTTTGAATATAAAGTTTGAGCGCTTTATTCGCCGCCTCAATTTTGGTAATCTGAAGCCTATTCTCAGCTTTCCTTGTCTGTTCAAGCGAATCACTTGATGATTGCGATTGCGCCCATGATGGAAGCAGACCGCAAACCAACCAACAGGACAATATGATAAATGTAGAGGTAAAGATTCGTAGCATTCGTTTCATCATCACGTAGTGACACAACAACAAAGAAGCCCACCAGAAGGAGTCAACCTTTGTATGGGCTTCAAAAATAAGCAACAAATTCAACAGAAAAAAGCCAGAACACTTTTTAGCGCGGAATCAAGATTCTGAACACCGGTGAAAACATAAAATATTCACCTTTACCTTCATATGGTCGCGGATCACGCAATACTTTGGCATATTTTAGTTCCAAATACATCCAATTGCCAAGTAATGGGAAGTACAAATCACCCATCAAAATCTGATTGGAGAATTGAAGGCTCGCACCAAACGGGTATGTTGTTTCATTGCGGTATTCAAATTTTGCATACGCCCAATCTAAAAGAGACTCAGGTCGGTAATTCATCAATCCACCACCATTTAGCTTCACTCCCGAATAGGCAAAATATTGAAGCCCTGTACTACGTGACTGGACAAGACCAACATCCTGCACTTCTGTATAATTAATCCCGACATCAACACGGAAGATATTATCCGGTGGATTCTCTGAGCCTTCGACTTCTAACCACCATGAATAAAAGAACGATACTTGACCCGTTGTTCGTAATATGGGCGTGGTTACGTCGTTTCGAGGTTGACCTTGCAGATCGAAAAGATAATTTGCATCAGCAACAGGATGGGAATTCAGCGTCCACGTTGGGCTGTTTTTACCCGGCAATGGAATTTTTGTGAAGGTTGAAGCATCAATGGCGCGTTCCTCAGAGATATTGGATATAGGCAGTTCAATGTTCACATTCACGCCAAAAACGCTTGTTTTCATATCTTCACCAAGAGGGATAAATGCTTCCATACCGCCGACCAAACGCCCTTGCGGAGCGATGTTTAATTTACGTTTTGGAACCAAATCGCCAAGGATCGAACGATTATCAACATTATCATTCAAACGATATGAATATCCCAAATGAAATTTCAGCAAGTTCGGAACAACGCGACGGGTGGCATCATTTAAATTATTAATAAGGGGGCGGCGAATAAGCGCTTTTGCTTCGCCTGCGTTCCAGAACTGATACCCAGCTTGGTCATTACCAATTATATTCTGAATCCACCAGTTCGTGGAGCCGACGCGGAGGAGTTGCTCGAACGCAGATAACGAAAAATACTGCCGCCCGCCCGTTGGCATACGGTAATTGTTTTCTCCAATGCCTACTTTTTGCTGAATATCGCTAGGAACTTTTCCACCGACGGACGATTGCGTGACAAAATCATGGCAATATTTTTCTTCGCCGTCCTCGCCAATAGGCTGAGAAAGCAAGTCTTTTATTGCTTGCATACTCTCCTCAATCTCTTTTTTGACGACAGTTGCGGCACCGCATTTTATCATGTATATCTCGTACTTGCCAGTCTTTTTCGGTTCGCCCCAAATTGCAATCTTTGCCAAATCAGGTCCGGGCTGTTTGCCCGCGGTGTTGAAATACTGCTGCACAATTTTCTGCACTTGTGCTTCGCACACCGTCCAGCGACTAAGGAAAGGTAAAGCCCTCGTATCAAGTTCTGTCAAGGCTTTTGAGACACCACCACTACCGCTACTAGCACTTGTATCGGCAGGTGGTGGTGGAGCAGGTTGTCCAGGTTGTCCTTGAACAGGTTGTCCTTGAACATATACATTCGTCATTGCTACCGTAAGCAGTACGCAGATACTCCAATAGAAACGGTGCTTTTTCATAATGTTCTTTGTCAAAATCTAAAATTGACGAAAATTATCTATCTAATTTTATGTTCAGTAACTCCCTCACCCAACCCTCTCCCGCCACGTCTCCGTGGGGCGAGGGCTACCCTGACCCTTCTCCCCTTTGGGAGAGAAAAGACTGGGATGAGAGAAAATTTCTCAATGCCACAACTCCTGTACTCTCTTGTACTTGAGAGAAAATCAGACCTTACAACTCACCATCGGAAAATAAACCGTACCGACGGCATAATAACAGTCTGCGTCTCCCAAGCATATGGGGAACGAGTAATCGGGGCATAAATCTTGCCGTCCAAACGAATTCCGGTTAAAAACCCTTCTTCACTAATTGGCACTTGTAACCATGTTTGACCAGAGAGCGCACCATCAAAAAACTGAAGGTATGCACCAAACGGCACCGACAAGCCTGTTGCCATAAACTCAATACGCGCTAATAAATTACCAACAACTGTTCTGGTGGGTGCTTGTCCACTACTAATAACACCATTTTCATTAAGCCATTGTTCTACCATGTAAAATGCACCGCCGATTTTAAAGCGGACAAAATATGCTTGGTTTTCACGGTCAGGATCATTGATACCAATGGCAAAGGTGTAATTCAACTGACCATGAGCACGAACAGCATAATCGTATCGTGATGCCGTAGGACTTGGGTCACTCGGGTTCACCTTCGGTCCGTAATTGGTCGCCGAAATGTTGCTCGCACTGTTAAACGCGAACGAACCCGACACATTAAATACGCCGCTTCTATCAATAAGTTTAAAGGGAAAATCAAATGAAGCGTTCAAGCCGGCTCCGCCTGAGGTCATTTTTCGGTCGCTAAAGGTTGGTGTCACTTTGCTTGACCAAAGCGATGTTGGGAGAATAGCACCTAACTTTTGACCACCCCAAAGAGCATTTGCCGTAATACGCTCACTCCATAATGAGGGGTAACCAATATCTTCCAAACCAGCCTTCACCTCAATGCCGTACTTTGGAAGTCCTGTCGGTTCGCCATTGGCATTTTCTGGGGATTCATAATGCCGCCAGCTAAAATAATCAGCAATGCCAATAACGATTTCATCACGGAATTTTCCAGCATCAACACCAACCTTGTGAGGTTCGCCCTCCGTGATGTACATATATTCATCTACCTTATCTTCTGCTATCATCTTCGTCACAACTTCTTTGTTCAATTTCATTGCAACGCTTTGGTTCGGACGAATACCATTTACCTTGTCCTGCGGATTTTGCTTAATCATGTTTTTGAAATACTCATACATGTTATCATATAGAGTTGTCTCTATCGAACCTTTTACATACACAACGCCCGGATTAGCTGGATCTGGGCTTTGTTCTGTGACTTTCGTCTT
>JANYIG010000023.1 GCA_025358765.1 Candidatus Kapaibacterium sp.
TGAAAACCGTATCAAACCTTACGCGCAAGAACCCCACTCAATCTCCCCTTATAAGGGGAGAAGCAAGACGCAACACGTCTTCGTGGCGGCTTGCAGAGGGGTGATGCGCTTGAGGGTAGTCAAGGTTATCTAAACTTAAAGACTAATGACTAATGACTAATGGACTAATGACCAAGCAAAATTATGATTACCGGAAAACCATTTGACGTAGAGATCGTCACGTCTGAGCGGATTGTGTTCGAGGGAAAGGTTGATTCTGTCACCGTTCCCGGCACAAAAGGACAATTTCAAATGCTGATCAATCACACTGCGATTGTGTCGCAACTTGATATTGGTGCCATAAAAATGACAGATGCTCACGGCAAGAATATGACATTTGCCACAAGCGGTGGCTTTGTGCAAATGCTGAAGAACAAAGCATCAATCGTCGTAGAAACGGCTGAGGACGCGAGTAGTATTGACATTAAACGTTCCTTAGAAGCAAAAAGACGTGCTGAAGAGCGTCTCGCAAAACACGAGCATTTTGACGTAAAACGTGCTGAAATTTCGCTGTTGAAAGCACTAAATCGTTTGAATGTATCCGACTATCGAGGCTAACGCCATCGTCGCCTGAGGTGTTGTTGTATAATTAGAAAGCGAAGTCTCCTGAACATGGCGTACAAAGCCACGTCTGGATGCTTCGCTTTTTCGTATTTTTTTATACTTTTTGAACATGGATAGATGAAATCATTAGTCAGCGCTCTTGTTGCGTGTATGATATGTACAATCGCATTATTAGCTCAAAATGCAAAACCTATTGACAGCGCTGCGGTGGTTCGCGGCGTGGAGCTTACAACAATGGCAGACGGTCTTTGGCGGCATATCTCTTATGGTCTTTTTAACGGCGAGGCAGTTCCATCCAACGGTCTTATCATTGAAGAACCCAATGGCGTAACAATGATTGATACACCATGGAACGACGCGCAAACCGATAGCCTGCTCATATGGTGCGAAAAAACGCTCCACAAACCGCTTCGTCGCGTAATAGCTACTCATGCTCACGCAGACCGTTTAGGCGGCATCCGCACTCTCCTTGCACGAAAGATTGACGTGCTTAGTACACCGCTCATGGCTGAACAGGCTGTTAAACGAGGGTTTCCTGCACCGTCTAAGCCAATATTGCCAAACGATTCAACGATACAATGTGGTAATTTTACGCTGCGCGTTGTATTCGCCGGCAGTGGGCATACGGTAGAAAATATTGTTGTCTGGATAGCTGAACAACGCTTGCTCGTGGGTGGTTGCTTGATAAAATCGAGCGATACACAAGGTTTGGGGTTTATTGGCGATGCCGTGCTGAATGAGTGGGCGCAGACCGTCAAAACCGTACAAGAGCGCTTTCCAATGGTGCGGACAGTCCTGCCCGGACATGGTGAGCCGGGGGATAAAACCTTGCTTTCGCATACTATTGAACTTCTTGGGAAGCGATATCGTAAGCCGTAGATAATAGACTTCTTTCAAAAGTACCCTCACCCCAACCCTCTCCCAGTGGGAGAGGGTGCTTGGAGCGAAGCGCAAAGCGGGTGAGGGCTTCTTCAACATTGACTTTTGAAAGAAGTCTAATCATGATTTGTTCATACATTTCTTTTCATCACTCACGAAATTTTTATGCTTGCAACCAAAATTCTCGGTGAAGGATTGACCTTTGATGACGTGCTTCTTGTTCCGGCGTATTCAGAGGTGTTGCCCCGCGATGTCAGTTTGGAAACCAAATTCACACGCGATATTACGCTGAATATTCCTGTGGTAAGTGCAGCAATGGATACTGTGACCGAAGCGGAAATGGCGATGGCACTTGCCCGCGAGGGTGGCATTGGTATTATTCACAAGAATATGACAATTGCTCAACACGCCACTGAAGTGGATAAAGTTAAGCGTTCCGAGAGCGGAATGATTCGCAATCCGATAACACTCACGGGCGAACAAACCGTGCAGGACGCATTAGACCTGATGAGCAAGTATCGCATTGCCGGAATACCTGTTGTGGATGGCGCGAACAAACTTGTGGGTATCATCACCAACCGCGACTTGCGTTTTGAGCCAAACCGTGAAATGGCGGTCGCCGATTTGATGGTCACAGACCGCTTGATTGTTGCTCCCGTTGGTACGACGTTAGAAGAGGCGGAAATCATCTTGCAAAAAAATCGCATCGAAAAACTGCCTGTGGTGGATGAAAAGGGCATATTGCGTGGCTTGATTACGTTCAAAGACATTCAGAAAAAGAAAAAATATCCCAACGCCTGCAAAGATGAGCTTGGGCGATTGCGTGTGGGCGCGGCGGTTGGCGTGTCGGGCGACACAATGGAGCGAGTGGCCGCGCTCGTAAAGGCAGGTGTAGATGCTGTTATCGTGGACACGGCGCATGGACACTCGCGCGGCGTGGTTGAAATGACGGCGCTTGTGAAGAAGACATTTGTGGGGTTGCAAGTCATTGCGGGCAATATCGGCACGGCGGAAGCTGCAAAAGCGCTTATCAACGCGGGCGTGGATGGCGTGAAAGTGGGTATTGGACCGGGTTCGATTTGTACAACACGCATTATTGCTGGTGTGGGCGTTCCGCAAATTACGGCAATTATGAATGTGGCGGCGGTGACAATGGATGCTGGCGTACCTCTTATTGCCGACGGCGGTATCAAACAAACGGGCGATATTGCGAAGGCAATTGCCGCCGGAGCAGATTCTATCATGGTTGGCGGGATGCTTGCCGGACACGAAGAGTCTCCGGGCGACAAAGTATTACTCGAAGGTCGTGCATACAAGGTTTATCGCGGTATGGGTTCGATTGGTGCAATGCACAAAGGCTCCGCAGACCGTTATTTTCAAGATGTGGAAGATGATATTGCTAAACTTGTACCCGAAGGCATCGAAGGGCGTGTGCCGTTCAAAGGCAGCGTGAGCGAAACGATTTACCAGATGACGGGTGGATTACGGGCTGCAATGGGCTACTGTGGCTGTGCGGCGGTACATGACCTCAAACACAATGGACAGTTTATTCGCATGACAGGCGCGGGCTTGAAGGAATCGCATCCGCATAATGTGTTGATTACCGAAGAAGCACCGAATTATTTTGTGAAGTAATTGTGTGAAAAAATGTTTACAAACCGCATAACCTCTATTCGTCAAATACTTGCCGCAAAACGGCTTGACGGTTTGATTGTGTCGAGTTTAGCACATATTCGGTATCTGACAAATTTTTCGGGATCGAACGCCCTGCTGCTGATTTTGCCTGATGCGCTCCATTTTATCACGGATGGGCGTTACGCAGAGCAGATAACAACGGAGCTGTACACGCAGGAGCAAATGCTGCAGCAAATGCTTTACCGTTTGCAAACACACATCACGCGGGAACCGTGGAAGTACATTGCAGAAAACGACATTCTGCAAGGCGCTCAAACACTTGGCTTCGAGGCGGCAAAAGTTTCGTTTTCGGGTGTTCAAGCAATGCGAAAGTACCTCAGACCCGTACGACTCAAACCTTGCAAGGATATTATCGAGAACGTCACGATGGTAAAAACCGCGCAGGAAGTGGCTCACATCAGGCGTGCGGCGGATATTGCGGCAGAGGTGTATGCGTATATCCTAAATTTCGTGAAGCCTGCAATGACGGAGTTGGACGTGGCGGCAGAAATCTCGTATCAAGCACGGAAGCGGGGTTCAGAGGATGATGCTTTTGAAATTATTGTTGCCAGCGGTGTGCGTGGTGCATTGCCACACGGACGCGCCAGTAATAAACGTTTGCAAACGGGCGAACTCGTGACATTAGATTTTGGTTGCCGCGTAGCGGGTTTCAACAGCGACATGACGCGCACGTTTGCACTCGGCAAGCCGAACGACTTTGACCGCAGCATCTACGACCTTGTCCTGAGTGCCAATAAACGCGCCATCGAGAAGGCAAAAGCCGGTATGACCGCAAAAAACCTTGATGCGGTGGCACGCGACATTATCAAGGTGGCGGGCTACGAAAAAGAATTTGAGCATAGCCTTGGACATGGCTTGGGGATTGAGGTTCACGAGCAGCCGACGGTTTCGTATCGCTTTCCGCGGGTGCGGATTCCCGCCGGAGCCGTCGTTACGATTGAACCGGGTGTGTATGTCGCTGGCAAATGTGGCGTTCGTATTGAGGATGACGTGTGGATACAGGCGGGCGGTTGCGAGGTGCTGACAAGTGCTCCGAAAGAGTTAATTATTCTTTAATTTGCAAAACAATACGCCAAAATGACAAAAGCAATTCTATTTTAACCATTTCTCCCATCCATCAAAAGGAAATCGCTATGAAAATTACCTTCATTCAAGCGCTCGCTCGTGTCGTATGCGGCATTTGCGTTTTACTATTGCCGATTGGTGTCCTTGCACAAACCACGGACAGCGTAAAAACCTATAGCAAAACCCAACGCTTGCTTGTTCCCGCGCCCGCAAACAACCCAGAAAGCCTCTTGGGTGACGGCTTTGATGCTCAACTCAAAAAACTCGATAAGGCGTTGACACAACCGTCCCGCGAGACAGCTGCCAACGAATACAAAATCGAAGCGTTTAATTTGGACGATGAGATGTTATTGCAAGCATATATGCCACTTTTTGGGATTGCTGGCATTACACCACAGAAGACCAAACGTTACAGTTTGGTTCGGATGTACCATGTCGTCAAAAATAGGGAAATATCGCTGCTTACAGCCGATGCACATAAAGGCACTGAAAAGCTGATTGCGACAAGAATCGGCTATGGTTTTGCGGTGAATCTCCTGCTCGAAGGCGATTCCACGACGCTTACCGCGAATATTTCCTCAAAGCTCCTTGCCATTGGTGGCGATATGCTGAAAGAAGCTGCGAAGCGTGGTGTGCATGGTATCGTCCTGACGATGGGTGCAGAATCAAAAACAAAAGGGGCGTTCCCATCTGCTGCGTCCGTGCAGGAATTTGAGAAGAAATTCCAAAAAGGACGACCACAGCCGATTCTTATCGAACACACGGTGATGAACGAGTTTACCAGCAAACATATTCCGTTTGACGATGGCAAGATTCATGCGGGTGCGTGGATTGTGAGGTCTGTGAAAGTACAAGTCGAACAACGCAAACCAAATGGCAGTCACTGGGATCCGCTTTTGGGCAAGCCGGATTTGATCGTATCGGTCGAAATGGGGCAAACAAATTACAACAAAAGCAAACTCTACAAAAACTCACTCACGGCAGATTGGAAAGATTGCAACACACACATTACTCTCAACAAAGGCAATGTGTTGCAAGTATCCGTCATTGACAAAGACCCCGAAGGCGATGATTACGTGGGCGCAATCAGCATCACAACCGACAGGATTTTCGGTACTTACGAACCCGGTCAAGAGATTTACCTGACGGTCAAAGATGATAAATCTGCCATCAAAAGTGCTGTGATTATACTGGAAAAAGCGCCGAAAAAATAAGGTGACTGATGTTGTTCTATTACGTTGTTGAATTACGAGACTGACAGAATGAGTGAAACTGAAACAAAAAGCCAATTGGATACACAGCCGATAAATTACGGCTTGCAGAACACAGGCAATCACCGCGTGTTGGTGATTGCCTACTACTTCCCGCCGATGGGATTGAGTGGTGTTCAACGCACGCTCAAGTTTGTGAAATACATGAAGGATTATGGCTGGGATGCAACCGTTCTCACGACGGGTCCTGTTGGCTACTATGCTTTCGACCAATCGCTCACCGAAGAGGCACACGGGGCGGGCATCCGTATAGAACGTACAACAGGAACCGATGTAAATTCATTGCTTGCAGGAAAAGAGCAAGCGCGGCAAATGAGAATGCCTGCGGAATTTCTTCGCAAACTTGGTAGCCGATTAAGCAATACGTTTTTCGTGCCAGATAACAAAATCGGTTGGGCAAAGCAAGCATACAAGCGGGCAGCGCAACTGTTAAACGAAGAGCAATATGACCTCGTGTTTGTCAGTGCACCGCCATTTTCCGCCGCCCGCATCGGTGCAAAGCTGAAAGCAACGTTTAACGTTCCTTTTGTTGTGGATTACCGCGACTTGTGGTACGGCAACCAATTTGCATTTTACCCAACACCGCTTCACCGCTATTTACATCAAAACTTCGAGTACGACATGCTTTCGGCTACAGATAAAATCATCGTCACAAACCGCCCGATGAAGCAGAAAATCATGTCTATGTATCCATTCTTGACGCACGACGACGTGGTGATTATCCCCCACGGCTTCGATCCGGCAGATTTTATGGACAATATTCCTGAGCAGCGTGTTCAGGGTACTGAGGGAAAGTTCTGCTTGGGTTATGCAGGATTGTTCTACGACTTCGTAACACCGAAGTATTTTTTACAGGCATTTAAGCTGATAACACGGGAAAACCCTATCATTGCCCGCAACATGGAATTGCATTTTATCGGGTTGTTGCGGAAGGAAAACGCAAGGCTCGTGAAAAGGCTCGGACTAACGGATTACGTCCACAACCACGGCTACCTTGACCACCGTGATTCCGTGCGCGGTATTATGTCGTGCGATGCACTCTGGATGATGGTTGGCAATGCTCGCAACGCCGACACCATCTCCAGCGGTAAGCTCTACGAATATTTCGGCTCTGGAAAGCCCATCATTGCAAGCGTACCGGAGGGCGCATTAGCACAATCCGCACGGCAATACGGTGCTGCAATCGTGACTGAGCCGGACAACGTACAGCAAATTAAATTAGCAATTTTGAAGTTGTACAAAGCACACAAAGAAGGCTCCACAGCGCTTCCAAACAAAGAAGTGATTGAGCAACACCGCCGCGACCATTTAACGGAACAGTTGACGAAGGAGTTTAATTTTGTGCTGGATAGAGCGTAGAAGAATTAAAAGTGCTGACAGCTGACAACGTGAGCGCCTTACATCACAACGCACATCACTGAATACGAATGACCAAAAGTATCCTTTCCGTCGTTGGCGCACGACCGAATTTTATGAAAGTCGCGCCCTTGCACCGTGCATTTGCCGCGCATTCCGATCGTGTGAGGCACAGCATCGTTCACACCGGACAGCATTACGATGCCGCCATGTCCGATGCTTTTTTTCGTGATTTACAGATGCCAGAACCTGCATTTTTTCTGGGTGTTGGTTCCGGCGGTCACGCGGAGCAGACGGCACGAGTGATGGTAGAATTTGAGAAAGTGTGCCTTGCCGAACAACCAGCAATGATAATCGTTGTGGGCGATGTGAACTCTACGATAGCCTGTACGCTCACAGCAAAAAAACTCGACATCCCCGTAGCGCACGTGGAAGCCGGTTTGCGGAGTTTTGACCGAACAATGCCCGAAGAACTAAACCGAATTGCGACCGATGCCCTTTGTGATTTTGCATTTGTCACGGAACAAAGTGGCGTAGATAATCTGTTGCGTGAGGGTTGGAGCAGCCGCGCTGACAATATTTTCCTTGTGGGAAACACAATGATTGATTCGTTACATTTTGCGCTTCCAGCGGCACGTGAATCCTCTGTTTTGGCGCAACACCGCTTGAAACCGAGCACTTATGTTCTTGCAACGCTCCACCGCCCCTCGAATGTGGATGAACCCACGCAACTACGCGCACTGCTCGAAATTCTCGCGGAAGTTACGCAAACCTACCACCGTGATGTCGTCTTTCCTGTACATCCCCGCACCCGCAAGAATATTGAGCGCTTTGGGCTTGCAGGGCTTTTCGATTTGGTAACAAGCGCAAAAGGCTTGCATTTGCTGGAACCGCAAGGTTATATTGATTTTTTGGCGCTTATGATGCACGCAGACGTAGTTTTGACAGACTCCGGTGGCGTGCAGGAAGAAACAACGGCGCTTGGTGTGCCGTGCTTAACACTTCGCACCACGACAGAACGTCCGGTAACATGTACTCTTGGCACAAACGTCCTTGTGAGACCAGTACCGAATGCCATCCGAAACGCATTGCAATCCGTATTCACGGAATCACGCAAAAGCGCCACGTTGCCACCACTTTGGGATGGCAAGGCAGCAGAGCGCATCACGACAACGATTCTCAACACCTGTTTATCAACTTCCTTCTTCTCATGATTATTCGCATGATTATTCTTCGTATGAAACGTATTCAACCGTTGACAAACCTTATTTGGAGCCTCTTTGTATTGTCATTCATCACCATTTGCTTTTCGCTGCCATCTGTTTTTGCACAAGAACGCGAAAAACAGTCAGAGTTTCAGGGAATGATGCCGTCGGCACAAGCTCCAACCAGTAACAATGCCGTTTCTTCGTTGCCAACGGACAATGTCGTTTCTGCCACGCATTACCGCGTCGGTCCGGGTGATGTGCTTCTGGTGCAGATTGTGGGACCGATTTCCGGTGAATATCCGCTTGTAGTGTCACCTGAGAATACCCTGATGCTGCCGCGTTTGGGCGAGGTGAATTTGATTGGTAAGACGCTCGCGCAGGCAAAAATGGAAATTCAAAGGCTCGTGCAAGCGCGGAATCCGCTCAATAAAGTGTATGTCACGCTCCAAAAGGCGCGGATGGTATATGTAAAAATCGGTGGGAACGTTCTGAACCCAGGTATAATGACACTTCCAGCTTCAATGAAGGTTTCAACAGCCGTATTACTTGCGAATCAAACTGGAGGGACTTCTGCGGGGTCTTCACGACAGGCATCGCAATCGCTCATGCGCTCCGATGCGATTAGCGATCAGCGTTCGGGAAAACGTCATTTTATGGCAACATTTGCATCGCGTTTCACCCAAGTGCTGCACCGTTCCGGTGTGACGGACATTGCCGATGCCGTGCGTTCGTCTGTGCTGAACGATCCCGCTGCCGACCCAATGCTCCGCGAAGGTGATGAAATCTACGTTCCGTTTGAAAACGAGGTCTCCTCGAACGGTATAATTTCCATTTCCGGCGCAGTGCAACGTCCGTCCGTGATCCCTTTCCGTAAGGGCGATAAACTCTCGTTTCTGCTAAAATCTGGTTACGGTTTCACGGATGATGCCGACACGACGAAAATATTCCTCAGCGAAGGCGTAGCGGCAGGTGCAGGCGATGCCGTAGCGCTGAGTGTGGCGGCAGTGCTTTCCGGAACGGCTGACCGCGAGGTGCAACCCGGAAGCAATGTTATCGTGAAGGAGCAGAATACGACCGCAAAGCGAGGCTCCATCTCGGTTCTCGGCGAGGTGAAATCACCCGGCGTTTTTTCGTTAGAAGGAGTAGCAAATAAGCCGATGACGCTGAAGACTGCAATAGCGTTGGCGGGCGGTTTCACGGTGGACGCGCACCTTCCAACGTCGTACATTACCCGCCGCGACGCGCTTGCAGGGATGGATGCGTATAAAAATTCGCAGTACTCTACGTTGACTGTGGAAGACACATTGCGCTATAATTTGGATATGAATCTACGCCGCCCTACGGTAGTATGTGATTTCGTTGCGGCGTTTGAAGCAGGTTCTGGGGCAGATGCTCAAGCAAACGCCCAAGAAAACAACGTTGCGCTGCAAGACGGTGACGTGGTTATCGTCGGGAGGAATCCGAAAAACGTACTTGTTTTCGGACAAGTCAACAAGCCCGGTTTTGTGGAGTTTACGGCTGGAAAGCCTACGGATGCGTACATCCAAAGCGCGGGCGGCTATGGGATAAGTGCTGAGGCGCTTCGTACACGAGTGATAAAGAGCGGTTCACGGCTTTGGCTCGAACCTAAAAACGCAAAAGGTGAAGCGGTGAAGATTGAAGCGGGCGATCAAATTTATGTGCCGCGCATTCCGGAATTGATAGGCGATTTGGCGTTTAAGAAAGTTCAAGTTGAGCTACAGCGTGAGGGAAATGAATTACAAAAACGAAACATCGAACTTCAAGAAAGTAATCGTTTTTGGCAGATTATCAGCACAATTGCTGGTCTTATCACGTCGGCTCTGCTGACGTATTTCACCATCAAACCCAAGTGATAAGCGTTCACGCTATATGAGCAACTGCTTCGTCCATATCGCCCTACCGTTGCCTACGCCGCGCTTGTTCACATACATCGTGCCGGAGCGGATGATGAACGATGACCCTGAACACAACAACGGTACTCGCCTTGTGGGTGTGCGAGCGCTTGTGCCATTTGGGAAGCGCATATTGACGGGCGTGATTGTCCAAGCCGTGAACATCCCACCACTCAAGGATGCGAAAGAAATCCTCGAACTGCTCGACCCCGAACCCGTGTTTTCACCAACGATGCTGACGTTTGCGCGATGGATAGCCGATTATTATTTAGCGACGCTCGGCGAGACCTTAAAAGCCGCATTACCACAGGGCATGACGGTGGAAAGCGTTGTGCGTGTGAGTACGCTCAAAACACCAACGGAAGTAGAAATTACCGCGATGGAACACCGTGCGCCGCGTCGTGCCGAACTTTTGCGGGAACTTCTGCGGCATGACGGCGATGTCAGCGTTGGCTATTTGGAAAAAATGGTCGGTGCGAATGGAGGCTCGGTAGCAGTGCAGTTAGAAGCGTTGGAGCAACTTGGTTATATTGAGCGCCATCGCTCACTTGGTAAAGAAGTCAAACCCAAAATGCAACGGGCTATTGAAATTGCTTCGGAACTTAGCGACGAAGCCCTCTTACGCACCGTGTTGGATAAACTTGATGCAAACTCCCCAAAACAGGCAATGCTCCTAAGCCATATTTACCTGCATCAACTCCGTAACCCCGACCAGCCATTGTTTGTGCGGGAGGCTCTTGTAGCAGTAAAAAGCTCCGATTCCACGTTGAAAGCACTCATTCAAAAAGGCTATGTGGCAGAATATCAAGCAGAAGTGCTCCGTGTGGAAACGGCTCTCCCCGAAGGCTCTCCAACACTCATTCAACGCGACGAAACCGCCGTTACGCTCACGATAGAGCAAGATCACGCCGTCGAAAAAATCCTCGAACCGCTTCGGCACGAGAAATTCAAGGCATTTTTGCTGCATGGTGTGACAGGCTCCGGCAAAACGCTCGTGTATATTCAAGCCATCCGTGAGGCACTCAAGCTCGGCAAAAGCGCTCTATTGCTTGTTCCGGAAATTGCGCTCACGCCACAGTTGATTGAACGGTTTCGGGCGGTGTTTGGGAATTTGATTGGCGTGATGCACAGCCACAAATCCGCCGGAGAGCGCTACGATGCGTGGCGTATGGCGCGAAGCGGGCAAGCAAAAGTGATTATCGGTGTGCGCTCGGCGATTTTTGCGCCATTAACGAATATCGGTGTTATTATTGTGGATGAGGAACACGAGCCATCGTACAAGCAAGATGCACCCGCGCCGCGCTACAATGCTCGTGATTGCGCTATCGTTCGTGGCGGACTCGAAAACGCTGTTGTAGTGCTTGGTTCCGCCACACCGTCGCTCGAAAGTATGTTCAATGCTCGTAATGGAAAGTATCATTTACTCGAAATTAGTAGTCGTGCTGACGGTGCTGAAATGCCGACGGTACGCGTGATAGACACGGTTGACCAACGGAAGCGCAAACGGCTTCACGGCTCGTTTTCACAAGACCTTCTGGATGCAGTGATTGACCGTGCGAAGAAAAAAGAAGGCGTGATTTTGTTCCAGAACCGTCGTGGCTTCGCCTCACGGCTTGAATGTTTGGATTGTGGTACGATTCCGATGTGCCCAAACTGCTCGGTCGCTCTCACGTACCATAAATACCGCGAGCAACTGCGCTGTCACTACTGTGGTCACAGTCATGCAGCAGAGAAGGCTTGCACAAATTGCGGTTCGATGGCACTCCGCGAAATAGGTTTTGGCACTCAACGAATTGAAGACGAATTGATGCAGACGCTCGCTACAATGAGAACGACAAACAATGAGGATGCAAACAATCAAGCGCCGAGCAACAAACCGCCGCCGATTACCATCCAGCGTATGGATTTGGACACAACATCCCGCAAAGGTTCGCATCGTCAGATGCTCACGGAGTTCGCACAAGGTAAGATTGATGTGCTGTTGGGAACACAGATGGTTGCAAAAGGCTTAGATTTTGCGCGGGTGACACTTGTAGGCGTTATCAATGCCGATATGCAGATGTATTTGCCGGATTTCCGCGCTGCGGAACGTACATTTCAACTTATCACCCAAGTGTCGGGGCGAGCGGGGCGCAGTAGCGAGCTTAAAGGCGAGGTGATTGTGCAAACCGCACATCCACGCCACCAGACGATTCTGGCGGCTGTTGCCGGAAGCTACGAACTGTTTTACAACGATGAACTCCAGTTCCGTAAGGAGGCGATGTACCCGCCGTTTTCGCGGTTTGTGATGATTGAATTTTCGGGCAGAGAGGAAAATATTGTGCATCAGCAAGCACATTATTTCGCACACTTACTTCCTCATCACCACAAGGCGTTTGTGGTGCTTGGTCCGACAGCTCCAAGCATCGCGCGATTGCGGTCGCAGTATAGGAGGATTATCGTTATCAAAGGTTTGAAGGATGCCGACCCAACGGGAAGGATTCTTCGTGAAGTACTTCTTTCCACACACGCGGCTTACAACGCCAACCATCCATCCAGTGCAGTACACATCACAATTGATATTGACGCGCCCGGCTTTGTGTGATACTTTCTTGCCGTTAGTCTATTTTACTCATTGCGTCTTGCAGAGCAGGTTTCGCGCCATGCCCGAGCGATGCTAATTGGTACTGGTATGCTACGGCGCTTGGATGAACACGCTCACGGCTATAGAGACCAGATTTTTTTGTACTCATCTTTGCAAGTGACTCCAATGCTTGTGCTTGCAATGGGTCGGGGTTTTTCTGTGCTACGAGATAGACGTTTTTGTTCGACTGGTAAAGTTCTTTCCACGTTTTGAGTGCTTCTTTCAAGTTTTCGGTTTTGTGCACAACGCGCACCGATGTTGATTTCACTACAAGTGGCTCTACGTCTGCCGTATAGGAGATGGCAGTAAACATGTTTGGGATAAGCGCACCGGCTTCAGTAAATTCAACTGTTGGGATAGTGTCAGGAATACTTACGATTTCAATTTTTACATCGCCCGTGCCTTGGCGAGAGAGATTAATTTCTTTTGCTGCGCTGTATGACAGATCAATGATGCGACCACCAACGTAGGGACCTCTGTCATTCACACGAACAAGCGTTGTTTGCATCGTTGCCAAGTTCGTCACCCGTAAAAGCGTTCCAAACGGCAATGTTTGGTGTGCTGCGGTAAAATCGTGCATATTGTAACGCTCACCGCACGCCGTGCGTCGTCCGTGAAACCGAGGACCATACCACGATGCCACGCCCTCCTCGATAAATGTCAGTGATGGAAGCGTCAGCGAAGGCGGCTCGGTTTCATCAATAAGCGCCCTGCTATCAACATCGGTGCTGTCTTGTAGCATAAACGACGGGTTGATTCTGCCCTCTGCGTGAAGGATTTTATTGCAGCACAACGGTGTCATAATGGTGATAACCACAAAAACAACTGCTCGAACGATCAAGGATGACGGTGGAATGAAATTCATGCAAAATTCCTTACTTGTGAAACAGACAATATCGAAGCGAAGACGCTAAAAACTATGATGAAAACCGTGATAAAACGACGGAACTCATCGAAATACACTTCGCCACAATGCGGTGCAAACATACTGCTGTTTGTCGGAACTGACAATGAACGCTTAATGAAAAGATATTCATTGATGTAACCAAATGATAATATTCTGTGATCAATAGCCTTCTTCCCTACCTTGCCATCTGGCGTACAGGGCTTTCTAACGCCATGGAATACCGAGTGAATTTTTTCACCACGACACTTGTTGCAACAGTAGTTTCGGCGATAGTGGGCATGTATCTGTGGCAATCGGTCTATGATTCATCGCAAAACTTTGCCGTTGGGACGATGACCGTAACCGATATGCTTATCTATATCGCTTGTGCGACGCTTTGCCATAATCTTACCAAACCGACAAAGTTTGAACGGGCTGCATCGGAGGAAATTCGCAATGGGGAACTCAGCAAATACCTCCTAAAGCCCATATCGCACATTGGATATGCTCTTTCGGCGGGCTTTGCAGAGCGCTTTGTGGCGGCGCAGCTTATGATGCTGTTTGCATTGCTTGTGGGATTGCCACTTGTGTATATGTACAACGTCACACTTTCGCCTGTTGGAATGCTCTGCGCCTTGCCAGTACTCATCTGCGGAATGCTTATTCAATCGCTTATTGGGCTTTCACTCTCTTATCTGGCGTTTTGGGTTGATGAAGTCTGGACGTTTCATATTATTAAAGACATTAGTTTTTGGCTTTTGGGTGGACTGTCGTTGCCCATGACCGCACTGCCGCTTGTGTGGCAAACAGTCGCCGATTGGCTACCGTTTCAATATTTGGCATACATTCCGGCAGCGATGATGACGGGAAAAATAGCCGCCATTGCCAGTGTTGTGTACATCGTGAAGGCAGTAGCGTGGGTGGGAGTCCTTGTTGCCGTAACGGTATGGGTGTGGAAGCGAGGCGTAGAGCGGCTTGGGGCGTATGGCGGATGACTAATGAAGAATCGCTTGCTGTCAGGAAAAAATATTCTAATTTGGTCAACAAACCAGAATTATCGAGATTCTCCAACTAAAATTTTGCAACCTCTCTTCCCCCAAAACATGCTTAAAAACTTGTCAATTCTTACTTTTGCTATCTCTGTGCTACTCACCTGTGGCATGAGTGTTCAAGCACAGCAATATGCCGATATACTTCTTTTGAACGGTAAAATCTGGACAGTAAACACAAAACAGCCCGAAGCTGAGGCAGTTGCTTGTATTGGCGGCAAGATTGTATTTGTTGGCTCCACGAAGGATGCACAAGCGTGGGTTGGCAAGACAACCACCATGATTGACCTCAAAGGGCGGCGTGTTGTTCCCGGCTTTAACGATGCTCATGTCCATTTTATGACAGGTGGCGAAAACCTCGCAAGCGTTCAATTGCGTGATACTCGTTCGCAAGCGGAGTTCAAACAACGTATCAAGGATTACACTGCCAAACAGCCAAAAGGACGCTGGATTCGTGGTGGCGACTGGGATCACGAAAATTGGACACCAGCCGCACTACCCACGCGACAACTTCTTGATGACGTAACCTCCGATAATCCTGTTTTTATCAACCGTTTGGACGGGCATATGGCGCTCGCAAACACGTACGCCCTCAAGAAGGCAGGCATTACCAAACAAACCGTCAGCCCGCCGGGTGGCGAAATTGTACATGACGCAAGCGGCGAACCAACAGGTATTCTTAAGGATGCCGCAATGAATCTGGTTTGGAAGATTGTCCCACCGCCGGACGAGGCACAAATGGCTGAGGCGCTAAAAGCTGCGATGAAATACGCTGCCGAACAAGGCGTAACGAGTGTACAAGACATGTCCGCCGGAGCCGCTGTGCTGCCCGTGTATCAGCGTCTTCTTCGCAACGGTGAACTTACAGTGCGCGTCTATGGCTGTCAACCGCTTGCAGGCTGGCAAGCGCAATCGCTGGTGGGTGTGGAAGCTGGGTTTGGCAATGAATTTCTGAAGATTGGCGGTTTGAAGGGCTTCGCAGACGGCTCTCTTGGTTCCACAACCGCGCTGTTCTATGAGCCTTATCTTGATGCGCCCTCCACGGCTGGGCTTCCGGCGGATGAAATGATTCCCGAAAGCAACATGCAAGCAAACATCACGCAGGCAGACAGAGCGGGTTTACAGATTTGCATTCACGCTATCGGCGACAAGGCAAACAGCCGCATTCTGGACATGTACTCCGAAGCGATGACGCGAAACAACACACACGATCGACGTTTCCGTATTGAGCACGCCCAACATCTGACCAAATCTGACATTCAGCGTTTTGCCAAACTCGGTGTGGTTGCTTCGATGCAACCGTATCACTGTATTGACGACGGACGGTGGGCAGAAAAACGCATCGGCGCAGAACGCGCCAAAGGCATGTATGATTTCCGTTCGCTCTTGGACGCGGGAGCTGTTCTCGCGTTTGGCTCCGACTGGCACGTAGCGCCGATGGAGCCACTTATGGGAATTTACGCCGCCGTCACGCGCCGCACACTCGACGAGAAAAACCCAAAAGGCTGGATTCCCCAAGAAAAAATCACCGTTGCCGAAGCCGTGCAAGCATTTACGCTTGGCTCCGCGTTTGCCTCGTTTGACGAGCGCAGCAAAGGCTCCATCGAAGTGGGGAAATTGGCGGATATAGCCGTGCTATCGGACGATATTTTCACAATATCGCCGGAAGCTATTCGCACGACAAGAGTTACATTAACAATTTTTAATGGGAAAATAATTTTTGAACGGAAATGATTTCGTATATTTGTAAAGTTTCAAACGTTAAATAAATAGAAACTGCAATAAAAGAAATTGTAAAAGTTCTCACTCTTATTTTCTCAATCATACTATTTTTAAGGAATACCTCCAATGACAACTTCCAATAACGTCTTCGCTGATATGTTCTCGATGCAAATGAACATGATGAAGAATATGTCGAGCGCTACCAACGGCATGTTTAGCGGCGCAAATATCCCGGGCTTCGGCTTTGCAACGGGTAATGGTGCTACCAATGGCAGCACAAACGGCTCGGCTGAAAATCCGATGAATCAAATGCTCGGTTTATACGAAAACTGGCGCGACATGTACAACTCGTGGGCAAGTGCAATGGGCAAAGTAGCTGCCCCAGCGCAAAGCATGTTTGGCTCGTTTGGCAATCCGACAGCAGACAATGCATTCCAAAACCTCTCGAATATGGCAACATCATACTTCAAGCTGTTCGAGTTTTGGGCACCGATGATGAAAACCATGCAAAACGGCTGGAACGAAGAGACATTCCGCTCCATGTTCAACCCGCAAGAATACAACCGCATTCTGAATTCCGCGTTCAATTTCGTTTCACCAGAATCCCTGCAAGCCTTCACCGACCAAGTTTCCAAGCTGATGAGTAGCTACGGCGATTTTTCTGGCAACAACAATGCGGCAATGTCGGATATGATGCAGCATTCGATGAAAGCAATGTCGCAATTTGCGTCAGGCAACATTGATGAAGCCGTAAAAATCTACATTGACATGATGAACCAAGCGCAAAAGCCGTTTGAGCCAGTAGCAAAGATGTTGTTCATCGGTAAAGACCGCGTGGCTATGGATCTCGTACAGGAACTTCTCCGTTCGTACATGTTGTTTGTGGCACAGTACGCAAAAGTGCAGCAGACCGTCTCGACGGCAGGTCAGAAAGCGCTTCAAGAGTGCATGACACTCGTGGCGGACATGACAAAAGAAGGTAATGCTCCAAAATCATACGATGAGTTCTTCAAAATTTGGCTTAAAACCAACGAAACAGCGTTTGATGCTATCTTCAAAACGGACGAATATGGTCGCTTGCAAGGTGATTTGAATACGTCGTCGGCAAAAATCCGCGAGTATGCAGACAAACTTATGGAGCTTTCCATGAGCGATATTCCGGTTGCACTCCGCTCCGAGCTTGACGAAGCATACAAATCTATCCATGACCTTAAACGCCAAGTTCGTGCATTGGATCGCAAAGTAGAAGAGCAACACGAGATGATTGAAGCCTTAAACGGTGGTGAAGCGAAAACAGCAGGTGCGGCAAACGCAGCACCGAAAAAAGCTGTCGCAAAAAAATAATCTGAAGAATGTAGGAATAAAAAGAACGAGGAGTGCGTTTGCATTTGGTATGCCGCACTCCTCGTTGTAGATTTGTACTTGCCTCTGTTTTAACGCTATTCCCATAATTGTCCAGTTTATTTTTTTTACTTTCCAACGTACTAACATGGAACAAACAACCGAAAAAGCACCAGCGCAGCCGAAGTTCGATATGATGCAGATGATGAACGACCTAACGGGCATGAGCATGAAAGTCATGAAGGGCTATCAAAACCTTGCGACGCTCACGCCTGAGGACGTTGCTGTTGGAATGACTCCGCGCGAACTTGTCTTCCAAACCGACAAAATCAAGCTCTATCGCTACAAATCTCTCAGCAAAATTTCCTGCAAAACGCCCATCCTCATCTCATATGCTCTCGTGAACAAAGAGTATTTGTTAGATTTGCAGCCAGACAGGAGCTACGTTAAAAATTTGCTCGAAAAAGGGCATGATATCTACATCATTGATTGGGGTTATCCGAGCCGAGCCGACCGTTATCGTGCAATGGAGGATTATGTGGATGGGTATTTGAACGACTGTGTAGATTACGTTCGGAAGTCATCCGGCTTCGATAAAATCACGCTTATGGGTGTTTGTCAAGGTGGTACGCTTTCGATTATCTATACAGCTCTTTATCCGCAAAAAATCCAGAACCTCGTTACACTCATCACCCCAGTAGATTTTTCGTCTAATGATGCTATCCTTTTTTCGTGGGCGAAATATATGGATCCAAACCCTGTTGCGGATAACGGCAACATTAGTGGCGACGTGATGAACAACGGTTTTTTGATGGTCAAGCCAATGCAGCGCCTCGATAAATTCTACTCATTTGCCAACATGATGGACGACAAAACCAAAATGGCAAACTTCCTTCGCATGGAACAGTGGATTTTTGACAGCCCTGCCCAAACTGCCGAATGCTATCGCAAATTTATTACCGACATGTATTTGAACAATTCGCTTGTGAAGAACGAATTTCAAATTGCTGGCCGCACGGTGAATCTGAAAAACATTACCATGCCGGTGCTGACAATTTATGCAAAGCACGACCACATCGTTCCACCCGCAGCCACAAAACCGTTCAACGACCTTATCGGTAGCAAAGACAAAGAGCTTTTTGAGTTCCCGGGCGGTCATGCAGGCGTATTCGTAAGTGGTCAGACGCAAAAACTTCTTGCCCCTGCGGTTTCAAAGTGGCTCCACGAGCGCTCCGAAAAGTAATTTTCTTCGGGGAATGCCTACAAGACGCTCGTTACGCAAGATTCATTTGGCGAATTTCTTTTGTTGTGCTATTTTCACAAGCCCTCTTCCACATAGAAGTTTCCTTCCGGCTTCTTGGAGAGGGCTTTGTAATTCTTCTCTTCTTGTCTCAAATTTCAGTGACATTCCATTATGCGTGAAAACATGATTATCGGCGACCGTGCCGAGACCAAAAAAGCATTTTCTGAAGCTGATGTTCGTCAGTTTGCAATACTTTCCACGGATGACAATCCGCTTCATCTTGACCCTGAGTTTGCGAAAACAACGATTTTCGGGCAGCGCATCGTACACGGGGCGCTCGTATCAAGCCTTATTTCAGGATTGCTCGGACGCGAACTGCCGGGTTATGGTGCGATTTATCTCGGTCAAACCTACGCCTTCAAAAAACCAATTTATTTGGACGAAGAAATCACAGCGTATGTGGAGATTGTCAACATTCGCCAAGACAAGCCTATCATGACACTCAAAACCGTGTGCCTCAACAGCAAAGGTGAAGTTGCTATCGAAGGCGAAGCAACAGTAAGAGTGTAGGATATAAAGTGTAGAAAATTATTTTGCAATCCGAGAGCGGTTGTTCTTGCACCAACAAGCCACTCCATTGTGTTCTTGCTTGCCGCCCCTAATACACGTTTTACAACGTTTTATGCGCCCACTCTACAGAAAATTATTCAAACTCTCACGAGTATATTTAAAGCCGCTTCTTACACCATTCGTTGCATTGTGGCATCTCATCCTGACCAGCCCAATATCAACAGCGGCTGCGGTTTTGGTTGTGATTTCTACTCTCGTTGTAGGAACGTCAATCTATTGGGGTGTCTATAGCGATCCCAATTTTCAGATTAACCTCATCAGCGAACTTCATGGTGTCGTATTCGATATTTTGATTTTGGGTATTCTCATGCTTTGGCTCAATAAAATGGGTGAGAAGCGGCTTGAAACCACAAAATATTTAGAAGAAATCGACGATTTTCGTCGGCTGGACAGCCCCGAATCGCGGCAGCGTATTGTTGGGCACATCAAACGCCTAAACAAACGCGGTATTTATGAAATAGACTTGCGTTTTTGTCGGCTTTCAGGTGCAGACTTGCAGGAAATTAACTTGCGAGGCTCAAATATGTCCGATATTAACCTCACCGAGGCGAAGATGCAAGGAGCAGATTTATCCACCGCCGTGCTTGTGGCATCCGATATTTCCTCTGCGAATCTGATGGGAGCAAGTTTGCAGGGCGCGAATTTATCGAGTTCACGGCTTCAACACACAAATCTGTGGGAAGCAAACCTCTTGCGGGCAAATTTTGAGGGCGCAGATTTATCGCATGCAAATTTGGAAAGCGCGAGTTGTGCGGAGGCAGATTTTTCGGGAGCAGATTTTTCGGGAGCAAATCTTTCGGGAGCAAATTTTTTAGGTGCTGTGATGGAAGAAACAATTCTTATCGGAGCAATGTTAGTGGGGGCTAACTTAGGTGCGGCAGACCTGAGCAATGCTGTGTTAGAACATGCCGAGATCATGTCTGTTGATCTTTCCAATGCGAACTGTTCTCGTGCGGATCTCTCTGGAGCTGATTTTTCAAACTCCAACCTCTGCGGTGTTAATTTCCATGGCGCAAATTTTATGGGTGCAAAACTCACCAATACCAATCTTAGCAGCGCAAAGCTCGTTGGGGCTGTGAATCTGACGATAGAACAATTTGAGGACGTTCTCTCCTTAGATCGCGCAACATTAGATACCGAGCTTGCCGAGCAAATCCGACAGCATTATCCGCATTTGATGGGGAGTGCATGGAATCTCACTCCTCAGTCGCCCGTCGTGTAATATCCTCACGGCTTGAGTGTAAAGCTGATACAGGTTCCTTTACCAGATTCGCTTTCCACGCAAATGGAGGATTTATGTGCCTCCACAATATGCTTCACAATCGCCAAGCCAAGCCCCGTACCACCTACGTCCCGTGATCGCGCCTTATCTACACGATAAAATCGCTCGAATATCCGTTTTTGATGCTCCGGTGTAATACCGATGCCTGTGTCACGAACACCAATACGAATGCGAGGTTCATCGCTCGTTCCACTGGCATTATTAATCGTACCACGGTCGTTTTCTATACGCTCAACGACAACGGTCACCTTGCCACCCGGCACATTATATTTGATAGCATTGACAATAAGATTGGTCAAAACTTGCGCGATACGGTCGCGGTCACCATACACCTGCGATCCGTTGTCATTTTCCACCTCCATTGCAAGTGTGATGTTATCTATCTCCGCAGCAGGTTCCAGATTGCGAAAAATTTCATCAATAAGAGGGAAAATAGAGAAGTAGCGAAAGCTAAAACGCATTGCACCCGACTCAATGCGGGAAATGTCAATCAAATCCGTGAGCAGAACATTGAGCCGCATGGTATTAGAATAGGCTTTTTCCACGAACTGCCGCCGAACGCTTTCGTCATCCATTGCGCCATCCAAGAGCGTTTCGAGGAATCCTTGAATGGAGAAAATCGGCGTACGAAGTTCGTGCGACACATTCGCCAGAAACTCGCTCCGCATGTTTTCCAACCGTTTTAATTCTTGGATGTCCTTCACCTGTTTGTCGGCAAGGCGGTTGACGGCGTGATAGACGCGCTGTATCTCGGAGAGCTCACCATTATTGGATTCGATGGTAATTCGCGCCGCCGATGCACCGTTGCAGATAGCATCCGACGTTTCCACAATTGTCTCCATAGCCCGAACAACACGCTCTGCGGCACGGCGCGTAACGAACACAAGCGCCAATATGCCTATCGTGGCAAGTAGGGCGCTAACGAAGACCGCCACCATCCAGTAGGCATCAAGCAGTACAAGCGCCGTTGTGGTGCCAATCACCGCCAGAAACGTTAGCAAGAAGATAAATAGTGCTCGCTGAAGAAAGTAGGTTTGTACGGTTGATGTAGCCAAAACAAATAGTAGATGACAAATGACACATTACTTCTCGCATCAATCTCGCAGCCGTGTGGTAAAGCGGTAGCCAATGCCCTTCACTGTCTCAATATACATATTATAGCGTCCAAGTTTTTCGCGGACTTTCGAGACGTGTACGTCCACCGTGCGCTCTATAACCTGTACGCTTTCGCCCCAAATCCGACGT
>JANYIG010000093.1 GCA_025358765.1 Candidatus Kapaibacterium sp.
TAGATAACCTTGACTACCCTCAAGCGCATCACCCCTCTGCAAGCCGCTTCACGTCTTGCTTCTCCCCTTATAAGGGGAGATTGAGTGGGGTTCTTGCGCGTAAGGTTTGATGCGGTTTTCAGGAATTTATCTAAACTTCAATTCAGGCTTTCACAGTCATAAGCGAGCGGCGGAGTTCAAGCGAAAGCGTTGTGAGTAACAGCGTCGTGTTGACGTTTTTACGAAGCAGCTCAATCGCATGTTCAATATGGCGGGCGGCAACGTCAAGCGCTCCACGAGCCGCAAATTTACCGACAAAACTCTGTAAATCTTTCACTTGGTCAATGTTTATAATAGTTGCCGTGTCGTCCGATACTGAAAGTGCGTAGGCATCGCGTACCCAGAGCAGCAGTAAAATGAGCATTTTTTCGAGTTTTGCACGATCGCGGTCACCCGCCGCACTTTCTAACTCATGCGTAAGACGCAAAATATAACCACGTGGCGTAAGTATTGTTCGCAGCAAGCTCACCACGTCGAACCGCAATTGCCGTAAATCCTCGCCCAAAAGTTCCGCTGCTTTCGAGTAGCTCCCATCTGCTAACCGAGCAATGAGCATTGCTTCTTGTTCCGGCACGTTCAGGCGTTCATGTAATGCGCGAGCAACACTATCGTCGGGAAGCGGGTCGCAGCGCAGTTGCTGGCAGCGAGAGAGAATCGTCTGCAACAGCTGTTCGCGGCGTGAACTCGTCAGAATAATCGTCACATTCGACGATGGCTCTTCTAACGTTTTCAGAAAGGCGTTTGCCGCTTCCATCGTCATCGCATCGGCTTCGGAGATAATAATTACCCTCCTGCCGCGTTGCGATGCGCTCATGGATATGTTTTTTTTTACGTCGCGGATGGATGCAATACGAATTTGTGCGGCGTTCGGGATTGAAATATTATGATACGGGTTCTCTGCTTTGGCGTGAAGTTGTTCCTGAATCAGCGTAATTTGGTCGTCCGTAAGCTTCAAAATTGCCGAATCCATACCATCCGCCGTTTTTGCATCTGCCTTTGCCGCTGGCAGCGAAAACACAAATTGAATATTTGGATGTTGCAACCGCGATGCTTGTAGGCAGCTTTTGCACGTGCCACAGGCTTCCACACTTGTTGCGGAGCGCATCGGCTTTTCGCAATTCAGCACCGTTGCAAACTCTAATGCCAGAGCGTCTTTGCCAATACCTTCCGCACCCCAAAAACAGTAGGCATGAGCCACGCGCCCTTCTAAAACTGCCCTCTGGAGGATAGATTTTACACGCTCCTGACCGATAATGTTTTTCCAAGCCATATATTCGATGGGTATAATATTCTCTATCATTAATTTGCCGCACTAATTCTACCGAACAGGCAATGCTTTACCGTCAATATTCTTCATTGTAATGCCTAATATTTTCGCCATGGTAGGCGCTATATCTGCCGGCGATACACGTTCTTGATGGATGCTCGGTTTAATGCCCGCACCAAAGAAACAAAGCGGTGTATGGCGGTCGTAGTCATGCGGTGTGCCATGTGTGGCGGTTGCACCTCCCAAAATCCAGTTTCGGCGTGGATAGAACATCACTTCGCCGGTGCGAGGTGCATAATAATCGTTACGAATCAGATCAAAAACTTCCTGCGAAACGTCTTTTGGTCGGCGTTTTGCCACCAGTTCATCTGCCGTCACAACTGCGCCCATGCCTGCAAAACGCTTCATTACTGCCTTGAGTGAATCCATTAGCACCACCCGCTTCACGCCTGCTTTCTGGGCAGCATCCATCGCTTTCGGGCTGAGAAACACGGATGGCGGCTCAAGGTTTTGCACCCATTTTTCTGCTTTTGCTTGCGGGAATGCCCGTTGCAAACCATCGTCAATTGCCTCGATAAGCTCCAATCCTCGTATGCGTCCCGCATCGGCAGTATCGCCCTGCGTCATCTTGATGTACTCTGGAACGGGCGCTACGCCGTGGTCGGACGTGATAGCCAGCACGTAGTTTTCGCGCCCAATCGTACTGTCTAAATAATCAATAAACTCGCCAAAAAATTTATCCACTTGAGCATACATCTCCGGCAGTTCGCGGCTGTGCGGTCCGAATTGATGTCCGACGTAGTCCGTAGCGGAAATACTCAGGCAGAAAATATCCGTTACGTTGTTCTTGCCGACCTCGTATTGCTGCATGACCGAGCGTGCAAACGAAAACAAATGCTCCACCGAAAACGGCGAGAGCAAAAACCGCGCATTCATCTGTTTGAGGCTGTCTGCCGACGGGATTGTGTACGGAAATACATTGCGTCCGCCAGGAAGCGCTTCAAAACTCATGGTGTCAGGAATAGCTGTAATCATGGGGTCGGTGAGTGCTGTATTCCAGACTTTTCCGGCGTAGGAGCGCATATTATGGCTTTCGTTCCAACTTTGAAGCCATGAAGGTAGTGCTTTTGTGTAATAATCCGACGTTGTATAGCCTCCTGCTTCATGTTCAAACCAGAAAGCAGCATCCGCGTCGTGTCCTGACATCAAAATCGCAGCACGGTCTTTCTGAGACACACCCAAAACCTTGCTTTTAGGTGAAATTTTTTTCAGGTACGTTCCGAGCGTCGGCACTTTCAGGTTTGTGGGCGAATGCCACTCTTTGGGGTCTGTCATCCCGAAAGTTTTTCGCATGGTGTCTTGTACACAATAGAGTTCCAATCCGGCATTGCGGTCGTAATAATCGTTAGAAACAATGCCCGTTTTATGTGGGTAGCAGCCTGTTAAATGTACTGCGTGTCCCGGAGCCGTAATGTTCGAGGCATGGTTAAAATAGCAGTTCGGGAACCACGCTCCCTCCTTGATAAGGCGATTAAAACCCTTGTCACCCCATGTTTTACCCCACAATGCGGGGTAATCACCTCGCATCTGGTCGAAGGCAACAACGAATACAACTTTGGGTTTGGGTGATTTTTTCGGGGAAGACTTGGGCGCGGCATAGAGGCTACACCATATGCAGCAACAAGCTGTAATAAGAATGGAGAATGTGGTTTTGGCGATGTAATTCATATGAAATAAGAGCAGCCATGTGAATAAAGTGGGTATTAAAGGGTATCCAAAAATACGCAAAATGACGCAGATGAAATATAAAAGAAGCGTAAAAAAGCCTACCAAATCGAGATTTAGTAGGCTGAAGACATCACCATAGATTGTGACAGTAAAATATCACTTGGAGAGTATGCCTTTATTTCACAATCTGCAACGGTTTCATATCGAATACAGAACCAGCATACAAACGATAGAAGTACATTCCGTTCGGCAACGTACTCACATCCACCGGAAGCGTGTATGTGCCTGCTGTCTGGGTTGTATTCACGATCGTCATCACCGATTGACCAAGCAGATTTACGATTTCTAATGTTACCACGGCTTGCCCCGTAAGAACGTATTCAAACGTCATGCGCCCGTCGGACGGATTTGGGAAGGCATTCAGTTGTAACGCAAGGCGTTCTGCGTTCGTCGGTTCGGCTTTCACGCTTGTTACCACGTCAGCCCGAAGAACGATTGTGCTGTCAATTTTTCCGTCGTTCTTGAAGTCAATATAAAGCGTAACGCCCGTTTTTCCGATGTCGCCAAAATTTTGAATAGCAAATGTATGTGCTTCATTTGCACCAACGTTAATACCTTTAAAATCTGAAGCATCTGCACCACGACTGAAATTAACATCATAGCGTTTTGCACTGCCATAATTAGTCACCACCACGTTTCCGCCGTCATTGAGCAAGCGCACGTCAAGCGAGTCATTAGCGGCAAGTGCCGTATTTTGTAGCCGGACTACGTTTTCCCACTCTGCGTTGGGACCGAGCTTTGCAAGCGTCATCGAGAAGGCGGAACTTGCGCCGGATGAACGCACAGCAAAGAGGTCGTTACCAAAATCTGCGGCAGCCACCTGCGGTTGATCGGTGGAACCAGCCTTCCAGCGCATATTTGCACTGAAGCGGTCAGCACTATTCACCGCAAGGGTGTTTTGGTCGTTTGTGTTCGCAGGTTTGAAGTTCACAGTGAGTGCATTCGTGGGCAGGCGCGGCAGAGAAAGTCCTATCGGTGCGGTCAGCGTTGCAACACTACTGCCGCTCAAGGGAATAATGGGAAATGCACCTTCAATCGTCTGGTCGCCGCCGAACAAGTCTTTTCCGGTGCTTGTCGCACTTCCACCTTGCGGCAGATTGACTGAAACCTCCGGTTGTGCGCCGCTTGAGGTTTTGAAATAGACATTCACCGTACGATCCGGCGTATCGCCAACGGCTTGAATAATCGGACGACCGGTAAACGACACAACTTTTTCGCCCGTGCCGACGTTATCGGGCATAAAGCCTTTGTTGCCGCCCCACGGCTGATTGGAGCCGGCCGTTGCATTCAAACCAGCATTGGGGTAAAGCCACGTATTTGCCGTCCGATTTACGACGATAGCCTTTGTCAAGTCACCGGGCCAGTTATTGTCGTAAACATAGAGGCTATCAATAATATTATTCGAGGCATCGCGGCTGCTGGTGATTTTGTACGGCACAA
Organism: Candidatus Kapaibacterium sp.; assembly: GCA_025358765.1. Classification (GTDB taxonomy): domain Bacteria; phylum Bacteroidota; class Ignavibacteria; order Kapaibacteriales; family UBA4661; genus JANYIG01. The sequence continues at coordinate 4,535 of JANYIG010000093.1, forward strand.
CGGAGTGTCCGCCTTGAATCTGCGTTCCCACATAATTAAAAATCGCAATGCTTTGGTATTGATTGGGAGCTTGTCCCAGCATTTGACGCAGTGTTGTCACGGTTTGATTGGGCGTAATAGTAAAGTCGCGGTTCACAAACCCCTGATACGCTTGATGGCGGTTGATAAGGGTGCGAATCTGGTTGTTGGGCTGCAAACTAAACGGCACAGCAGCATTATATGTGCCGATGTAATTGAATAGGCTCGACACCGTAAATCCATAACACGAACCACCCCAGTCACTCGGCTGCCAAGCATTGATAATTTGTTGCGTTGGGATATTGTTGACATACACTGTGAACCCGCGCCCGACGGAGGCAGCAAAATCATCCCAACTCGGCGATAAATCGGAACGAGTGGCTTTAGTACGAAACTCCACAGGGTATGTTGAATAAGGGGCTGCGTTGTAATTGATACTGCTCCAGTACGCTGAGGGCCAGACGTTATTGTCACAATTACAAAAATTCCAACCATTACTCCGCGTAGCAAATGCCGATGATACGGTCGGGTCTGCCGGAGTGCTGGCGGCAAAAACACCCACGCTGCTCGTGATGCTCCCCGGAGCATTATCCACCGTCAACGTGTACGTGCCTGCTGGAGCGCTTGCCGGAACAGCAAACGAAGCCTGCATCGTCGTGGCTGTGCGGGAAGTAATCGTCCCCGTAATCGTCGTGGAGCCAGAGTTTATGCGTACAGCCGTTGCGCCGACAAAATTCGTGTTTGTGCCATTCATCGTCAGCGTTGCTGTTTGCCCTATGGTTAATGTTGTCGGTGCTACCGATGCAATCACCACAGGCAATCCTACTTTGAAGCTCATCACTGGTGACCAAGGACCACTTTGACCATTCACCGTTGCTCGCACTCGTGCAAAATACTGGGTTCCTGCAACAGTCAACGTTGAAAACCAGCTGCTGCTGAGTGACACAGACGTACCCGTGATTGCGCTGCTGTTTTGGAAGAAGGATGTGAATTGTTGGTCGGTGCCGATGTTTATCGTGTAGCCCGATGCGCTGGCGATTGCCGTCCAGCCAAGCGTCACGGGCGTACCAAGAACAGTCGTTGACGACGAAGGCTGCGTAATAGTCGGAGCGCCTGCTACAGCGTTGCTGCTCGGTGGCGCAAATGTGTAGCTAATGTTCTGTGGTTTCACCGACACACTCAGTGGCACGGCAAAGCCTGAACCCGTCGTCGGGCTTGGACTCGACCATGCGCCAGTGCGAGCATTCACGTCATTCGTCGTCGCCCCACGCAAGCCTACCTGCGGCGTTCGTTGGGTGAAGGTGCTTCCAAGCGAAAACGTGCCATATTCAAAATTGATGGCTCCATTTTCATTTAGCGTCATTTCCATCGTGAACGTACTATTGCTTGGGTCGCTATAAAAACCAAAGTTTTGCCACTGCACTATAAACTGGCGATTGGGTGCAGTTCCAATAGTTTTGGAGAAAACACTTCCTGTTGCTGTTCCCTTCAAATCCGCACCAAGCATAGCGATACAACCGCTCCCAATCGCATTTGCTATCGGAAAACGATATACTTTGCCGCTTGGTGCTGCTGCGACCGTGCCAAAATACACCGCGCCGTTAGCATCTATCGTGAGCGACGTGTACGAAGCACCGTTGAACGAAAACGCAAACCCAATGGAAACATTTGCATACAACTGATCGTCCACAGTCACCCCCGAACCGTGTGTTGTAGCGTTGTTGACATCAACCAAGCTTACTGCCGTCCCCGTATTAAATGTATAGGCGCTAATCTGCGCCCATGTCGTCGCCGTACCAAATACACCGAACATGCCGAAAATAAATGCCCAAAGTACCAAGCGTTTACACATAAAACCCCCTAATGACCTTGAATGAAAAGGATATGAATTGAATTTCAAAAAAATGGAGAAGGCTTCCTCCCTGAAAGCCGACATCAAAAGCAGTCAATACGTAGTCAATAGCGACAAAGTACAAGAAAAACATGGTTTCTCCAATACTATATCGGGTAAAATTTGATGTGTGATGCTATTATGGTATGCCAGCGTTAAATTGCGCCAAAAATTCCTGTTTCCACGCCATGTAGGTTCCAGCAAAAATATGGATGCGGGCGGTTTTTACAAGCCAGAGGTAAAATGCAATATTGTGCTGTGTGGCGAGTTGCAAGGCAAGGATTTCTTCGACATTAAAGAGGTGGCGGATATATGCGAGCGAAAAATTACGGCTTGCGTACGAATTTATGGTATCGTCAATTGGCGTGTCGGTGAACTTAAACTTTGCGTTGCGGAGGTTAATTTTACCATACGTGGTAAACAGCGTGGCGTTGCGAGCGTTGCGCGTGGGCATTACGCAATCGAACATATCCACGCCCCGCTCAATGCACTCCAACAGGTTTTGCGGCGTTCCAACACCCATTAGGTAGCGCGGTTTGTCGGCGGGCAGAACATCAGTCGAAAGGTCAACTGTTTCGTACATAGCTTCGGCAGGTTCTCCGACGGCAAGCCCACCAATAGCGTAGCCCGGAAAGTCAATATCTATCAATGCTTCGAGCGATGCACGTCGTAAATCCTTAAACGTGCTGCCCTGCCCAATGCCGAACAAAAGTTGTTTGTGTCCATAACGGTCATCAGAATTCACCCAAGCGTCCTTGCAGCGCTGCGCCCAGCGCATGGATCGTTCCATCGAATCTTTGGCGTAGTCGTATGTGGCTGGATATGGCGTACATTCGTCAAGCACCATCATAATATCAGAACCAATACAACGTTCAATCTCAATCACGCGCTCCGGCGAAAAAAAATGCCGTGAACCATCCAGATGCGAGGCAAATGCAACTCCCTCTTCGGTAATCGTCCGCAATTCCTTGAGCGAAAACACCTGAAAGCCGCCACTGTCCGTGAGAATAGGCTTTTGCCAGTTCATAAACCGATGTAAGCCGCCGAGCCGTGACAGGACTTCTTCGCCCGGACGCAAATACAAATGATACGTATTGCCCAAAATGATGTGTGCGCCCAATTCCACAAGCTCGCGCTGCTCCAGCGCCTTCACGGTTCCTTGCGTGCCGACGGGCATAAATATCGGCGTTTCAATATCACCGTTATCCGTGTGAAGCACACCAGCACGGGCTTTGCTGTTAGGGTCGGTTGTGAGAAGGTTAAAATGATTCATTCGGTCGCTGGCTTACACTCGTATTGTTGATTGCATATCCGACAAAATCTCATCGCCACGATAATACACACGCTCCAAAAACAAACCCGACGGCGGCGCTGTGAGCTTTGCCGGAATATCCGAATGCTCGTAAAGAAAACTCCGTGCCTCGGCAGTGGTGAGCTTCCCTCGCCCAACTTCTGCCATCACGCCCACAATACGCCGCACCATATTCCACAGAAAGTGCGAACCCCGAACGCGAATCAGAATCAGGTTTCCAGCTTCTTCCACGCGAATTTCTTCCAACAATGCTTTCATGGATTTTTCGTCGGGGTCATCGGCGGTAAACGAACGGAAATCTTTCATTCCCAAAAATAGTGCACCTGTATCGCGCATCAAATCTGCGTTCAGCGCATCTTTTATCCACCACACATACCGTTTGGCAAATGCTGCACGGCGACGCGAAATTTGGTAGAGATAACTTCTGGATACCGCATCGTATCGTGCGTGGAACGCTTTGTGTATTTTTTCGACCTCAAGGATATTAATGTCCGCAGGAAGGTTATCGTTGATTTTCATACGAAGGATGTGTGGTGCGAGCATCGTCTGCGCCTCCAAATGCGCCACTTGTGCCAGAGCGTGAACACCAGCATCGGTGCGCCCGGAACCATAGAGCTCAAAATTATCGGTTCCCAATATCTCGCGCAATGCGCCGATGATATCCCCCTGCACGGTACGGGCGTTTTTCTGCGACTGCCAGCCGCTGTACCGTGTGCCTTCGTATTCGAGTGTGAGTTTGAATCGCATACATGTCATTTGTGATTGAACCTATTTACCGTAACGCTTTTGAATAAGCTGCATGGGGCATTCTTAGGCAAAACATTCTCTCAGACAAACGGCAGTTTAACAACTTCGGCAGGATATTCTTTTCCGCGTACTTCTATGTGGACAATCGTTCCGAGCTGGCTTTGTTCTGAGTTCACGTAGCCAAGTGCTATGCCTTTGTTTAGCACGGGCGAGATGGAACCGCTGGTGATTTCGCCCGTGTGCTGCCCATTTGCGAACACTTTGTAATGCGGGCGCGGTATGATCTTTTCTTGCTGAAGCTGCATCCCCACTAATTTGCGCCCAACACCCACTTCTTTTGCTTTAACAAGCACATCTTTCCCAACAAAGTTTTCTTTGGATAGCTTGGTAATCCAGCCTAATCCTGCTTCGAGCGGATGGGTGGTTTGGTCAATATCGTTGCCGTAGAGGCAATATCCTTTTTCCAAGCGCAAGGTGTCACGTGCTCCCAAACCAATCGGTTCAATACCAAACTCCGAGCCAGCATCCATAATGGCGTTCCAAACCGTTGCGGAGGCGTAATGGTTTCCCTTAAAATAGAGTTCAAAACCAATTTCACCCGTGTACCCTGTACGCGAAAGTATCATCTCCACTCCTGCCAGCGTTCCCATCACAAAGGAGTAATACGGAACATCTGCCAGATGAGCGGTGGTAAGTTTTTGCAGCGTTGTTATAGATTTCGGTCCTTGCACGGCAAGAAGGCTAACTTCATCGCTGACATTTTTGAGTTCAAGGTCGTGGAAACCGCTTGTATGCTGCTTCATCCAGTCAATATCTTTTTCAATATTCGAGGCATTAATCACGAGCATATAGTGGTCGCCGCAGTGGTACACGAGCAAATCGTCCACGATGCCGCCATTATCGTAGCACATCGCAGAATACTGCGCTTTGCCATGGGTGAGTTTTGATGCGTCATTGATGGTGATGTGCTGTATAAACGCAAGCGCATCAGCACCGCGTATTTCCACTTCGCCCATATGGGAAACGTCGAACATACCAACGGCGGTGCGAACGGCATTGTGTTCAGCCAAAATACCTTTGGAATAATTCACCGGCATGTCAAATCCAGCGAACGGAATGACCTTGGCACCGAGTTGTTTGTGCAGGTCGTAGAAGTGAGTACGGTTCATGGGAAAGTCAGCAACAATGCGTGAAACAAATACGAAGACGGTGTCAAAAATGAATGCTACCAAAATAGGTTTTTTCCACGCCGGACGGAAATAAAAAAGCGCCGCATCACGTTTGGTGCGGCGCTTTGAAAAGAGAATCATTCTCCAAAGAAGAATTATTTTTTCTCTTCCATTTTTTCCTTTTTAGCTTTTTTAGCCTTTTTAGCTTTTTTCTCCGCCTTTTTCTCCATTTTCGGTTCTTCTTTTGGCTTGTCTTGAGCAAAGGTTGGAACAACTGCGGCAAATGCAAAAAGTGCTGTCAAAGCGATAAGGGATTTACGCATTTGATCACCTCCTAAAAAAATTAGTGGAACAGAATTACATACACCGAAAAATAGGGGAACAAATTATCACTTCCAAAAAAATCTTTGAGTACCATCTTCTTCAACATAAAAAACGCCGCATGGAAAAACTTCTAAGAGTCCTTTTTATGCGGCGTTGAGAGAATGCGTGGTGATAGCGTTGTTGCTATCGAAATTGGCGGCAAACGTTTATTAGTTCATCATTTTGAACGAGAACGGAATGCGAACCGCACTGCCGTTATACTCTGGTGAGAATTTATATTTGCTCACGGCATCCGTAGCTGCGCTAATCAAGTCTTTCATCAAAAATGTTTTGCTTTCGTCTGCTAATTCATAGTTGGTTGCGACAATCCTACCGTCTTGACCAATATAAACCAAAATATCAAACTGTCCTTCAATCTGGCGCTGCAATGCGATTTGGGGATATTGAAGCGCCTTTTTGAGTGCTACAACATCTTCCTTTAAAATCGTTTTACTGTTAAAATCAATCGCCGTGTTTTGAGCGAACGCTACTTGTGAACCGATAACGGCAACTGCTACAAGAGCAAGGGTAGTAAAAAATGTGCGTTTCATAACAAAATTCCTTAAAATAACATTGGTGAAATATGAACTGTATTTTCTTGTTTGTGATTTATACGATTATATTGCTGATAAAGTTTCAATGTTTTTCGCAATATTTTTTCATCAATCGTTCTTCTTTTCTATAGTTTAACGAATCCTTGAAAAAAAAGTTTCACAAAATATTCTACCTTCAAAAAAAATGATGGTGTTGTTTATTTGCGCGGCATGGGAAATTTTCGGAAGTTCATAACACTACTATTATATTTATGGCTATTAGAGTTTATTCCGATTATTGTACAGGGCTGTCATGCCAACCCCAGCCTTCGCTGGGGTTGGCATCCATAGTCCGCACTACCTCTGGCTGGGGACTGGAATGACATTCAAAAGTAATCGGAATAAACTCTACTGAACATATTGGAGATTTGATGTTTACCGGACTTATTGAAGAACTTGGCACGGTACGCGGTGTACGCAAGCAAGGAAGCGGCATTCGGATGATTGTTGAAGCACACATCATTATGGATGATGTGAAAATTGACGATTCTATTTCCATCAACGGTGCATGTCAGACGGTCGTGGCGCTAACTGCAACCACGTTCGAGGTGGAAGCGGTTGAAGAAACCTTGATGAAAACAACACTTGGCGGTTTTGCTGTAGGCAAACGGGTGAATTTGGAGCGTGCTATGCGGTTAGGGGGACGGATGGGCGGACATCTTGTGCAAGGACACGTGGATACGAGCGGTACGGTAGCTCGCATTGAGCAAAAACAAGGCAGTTGGCTTTTGACAATTAATTTTCCCGTGAATTATGCCCGGTATGTCATCCCCGTTGGCTCTGTCTGTATTGACGGTGTAAGCCTTACGACGGCTCGCGTAGAGGGTGCAAGTTTTACTGTTTCCATTATTCCCCACACGTGGGCACATACAACGCTCAATGAACTCCGCCCGGGAGCCGCTGCCAATCTTGAGTTTGATGTGATTGGGAAATACGTCGAAAAAATGTTGCAATCAGGAGTTGTGCAGATGCCGAATGCAGAGCAACCGCAAGGCTCCATGACGGAGGGCTGGTTAGCGAGTATGGGGTATTGAGAAGGAATATAGAAGAAAATCCGTTCGTTTATATCGTAGTGTTGTTTTCCGTCGGGATGCGTTTCCTGCCCATGTACCCTGCCTGAACACTATGATAATGGGTGAGTTCTGGCTCATCGCTGCGCCAGCAGAGCAATACTTCTTCGTCGTTAATACGAGCAGGGAAATCTACTAACCCAATCGTAAAATTCCAGTCTTTGAAGAAGCACCCTAATTCTTCTAATTCACTCATATAACTCTCCAAACGGCTTCGGAGTACGGAAAACTCATGGTGTTCCTGTTCATCTTGTTCGTCGGACACAAGCAATTGTCGCATGGAACGACTTGTATCCAAAATATCTTCCACAATTTTTTTCACAAGTGGCAGGGTTTTTGTGGCTTCGGCAGGCGTGAAATATTTTTTGAAGGACGGCGATGCTGGTTCGGAGGAGTTTTCTGAAATGTTCGTATTCATAACGGGTACCTTCGTTTGAATGGTGATACAGATGTTGGTTGTCTGCGATATTTATGGCAAATTTGGAAAATTTTTGTCAAACAATCAGCCACTATTTTTCGACAAACTTTTTCAGAATCTTTTTCAGAACACGATTCGGTGCGTCGTCTGCACACCAGATTTGAGGCAAGAGACTCCTGTGGAAACACTTGTAACATTATATTTTGACACATATCGGACGTACATCGCCCATTTGGAGCATACCGCGCAGGGACTATGTTTGTCGGGCATTCATGTGACGAATGCTCCCGTTGATCTCTCGCAGAACTTGGATGATGTGCGGGCATCCGTCGGGATGGAGGAAGTAGAACGGTGCTTGGAGCATCTGTCCGAACGCCATGAGCGTATTGATGCCATTGCGGTTTCGTTAGATATGGACAGCGTTTTGGCATATCCGATTCCCTATTCACCAGCACTCACAAGCCAGCAACTCAGTGAATATGCGGCATTTGAGCTGATGCAACATGTTCCTGATGCTGACCCAAAACAGTTTTTTACGTCACTGTATCCGTTCCGCTCCGATGAAGATTCACCAATGGCATTTGCCGTCCACGTTGGCGCGAATGCGGCTTCTGTAGCGGTTCATGCGGCGGCGGTGCTTCGGAGTACGCTCCGACGGATAAGCGTTTCGCAGGCAGATGCTCACAACGTTTTTGCGTATAATTATGCAGACGAGGCGCACAAAACCGTTGCACTCTGCGGCGTTCAGGACAAATACGTGGATATAAGCGTTCTCTGCAACAATACAATTCTCGACGTTGCTACGCTTGAAGTCGATCACTTGTCGCCATCGTCACCGCTTGGAAGCGTTTGCAAGGCATACGTGCAAAATCTTGACGACGAACAAGGAATAACGCTCGATACAGCCTATTTTTTTGGAACAGATTTAACAAAAAATGACATAGACACGGTTCACCGCGAACTTTCTATGCCTGTGAAGCGTTTGAACCCGCTCAAAATGCTTACCTCAACACTTACACTCCGCGAACGGGAATATTGCTCCCGGATAGCGCATGTGCTTGTGCCGTCGGTCGGAAGCATGTTGCCGGAAGCGTTTGCAAGCATTCGGTTGTAGATTTGGTTGCTGGTTGCTTGGTCATTGTTCTTGTTTTACATTTCGATACTCCACCTTTTTTATACCTTTAAATCTCCACTGCCATGATTATCCGTGCTTTCAAAAACTCCGTCGGGCTACGAATGTTCGTCATTGGTTTTTTAACGCTTGCAATGCTCATTCCAGCATGGTTGATAGAAAACTTGATTCAAGAACGCCAACAACGCCGCGACGAAGCGGTGCAGGAAGTAAGCGAAAAATGGGGTGGCGTGCAGACGGTTTCCGGTCCGGTGTTGTCCGTGCCGTACAAAACGCTTGCCCGCACGGAAACAACGGACGATAAGGGCGTGAAACATACCGAAATACATGAAATCATTACGTACACTCATTTGCTGCCTGAGAATCTGAACATCAAAGCGGATATTGTGCCAGAAGTGCGGTATCGAGGTATTTATGAGGTGATTTTGTACCACTCAGCGATTACGGTTGAAGGTGTATTTTCGTTTGCGCCATTCAAGGAATTGAATATTCCTGCAAAAGATATTCTCTGGAATGACGCGTTTTTGGCAGTGGGCATTGCCGACGTGAAGGGGATTAAAGATATCGTAAAAGTTCGTTGGAATGGTACAGAACTTCTTGCCAATCCGGGCATACCTTCAAGCGACGTTCTTGATGTGGGCATTACGGTCAAACCTGCACTTTCCCAGGCAGATGTGGATGCAAACACGCAATACTCTGTCGCGCTCGACCTGAATTTGAACGGGAGTAGTGAACTTTATTTTGTCCCGGTCGGACGTGAAACAAAAACCACAGTGCGCTCCAAATGGGGTAATCCAAGTTTTGTTGGGCAGTTTTTGCCGGAAAACAGAACGGTGGAAGCCAGCACTTTTAGCGCTGATTGGAAGATTCTCCATTTGAACCGCAATTTTCCGCAAGCGTGGCGTGGAGCGCAATACAAGATTCAGCAATCTGCGTTTGGCGTAAAACTGTTGATGGCGATTGATGAATATCAAAAAATTACGCGCACCGCAAAATATGCCATTATGTTTATTACACTTACGTTTTTGTCATTTTTTATGGCAGAAGTGTTGACTAAGCGCGTTATTCATCCGATTCAGTACGTGCTTATCGGGCTTGCGCTGTCAATTTTCTATACATTATTGCTTTCATTGTCTGAGCAAATCAACTTTAATCGTGCGTACGTGCTTTCCAGTGCGGCGATTATTGTACTGATAGCCGCCTACACGCGCAATGTTTTGGGTGGCAACCTCGCAACTGCCGTCATCACTGGGATTCTTGTGACGCTGTATGGCTTCCTCTATATCGTTCTGCAATTGCAAGACTATGCACTATTATTGGGCAGCGTCGGGCTATTCGTGATTCTGGCAGTGGTGATGTACATTACACGGAAGATAGATTGGTTCTCGCTTGGCGGTTCAGGCGAGGATGCAGTGCCATAACTATTGTGTGAATGCCGTCTCCAATAGTCAGTATGAAAATTCGTCTGTAAACTTTGCGGACGAATTTCTCTACCATTACCCTACATCATGACTTCCATATTGACCTCAGAGGAACGAATAGCACTCCGAAAAGAATTGATGCTCTCCCACGACCGTTTATTGGTGGAAATAGAGTCGCTTTCGCCTGTGCAGATGAACGATAAGCCTAAACCCGAACAATGGTCTGCTGCAGAATGTCTTGAGCATATCATCAATGTTGACCTGTGGATTTTTCAGCAACTCTCCTCGTGTCGATTTTCGACGAATAACATCGAGGCGATGTCAACAGGATTAGCCGTGACCGAAAACGGCATTCTCACCATCATGGCAAATCGCAAAGAAACCATGAAAACACCGCCGTTTTTGGAGCCGAAGCTGCCCTATTATCAGAAAGAACTGCTTTTGAACCGTTTCGGCGCTACGAATACGGTACTCCAAGACTATGTGGCTTCGACCGATGACCATTTACACATCTTTTGCGCCGACCATCCCATCTTTGGCGTAATAACGGGCTATCAATGGCTTGTATATCTGTATGCACACCGCCATCGGCACATTGAGCAGATACGGAGCGTGAGAGAAGATGCTGGTGCATTTGCGTAGTTCGTGTTTGCGTAAAAAGCATCCTCATTCTTGAATAATAGCATTCCCTTGATTATGGATATCCTTGCAACAATCAAAACCCTCGAAGCCTTAGCAGACGTACCAGATGAGCAGCTCGCGTGGTTTATTGAAAACGCCGAACTGCAACGGTTTGCTGTTGGCGATTTTATGTTCACACCCGGTGCAGTGATTGACGAAGTGCAGATTATTCTTGAGGGAAAACTTCGCATTTATTCTGTGCAAAACGGCACAGAACGCGAGTGGCTGACATATCAAGCGCTTTCTATACTCGGACAGCTGCCATATTCACGGATGAAAGCCGCCGTATCCTACGGACAAGTGCGGGAGCCAATAACGCTCCTTGCCTTGCACAAAAGCAAATTCCGTACAATGATTTGCGACCAACACGAACTCACCCAAGCATTCGTAAGCGTGATGACCTCGCGGACGCGGGATTTCACAGCACTCCAACAACAAAGCGAAAAATTGATGGCGCTTGGGAAGCTCTCTGCGGGGCTGGCACACGAACTGAATAACCCCGCCGCCGCTATTGTACGCTCGTCGCAAGAACTGAAAAAACATTTAAGCCTACTTCCGGTTAATTTTAAAGCCGTGATGAGCATTCGTATGGAAGAGAAACATATTGATTGCATCAACAATACGCTCTTTCAGCGTTTGCAAGAGTACCACACAAATCCGTCACAGCCTTTGTCATTGCTTGAGAAAACGTCACGTGAAAACGACATTGCGGATTGGATGGACGACCATGACATTGTGGACGGCGTGGATATGGCGGAAAATTACGTGGAATTTGATTTCACAATGGAGCATTTGAACGATATTTTTGAAGCAACAGGAGCCGCAAACGCTCAAGCAGTGCTGAAGTGGATAGACGACAACCTGACCACAGAGCGTATGGTGACGGACATACAAGACGCATCAAAGCGTATCGGCGACCTTGTGCAGTCGGTGAAGTCGTACACGTACATGGACAAAGCGCAGGGAAAACAGACGGTGAATGTTCACGAAGGCATCAAAAACACAGTGACGATGCTGCACCACAAATTCAAGAAATTTAATGTGAAATTCGTGGAATCGTTCGACCCCAAAACGCCAGCGTTGGAGGGCTTCCCTGGTGAGTTGAACCAAGTTTGGACAAACTTGATAGACAATGCGCTTGACGCACTCGAAGACCAGAAACAGAGCGGCACGGGAATAGTCGAAGTCCAAACAAAGAACGATGGCGAGTTCCTCTGCGTCAATGTGATTGACAACGGCGGCGGCATTCCGCAGGATGTTCAAAATAACATTTTCGACCCCTTTTTTACGACCAAAGACATCGGCAAAGGCACGGGAATGGGCTTAGACGTGGTGCGGAAGATTGTGCTGCATCATAACGCCGATATTCGTGTTTCCTCCAAGCCCGGACGCACGGAGTTTGCTTTGCGTTTTTTGGTAAAGGGGTAATTGCTCACAAGAAGGCTTGTTGAAGGTTGTCAACATTTTGCAAACTATGAAATCCATTATCGAACGGAGTTTTGACGCATGAAACAACCCATTATCTTCTCGATTGACGACGACCCGCAGGTTCTTCGAGCCATCCAGCGCGACTTGCGGAACCAGTATCGCAAGGATTACCGTATTCTCAGCACGTCGTCGGCGCAAGAAGCACTCGACACGTTAGTGGAACTCAAAAAACAAGGCGAAGTCGTGGCGCTGTTTCTGAGTGATCAACGAATGCCGGAAATGGAGGGCGTGGAATTCCTTGAAAAGGCTCGTGCATTGTACCCCGATGCAAAGCGTGTGCTGCTCACGGCGTACTCTGACACCGATGCAGCCATAAAAGCCATCAACGACGTGCGGCTTGATTATTACCTGCTCAAACCATGGGATCCACCCGAAGAAAAACTCTATCCAACGCTAAACGACTTGCTCGACGACTGGCATGCGGGTTATATCCCAGAATTTACGGGCAACCGTGTGGTGGGCTACCAGTTTTCGCCGAAGTCGCATCATATCAAAGATTTTTTGGCGGGAAATCTTTTTCCGTACCAATGGCTCGACGTGGAAACCAGCGACAAAGCGCTTGAACTCTTGCAATTGAATAGCATTGAGCACAAAGATTTACCCGCAATGTTTTTCGAGGATGGTTCATTTATCGTCAATCCACAATTGCCAGACATTGCACAAAAGTTAGGTTTGCAGCCGAAAGCAGCAAATTCAATGTATGATGTTGTCATTATTGGCGCAGGTCCGGCAGGGCTGGCAGCGGCAGTGTATGGCGCTTCGGAAGGTTTAAAAACCTTGCTTGTGGAGCGTCGTGCACCCGGTGGGCAGGCGGGAACAAGCTCACGGATTGAAAACTACCTCGGTTTCCCGACGGGATTAAGCGGTTCCGACCTTGCCCGTCGTGCTATTACACAAGCGACGCGTTTGGGAACGGAATTTCTGGTTCCACAGCAAGTGACTTCGATTCGTTTGCAGGACGGCTATAAAATCCTCATGCTCGCCGATGGACAGGAAATCAACACGCGCAGCGTAGTGGTGACAACGGGCGTGGATTACCGAATGCTCGAAACCAAGGGCGTGGGTGATTTCACCGGTGCAGGTGTGTATTACGGCGCAGCAACAACGGAAGCGGCAATTTGTAGCGACAAAGACGTGTACGTGGTGGGTGGTGGGAATTCTGCGGGGCAGGCAGCGGTTTATTTGGCGCGGTTTGCGCGGAATGTGTTCATTGTTATTCGCCGCGAAGACCTGACTGCCACGATGTCGTCGTATTTGATTGACCAGATTGCAGGCATTGCAAACATTCAGGTGTTGCCAAAAACCGAAATCATTGAGGCGTTTGGCGAACACAATGGAGAAAACGAACGCTTGTCATGCCTCATCATCGAAAACATTGACACGAAGGAAACGCGCAAAGTTCCAGCGGCGGCGCTATTCATCTTTATCGGCGCGAAGCCTTACACAGAGTGGCTTCCGAACGATGTTGTGAAAGATGAGCGTGGATTTGTGTTCACTGGACGGGATTTAGTGGATGAAGATTCCTTCAAAAAACTCTGGAAGCGTGACCGAGAGCCGTATCTGTTGGAAACCAGCGTTCCCGGTATCTTCGCGGCGGGCGACGTTCGCTCAAGCGCCATGAATCGCGTTGCTTCTGCTGTTGGCGAAGGTGCAATGGCGATTAGTTTTGTTCACAAGTATTTGGCGGAGGTGTAGTGTGTCCTTCATGACTATCGAGAACGCTCTCGACCTCTACACGTCGGTCCGAGAACGCTCCGTGGCTCTTTGCAAACCGCTTCAAGCGGAAGATTATGTTGTGCAACCTGTTGTAGAGGTTAGCCCACCCAAATGGCATCTTGGACACACCACGTGGTTTTTCGAGACGTTTTTTTTGAAGCCGTATAAAACGGGCTATAAGGAATTTCATCCCGAATACAATTTCGTATTTAACTCATACTACGAAACGGTTGGTGCGAGGGTGCTACGAACGGATAGAGGGAACCTCAGCCGCCCGTCGGTCAGCGATGTGTATGCGTACCGCGCTCACGTGGATGAGCAAATGCGAGCGTGGATTTGCAACGGTATGGAGAGCATGGACAACAATGCAATGTCAGAGCTGACAAGCCTTCTGGAGCTTGGGTTGAACCACGAGCAGCAGCATCAAGAGCTTCTGGCAACTGACATCAAATACATCTTTGGTCACAATCCACTTTTTCCGTCATATCAAACGCTGATTCCAGCATTACAAGGTTCTACGGGGTCTATGGGTTGGATTCGTGTTCCCGAAAACGTGTATGAAGTCGGCTACAAAGGTGATGGATTCTGTTTCGACAACGAATTGGGTGTTCACAAAGTATATATCCACGAGTTTCAGATTGCTGACCGTTTAGTGACAAATGCTGAATATCTTGAATTTATGCGCTCCGGCGGTTATAAAGATTTTCGTCACTGGCTCGGCGAAGGCTGGCAATGGGTAAACGATAACACCGTGCAAGCACCAATGTATTGGTACGAGATTGATGGGCAATGGATGAACTATTCGCCCGACGGATTAAAACCTATTGCCCTCGATGAACCCGTCCAACACGTGAGTTTTTACGAGGCAGATGCCTATGCTGCTTGGATTGGTGCGCGGCTGGCAACGGAGTTCGAGTGGGAAGTGGCTTCAAACCAGCTTCAACAGGAACCTCAGCATAAATTTCAGTACGGTGAACTCTGGGAGTGGACGAATAGCGCGTATTTACCGTATCCGGGCTTCACGAAGGCAGCGGGGGCGATTGGCGAGTACAATGGGAAATTCATGGTGAACCAAATGGTGCTGCGTGGCGGTTCGGTGGCTACGCCTGCCGGACATGCTCGCCGTACGTATCGGAATTTTTTTCATCCACCGCTTCGCTGGCAGTTTATGGGCATTCGGCTTGTAAAGAGGTAGTGGACAGTGTGATGCCGCCGCTTCAGGAAACCTATTGTGCGTATTTTTTTATAGATTTGATGAATGCTCAATTTGCTCACGACGTGATTGCAGGGTTATCCGCCCGCCCCAAACGCCTTTCGTCCAAGTATTTTTACGACGACGAGGGCAGCCGTCTCTTTCAAGAAATAATGGGTTTGGAGGAATACTATCTCACTAGTGCGGAATTCGAGATTTTGACCACGCACAAAGCTCGTATTCTTGAGTATAGCGGCGTGAACAAGCCCTTCGAGTTGATAGAATTTGGTGCTGGTGATGGCTTAAAAACGAAGATTCTTTTGCGATATTTTCTTGAACAACAGGCACAATGCGTGTACGAGCCGATTGATATTTCCGAAGCCGCATTGAACGGGCTTGCAGCAACGCTGTTGCGCGAAATACCGGCAATAAACGTGCGCCCAATGCACGGCGAATATTTCGAGGCGCTAAGGCGCTTAAATGCTGCTTCACAAACAAAAAAAGTGATTCTGTTTTTGGGCAGTAATGTTGGCAATTTCACCCACGATGAAACGCTTGCTTTCCTCGCGGAAGTCCGTCAGAACATGCGTTCAGGCGATGTGCTTATCATCGGATTTGACCTCAAAAAAGACCCGCAGATTATCCTTCGCGCCTACAACGACGCTGGCGGCGTTACCGCACAATTCAACCGCAACCTGCTGCGCCGCATCAATACAGAACTTGATGCCGATTTTGACCTAAACACATTTATTCATGCTCCCGTCTATGACCCCGCGCTCGGCGAGGCTCGTAGCTATTTGGTAAGTACGAAACAGCAGATGGTTTCCATTGCTGATGCATCGTTCACGTTCGAGGCATGGGAGGCAATTCACACCGAAATTTCCCGCAAATACAGCATTCCGTACATCGAAGATTTGGCAAGGCTTGTAGGGTTTTCTGTCTGCGAACACCTCTTTGATGTCAATCGTTATTTTGTTGACAGCGTTTGGGCAGTCAAGTGATAATGGTTAATGTTTGAAAAAAGCTCCTAATTGCCGTAATTTGACAATATTGTGTTGTTGCACACAAACGAATCATTTTTTCACCATCAACTCTTGTTCCCATGCGACTGACCATTTTTTATGCCCTTCTTTGCTTGTGTGGAGCCACTTCTGGAGCATTTGCCCAGAAACAAGCCACGTCATCATCTTCTTCGTCATTAGCATCTTCCACACTCAAACAGCCTGCGTACCGCGTTGTGACGGCAAGTGAGGCAAAACTGATGCTCTCGCTTGATACGGCGATGGTGAAATTGGATGTCCGTACGCAAGACGAATTTAACTCGCCCGCAGGACACCTGAAAGATGCTATTCTCATCCCTGTGCAAGAATTAGACCGCCGTTGGAAGGAGCTGCTGCCGTACAAAAAACGCCGTATTATGGTTTATTGTTGTATGTGTCCACGTAGTGCCGAGGCTTCTGAAATCTTGACAAAAAAAGGTTTTACGGTAACCAAGATGGATGGCGGTATTGACGCTTGGAACACCGAAAAATTCCCCGTTATCGTCGAAAAAACCTCCTCCGGTGGAACCTACGCTCCTGCCTCGTGCAGTACCAAAAAACACTAATGCAAACCATGGTATGAGCTTGTTTACCATTTTCTCAAGGTTGACCGCAGAGGCGCAGAGATACGGAGGCAGAGAGGAAAATAATTCCTGCTTTTTTGAGTATTCATTCCGCATAACTTTGATTCTCTGCGCCCTCTGCGCCTCCGCGGTAAAAAACTTTAGACAATTTCTATGACTGATTTTATAGCCCGCATCGGACGGAAGATATTAAATTTTTTGGCGCAAACCGGACAGCTTATGATGCTGCTTGGCGCAATTATTCGTTATTTGCCGCGTTTGTTCAAGGATAGGCGGCTCGTACTGGAACAAATGTCCATTGTGGGCGCAGAATCTCTGCCGCTTGTGGCATTGATTGGCTCTTTCACTGGCGCTATTGCGGCGCTGCAAGCCACGAATATCTTTGCAAAATTTAACCTCGTAGGCATTGCTCGACCGTTTATCGGCGGCTCAATTGCAACGGTCGTGTTTACGGAACTTACGCCCGTTCTCACAGCACTCGTGATTGCAGGGCGCGTGGGCGGCGCAATGACCGCGCAGATAGGCACAATGCAGGTTTCCGAGCAGATAGACGCGCTTGAAATGATGGCGATTGACAAAAACCGGTATCTTTCGATGCCGCGCGTGTTTGCGGCGCTAACGATGATGCCCGTACTCGCTGTATTCTCGAACATTGTTGCTATCGTCGGCGCATATATCCTTACGAACATTAAATTCGGTTTTTCATTCGAGATGTTTTTTGACTCTATTCAGCGCTTTTTCAGCGTTGCGGAGATTATGACGGGCATTTTCAAATCCGCAGTGTTTGGCGGTGTAACGGCGCTGATAGGCTGTTACGTGGGCTTCGATACGACGGGCGGTGCCGAAGGCGTTGGTAACAGCACCGTGCGGTCGTTTACGCTGTCGGCGGCTTCCATTCTACTCTTGGATGCCATTTTGGGGGCGATTTTGTAAAAAAGACAGACATTCAAATGTAGTCGGTCAGGCTTGTAGTACAAAATCAGTAAGCAGAAAAAAAACAGGCGAAACGATTGTGTTCAAAACAATCATTTCGCCTGTTGAATTTTATCGGATGGGTTAGAGCCTTATGCTGCGCTTGTAACCCAGACTTTCACGGTTGCCACCACGTCGTGATGCAACTTGATGTGAACTTCGTAATTACCGAGTTTTTTAATCGGTTCATCAATCACAATCGTGCGGCGATCGAGTTCGATGCCTTTCACCGAAAGCTCTTGAGCAATCATCTGGTTCGTGACGCTACCAAAGAGGCGATCGTCCTCGCCTGCTTGCATAGCGAAAGTCAGTTGTAGATCGTTAAGTTTGGATGCTAAAAGTTCCGCTTCGGTTTTGAGTTTGTCCATGCGGGCTTCATATTGCTTTTTCTCGGATGCGAGAACGCGAAGGGCTTTTGGGGATGCAAAGTACGCAAAACCGCGTGGAATCAAGAAGTTACGCGCATAGCCGTCTTTAACGTTCACCAATTCGCCAACGTTGCCGAGTGTTTCAACGTTTTGTCGAAGAATGATTTTCATGGGTAGAGGTCGTTTTTAAGTTCTACAATATATCAATTTTCAAAAGGTAAGCGAGGCTTGCATTATAGCTCTACTTCTATTTCTTCTGCGAGTTCGGGGGTAATCACTTCTGGAATAATTTTTGCCGCTGGAGCATCGGCAACCACTTTTGGCGCAGGAACCGTACCCGGCTCAATCATACGCTCCGTGCGGTTCGTAAGGAAGTTGCGGCGAAATTCCAATGCTTGCGGCGACATCGTTACCGTCAAATGGCGAATAACGTTTTCTTCAAGCTGAAAGTAACGAGCGAACTGGGGCAGCATTGAAGCAGGCGATTCAAAGAGTACATAGACATAATAGCCATTGTGCTTTTTTTGGATCGGATATGCAAGGCGGCGGCGACCCCATTTATCGAGGGTGTCAATCGTTCCACCATTGTTTTTGATAAATTCGGCTGTTGTGTTGATGATACCATCAATGGTAGTATCTTCCAGCGCGGAGTTGACGATAAACGTCGTCTCATACATGCGTCGAGGATTCATAAAACCTGACTCCTATGGATGTTGATTTGTTGAAAACAGCTCTCCAAGTCTCGTGTGAGCAAGTTTTTGGAAAGCAGGAGTGTTAATTAGTCAAGACTACAAATCTACGAGGATTTTTTGGATTGCACAAATTTTTACTGTTCTACCACGCGGATTAAACGTATTCGCACCCTGAACTTATCCAATATTTACGTATATTTGTAGCTTGTAAGCCACTTGTCATTTGTCATCTGTCATTTTGTTGTTGTATGAATACGCTTTCCGCACGAGTTTTGTCTGCTAACGAATCAGCGACGCTTGCCATTTCCGCCAAAGCAAAAGCCATGAAGGCGCAAGGTATCAATGTTGTAGCGTTATCCGCCGGCGAACCGGATTTCGGAACGCCGCAAGTGGTCAAAGATGCTGCCATTCAAGCCATTCACGATAATTTTACGTACTACACCGACAGCAACGGGATTCCCGAACTTCGCACGGCAATCGCCGAAAAACTCCACCGTGAAAATGACATTACCGACGCAAAACCAGAAACAGTGCTGGTTTCAACGGGCGGCAAACAATCGCTGTTCAATATTCTGATGGCAATGTGCAACGCGGGCGACGAAATCCTGCTGGCTGCACCGTACTGGGTGAGTTATCCGGCAATGGTGCAAATTTGTGGCGCAACGCCAGTGATTGTGAATACTACGCTCGAAAATCGCTACAAAATGACACCAGATGAGCTTCAGAAGGCACTTACGCCAAAAACAAAATGCGTAATTCTGAATTCACCCTCGAACCCAACGGGCGTGATGTACACACCGGATGAAATCAAGGCTTTGGGGCATGTATTGGCAAAGCACGATTGTTTTATCATCAGCGATGAACTCTACGAAAAAATCTCCTTCGGAACGCCGCATTTCAGCATTGGTGCTATGCCGGAGCTTGCGGGGCGTGTGATTACCGTGAACGGCATGTCCAAAGCGTATTCCATGACGGGCTGGCGCGTCGGGTACCTGACAGGTCCGGCAGCGCTTGTGAAGCAAGCCGCGAAGGTACAAGGGCAATCCACCTCGAACGTCAATTCTATCGCCCAGAAAGCCGCACTTGCCGCAATCCTGCACACGGCTTCGGATGTGGAGATGATGCGAAAAGAATTTCACCGCCGCCGCGATATGGTGTGCGAGATTATTAGCCACATTCCGGGCGTACGGACACTCACGCCAGACGGCGCATTCTACCTGTTTGTAGATATCAACGACGCGCTCAAAGCCTCGAAACATCCTGACATCACAACCTCGGTACAATTCTGTGAATTTGCGCTCGATAAACATCATTTGGCGGGTGTTCCGGGCGAAGCATTTGGCGCAGACGGCTGTGTACGATTTTCGTATGCGGCTGCGGACGAAACGCTAAAAGAAGGATTGAAGCGCTTTGCGGCGGCGATTGCGGAGATGACTACATAACATGCCGAGGCGTTCTCTATTTTTCGGTATTAATCGTGACAATGAATCCGATAGATTATAATCCGCCACACTTTCATGCGATGTATGGCGAATTGAAGTGTTATTTGCCATTCAAACGTTGGAAATTCTCGCTGAAGAGCTTCCAGCCAAACAATTGAGCCTTTGACTACACCAAGCTCAATTTTTTCGTGCTGTTTTTATGAACCGCTTTCTTCTTGCCTTCACCGCTATTCTCTTCCTTGTGGCTGCACCAACGGCTACGCTCAACGCGCAATGGGCTTTGATGCGTGCCGATGCCGACCAAGCCGTGCGTGTCGGTGTGAAGCACATCTACAATTTAGAATTTGACAGCGCTTCGGTGGAATTTCAGAAAGTCATTGCCGCGTATCCGAAGCATCCGGCGGGCTATTTCCTTGATGCAATGGTTGATTGGTGGCAAATCGTCACCGACCCACGCAATAAAAAAACTGATGAACGTTTTCTGATGAAAGTGGATAAGGTCTTAACGGTCTGCGATGCGATGTTGGAGGAAAATCCGAGCGATATTGTAGGATTGTTCTTTAAAGGTGGTATTATCGGTTTTCGCGGGCGCTACCGGGTAAATCGTGACGAATGGATAAAAGCTGCGTCTGATGGCAAAGATGCACTCGACATTGTAATGAAGTGTTCGCAAATCGCGCCTGGCAACAAAGATGTGCTGCTCGGAACGGGAATTTATCATTATTTCGCCGAAGCAATTCCAGAGCGGTATTCCATGGTAAAACCACTTATGTCCTTCATGCCGCCCGGCGATAAGCGTACAGGGATTCAAGAACTCAAGCTCGCCGCCGCGCAAGCCCGTTACGCTTCAACGGAAGCAAAAGTGACGCTGTTGCAATTATATTATGGCTTCGAGAAAAATTATGTAGAAGCGTTGGCGATTGCCGAACAGCTTGTGCAGGAATATCCGAAAAATTCCATGTTTAAGGCGTACATGGCTCGTTGTTACGTGTATCTGGGGAATTACGAAAAAATGGAAGCCGCATGGCGCGACATTCTGATCAGCTGTATTGACAAAAAAACTGGCTACGACTACGTTACCGCCCGCGAGGCGATGTTTTATATTGGCACGGCACTCATGAATCGTGGCAAGTATGACGACGCACTCACTTACCTCTACAAATGCGACGAGTTCTGCCGCAAGCTCGACCAGAAGCCATCCGGATGGATGATTATGCTGAACAATCGTGTGGGTAATATCTACGACCTTCAAGGCAAACGCGAACTCGCCATTGGGCAGTACAACAAGGTTCTAAGCTGGGATGATTATTTCGATTCTCACAAATATGCCAAGCAGTTCATTCAGAAGCCGTTTGGGAAATAAGGACTCAGTAGCATAAAATCTGATAGCTTACCGCTCTAACGATTTTAGCAACGACGCACGATTTCTTTTATCTGTCGCACGAATAGTGCCTGTGATGGGTTTATCGGAATCGCTACGGCGTATAACGAAAAGTTGCGTTGATTCTTGACGGTCATCGTTGAACCGATAATCCCCCAAACGCTCGTTAATAGTGACGTTGTTGGCTTTTGTAGCATCGAGCATGACGCGATTTTCCTGCCCATTCGCCTGCCCAAAACAGCGCGTTCGTACCAATAAAATCTTGTTTTCCGGTATAATTTCCACAATTTCAGGCGGCGGGAAATCTTCCACCGGAATTGTCACCGTCTCGCCCGCCGAGCGTTGATTGACAAACCGCTCAAATACTAATGCCTTCCCAACATCGGACTCTTTTGGCGACCATGTAAACGATTCACCTTGCAAACTCGTGGAATAACGCACTCTGCCGCCGTTCTGCGGAGCGTCGGAGATCACGGCTTTCACTTCTTGGTTTGTTAAAAGCGGCAGTTTAGGGTCGAATTTATACGACATTCCCGGATACATCTTTGCCGGAAACTCTGGAGGCTGTAGCTGCGACACGCGAACGGTAAATTGGGCGAATTTTTCTTTGCCATCGGAAGCACGAACGACAGATACGCGGACAGTCATCACATCTTTGCTGGGTGCTATGCCTTGTACGCGGAGCGATATGTCCTGAATATCTGTCACGACAGCACTTCCAGGTCTTCCATTGCCTACGGACTGTAATGGAATAACTTGCGGTGGACGCTTGGTCTCGGTACGAAGGTTAAAATTGCCATAAACCCCAATGACGGTTTCCCATTGCTGCGAGGGTAATACGTCAATAGTAGAGTTTCTCGGTGCAAGCTCGAAGTTTCCGGGTTCGACGGGACGCATGGTGGAAAACGTTGGATTTCCATTGTTTATTCCATTATTCACGCCGTTGAAGGTTAGGGGAGGATTTCCAACAGTTCCTATCGTTGCGGTACTGGTTTGGAGCGTACTGTCATTGAAAGCAAGCTGTGAAGCACTATCAAAAATCACATTTACCGTAAAGCTCGTTCGCGCAGTGTCGAGCGTGTTGGTTTCGTTGATAAGGCGTTGGAGTTTGTCGCGTAGCACTGGGTCAGTAATGCCCGTAGGAATGAGCAGTCGTGCGGTTGCCACGACCTGAACGTTGAACATCTTATTACGTCGTGTTCCCAAATCCGGTTTCCACGAAAAGAGTGCCGTTCCAAGCCGCGAATCTTCTTGTACGTTAAAACTCCCAACGGAGCCTTTTTTTGCAGAAACGGAAATAACGTTTCGGAGCGATAAATCCTCAATCTGAAATTCGTAGTGAATATCCGTCACGTCGCCATTTGAAAAAATGGTATTCAGCGAATCAAGAGCGACGATCTGCGGCGAACCACCGATGGTAACAAGCTGACATGTGAGCGACGTTCGTTCTGGTTGAATAAAAAACCGAGATTTCATCAACTCCCGTGCGAGTGACGGATCGGTAGTGGGTGCTTTTTCGCGTTTGTTGGGCAAAAGCAAGAGCAGAGCGGCAAGATAGAGGATAAAATACACCTCAATTTGCCGACGGGGGCGACGAGTGGATGATTTGCTGGAACTCTTCATCGTTGGCGGTTGATGTCCATCCGATTTGCCAGAATACTCTCTACTTCAATGCGGACAGCACGTTCGATTTCCTCGCGGTGCAACGACGCAGCAGACGCAGTGAACGATTGTACTGACGCATTAAACTGTTGCAACGCACGATTGGTTTCGGTGATGGTACTTACAAATGCTGGTTGCGGCGATACAGCAAGCGCTGTTAGCCCCGTTAATTCTTTGATAGAATTGATAAGTTCATCTTGGCGACCTATCAATCCTGTGAGCGCATCTGCGATGTTGTCTAATTTATCCGCCATTGCCGCATAATCACTACTTATTTCGCCCACTTCGCCAATCAACTCCTGAATCTCACTTGGTTTTTCGTCTTCCGGCGCTTGCTCCATCTCAATGTCATCTGCTGGCGAGAAGAACATTACCACAAACAGCAGCACCAGCAAAAATGCCTCAAAACCAACACTGGCAATCGCTATACGGCTGTCCACCACATCGGTGAAACGGTATGCGGCAATAACGAGTAGCAGCATAGCCGCACCAAGATAAACCAACGAATTCATTACCGGAAAGTAGAACCGATTGATGATTTCCCGCATCCAAAGCGACGTTCCAGCAAACACACCAAGCGCGTGGAGGACGGTTACTTGAAATTTGCTATAGCGGTAAATCTCGCGGTCAAAGGTACAAAGCCGCCAGCACGTGAGCAATGCCGTGAAACCGCTGACTTGTTTTTCGTAGCGGAGTTCGCGGAACACGTCGCGCAACAAAGCGCGTCCGCGAGCGGTGGAGAGGGTTTGAATATGCTCCATTACGTCCTAAATTACATCCTAAATTTACGTCCTGAGTTTGGCTAATTGTTTGAACAGCTCGCGTTCTTTGTCGGTGAGTAGCTTGGGAAGTTGCACAACCAGCCGTGCATAAAGGTCACCATGTTCGTCAGGTTTAACGTAATGAGGCATTCCTTGACCTTTCAGGCGCAACTTCGAGCCATTCTGTGATTCTGGAGCGACTTTAATTTTTACTTTGCCCGAAAGTGTCGTTAATTCAATATCTCCGCCCAAAATAGCCGTGTAAAGCGGCACGGAAACATCCGTCGTTAAATTATGACCATCGCGTTGGAATTCTGGGTCAGATGCTATGGTCACTACAACATAAATATCCGGAACCGGAGCAATAGCTGTTGATGCTGGGTTTGGGATCTTGAGTTTTTTTTCATTCTCGATACCGGGCTTTATGCTCAACTTGATTTTTTTACCCTGCACAGTAATTGTCTTGTGTGTACCAGCAAATGCCTCTTTGAGGGTAATTTCAACAGGGATATTTGCCTCACTCTCTTTTTTGCTGCTAAATACCGAACTAAAAAAGTCTGAAAATCCACCGCCAGAACTTTTACCGCTTCCACCAAAACGGTTTCCAAATTCGCTAAAAAAATCATCGTCAGCGGGATTGCCCGAACCATCAGATGAACCGGAACGGGGGGTACTTGTACGAGTGCTGCCTGCACGAGCGTTTGATTGTGCGCGTTGCTGCCATGCTCCTGAAGGGTCGGTCGTTCCTTGGCGCTGCTGTTTGCGCCAGTCGGAACCAAGGCGATCATACTTTTTGCGTTTATCGGGGTCGCCAAGTACCTCATATGCTTCGGTGACATCCCTAAATTTTTGTTCAGCAACCTTGTCGTTTGGGCGTGCGTCCGGATGATACTGCCGAGCGAGCGAGCGATAGGCTTTTTTAATATCGTCCATAGTGGCGGTTTTGGTCACGCCAAGCGTTTTGTAATAATCTTTAAATTCCATATATGTGCATTCCAAGGGTGCTGTGTGAGCGATGTCGTCATTAGGTTCGTGCGATAGATAGTGAAACCGCAATTTACATAGCTTTTATGACAAACCGAAGAGCTATGGAAATTATTGGAACGAAGATGTTTGGTAGCGCCGTATTTTTTCGTAGTTTTAAAATCTTGTGCAAGGCTATAATGCCTTCAATATAGCTCGCAACGGGCTTTTTGTGTGACTGTGAATTTTTCACCATGAATAAACAACGTTCGACGGAAATTAAAGTTGGTGTGGTAACGCTGGTATCATTGCTGCTGTTTGTGTTGGCGTTGGTGTTTGGGCGCGGCGTGAATCTACGCGGCAGCCAGCCGACAGTAAAAATGCTCTTTCCTAATTCTGGCGGTCTTGAATTGTCCTCGCCTGTGGCTGTCAATGGCGTGAAACGTGGTACGGTTACGGCAGTGGAGCCATACAACAATGCGGTACTCGTGACCGCGACGTTAGACAACATCAACGACCTCAAAAAAGATGCTACTGCGCGGCTACTAATGCTGGAAATTACTGGTGGTAAAAAAATAGAAATTGCTCCCGGAGCAAGTGCTGACGCGCTTGCAAGCGGCGATATGATTCAAGGAAAAACGGCGGCGGATGTGTCGGAATTGATTGCCCTCGTAGGCGATGTGGCAGATAATGCAAAATCTATCATCAAAAAACTCGATACCGTGATGACCTCAGCCACAGAGCTGCTTGCGGACGGACAAGTAATATTGGATACAAAAAAAGCGATGCACCATCTGAGTTCCGTTGCGGAGACCGCCGACAACTTGCTTGCCCGCAATCGCTCAAGCCTGCAAGCCACGTTTGACGACCTTCGTGTGCTTTCGTCCGATTTGCGGAACATTGCCCATACAAATGGTCCTAAGGTGGATTCGCTTGTAAATCGTATTGACAAACTCGTCGTGAGTGCCAACAAATTCCTTGGGAATACGGAAAAAACCATGCGTGGAGCAGATACGCTTATTGCACAGATAAACGGGCTTGTGCGCGACGTTCGCACGAACGAAGGTGGTTTGGCATACAAACTCGTCTATGATAAACAGTTCACCGCACGGCTTGATAGCTTGGTGCTTTCGCTGCGCCGCATTCTTGATATGGATGGTGTGAACGTGAACGTCCGTTTGGGAACGAGACCGTAGAATCATTGATTTCTTGAAACCTGAAATTTGAACCTTTGCCCATGAAATGCGCCGCTATAACACCTGAAATCCATCACTATATATGCGAGATGTTTCCTGCCGAAGACGATTTTTTGCGGCAATTGAACGTTGACTCTGTGCAACACGGAATGCCCGCGATTAGCATTGCGCCGGAGCAGTTGGCATTTCTTCAAATGCTCTTGCGTTCACTGTCTGCGAAATATGTGTTAGAAATCGGATCGTTGGCTGGCTATTCAGCAATAGGAATGGCGCGGGTTTTGCCGGAAGATGGCAAGGTTGTGGCGTTCGAGGTGAATCCCAAACATGCGGAATTTATTCACAAAAAAGCCGTTGCCGCGGGTGTTGACCACAAGATTCAGCTTCACGTGGGCGATGCTAAACAGCTTTTGCAAGACTTCGTGCCAAATTTCGAGTTCGATTTTGTTTTCATTGATGCCGAAAAGACAGGCTACGTGCGCTATCTGGAGCTGTCAGCACCACTCGTCCGCAAAGGCGGGATCATCTGCGGC
This sequence comes from Candidatus Kapaibacterium sp., assembly GCA_025358765.1. Classification (GTDB taxonomy): domain Bacteria; phylum Bacteroidota; class Ignavibacteria; order Kapaibacteriales; family UBA4661; genus JANYIG01. The sequence goes on from JANYIG010000093.1 coordinate 31,337, forward strand.
GACAATACGCTGGCGTGGGGTGAAATTGCTAACGGTGCAAGTGCGGATACCACTGTTCAAGCGCTTCAGGCGTTCAACCGCGCTATGAGTACGGACGACCGCCTACAATCCTGCTTGGTTCCGATTGCCGACGGAATGACACTTGGTACAAAATTTCGTTGATACTTCCTTCACTATGAGCCGCTCCACAATCACCATCAAACTGTACACCGAGAAGCACCGCGCTTTGTGGGATACGTTCGTGGATACGGCGAATAACGGCACAATGTTCCATAAACAAACATTTTTGGCATACCATCCCGCAGAACGATTTTTATTTCACCACCTGATGTTCTACGAAGGCGAAGAACTTGTGGCTGTGCTTCCGGGCGGTATCAAACAGAATTTCCACAACCGCGAAGTATTTTGGTCGCCCATAGGTGCAAGCTATGGCGGGCTTGTGACGGGCGACATCAGCTTTGAACGTGCCTTGCGGCTTGTGGATGCGTTGATAGAGTATGGTCGTCGCGCTGGATGGAGCGATATCTATATGATCCCACCGCCTATTATCTACAATCGGGTAATGACCCAGCATTTAGAATATGCGATGCTCTACCGACGGTTCGACTATGAACTGCACTATATCTCCCATGCGGTTGACCTCTCTATGGGCGCTGACTCCGAGGATGTTATTGAGCAATACGGAAAATCAGCGCGGAAAACCGTGCGAAAAATTTTGCGCGAAGGAAGGATTACGACTGCTGAACGGAGCGATGACGAAAGCTACAGGGTATTCTACGAGATTTTGCTTGAGAATAAACGCAAACATAATGCTACCCCAACGCATTCGTTAGGGGAAATGATAAAATTGCGGGAATTGATGCCAGAGAATATCAAATTACTCTCTGTCTATCACGACGGCAAGCCGATAGCCGGTTCGTGGTTGTTCGTCTGCAATCGTGATGTGGTGCTATGTTTCTATAATATGTTGTTGTATGAATACCAGCATTTGAACCCAATTTATCTTGTGATGCACGAAACTGTACGTTGGGCACACGCAAATGGTTATCGCTGGGTGGACATTGGTGTTTCACAGGTTCCGGGCGACCCTGACCCAATGACACCTTCGATGAATTTAATTGAGTTCAAAGAACGTTTCCATGCGCGAGGCGTGATTCGGAGTACCTATCATTACGCTTTTGTGTAATCCGAATTATCATCTTTGCACCAACCCCATAACAATTCATCTCTTTGCGTCGGCATTGATTGAATTTGCGTTTGCACTTTGTCACAAAATACCTATATTTGCGGTCTGTCTTTTTTACCCCACATTATTTGGCGGAATGACAGAAGCTAATTCTATCATTTTTTGTATGACTTTTTTGCTGCTGTCCCGATATGAGTGACGAACTGAACCCACAAGAAGGTGCTGTTGCGACCGAAGAATCAACGACTGCGCCCGTAGCTACTGAAGCAATTGCTGAAATAATTACCGAAGTAAATATTGATGCGCCTGTTGAAGTCGCTATTGAAACTCCGATGCCCGCACCCACTGATGCGGTTGCTGCTGAGGTAATTCCTTCGGAAGTCCCTGCTTCGGAAGTCCCTGCTTCGGAAGCAAATGTTTCAGAGGCAGAGCCTGCTCCAGCCCCTGCAAAACAGCCTGACTACGACATTGATGCAATTTATGCAGAACTCGTAACGGCGAAAAATAATAAATCACCATTGGAGGTATTAGGCTTGCGCCGCGTACGCGGTGGTATTTTGGTCGGCTACAAAAATATGCCGCTCTTTTTACCAACGTCACATTTATCACTCAAATCAAACCCCAGTGAGAATGAGCTTCTGGGACTAATTCAGAAAAATTTTACGGTTCATGTTCACGAATTGAACGATGCGGACAAAACGAAAGTTATCGTTAGCCGTCGCCGTTCGTTGCGCGTAGAATCGTTGGATGAATTTAAGGTTGGTCAAATCGTTGAAGGCAAAGTTGTATCGCTCACCGATTTTGGTGCATTTATCAATTTGGGTAGTGTAGATGGCATGGTTCACGTGTCCGCAATGTCGCGTCGGCGTGTTACACATCCTTCCGAAATTCTGCAAAAAGGCGATACAGTTCGTGCTGTTGTGAAAGAAATCAATCAAGGTAGTCAACGCCTCTCGTTGAGCATGAAAGACTTGGAAGCTGACCCGTGGACGGGTGCAGCCGCTGAGTTTCCGGCAGGTGGCAAACACACAGGCAAAGTTAAAAGTCTGACTGATTTTGGCGCATATATTGAGCTGAAACCGGGCGTTGAGGGCTTAGTACACATCTCCGAGATGTCTTGGGCACGCCGCATCAAACATCCATCTGAATTGTTCCAAGCCGGTCAGGAAATTACGGTGCAGGTGTTAGAAATTTCTGAAGAAAAACACAAAGTAGCACTCGGCTACAAACAAACGCAGCCAAACCCTTGGGACGGCATTAACGAACGATTCCAAGTTGGTCAAGTCGTCACTGGAACGGTGAAAGAGGTCATCAATCGTGGTGTCGTCGTGAACATTGCAGATGATATTGATGCCTTTATGCCGCGCGGCAAGATGCATCCTTCGGTTCGTAGCCAAAATGCTCCGTTTAATGTGGGCGATAAAATTGAAAACGTTCTTGTGATGGATGTTGTGGCAGAAAATCACTCGCTTATCTTGGGTATGGAAGGTTTCGACCAAGGTAGTGGTGACGATGCTCCGCGTGAACCACGTGGCGAACGCGGCGAGCGAGGCGGCAATCGCGGTGGTGGTCGTGACCGAGGCGATAGAGGTAATCGTGGTGGTCGTGACCGTGACCGAGGCGAACAAGTATCTATACCAGAAGCAAAGCAGGATGTTTCACTTGCGGACTTGCTCTCCGATGAAGAGAAACGTAAGTTGTTTGGTGATGATGCTTCATCATAAGAATGTGAATACTGCGAAACAGAATATCTTCGCAGCGCCTTAACACTTTTTAACATAGAAGACACGAAAGCCGATAGGTTCCACGTCAGGATGCTATCGGCTTTTTTCGTATATTGTTGTGCAATGCTTACCCAAAGCAGTTGCCATCCCATAACTACACTCTTATTCAGCCTTTCCGACGATTGACGATGCACATTTCCATCACCACACGCGGTTTTGTTCGTAAATTCGCTTGCATACTCTTGTATGCAGGATTTTTAGTGACAGCCTTCAGCGTTTACGCCGTCGCCCAATCATCTTCCAAGAAGAATACGCGTTCGCAGCCCATAGATTCCAGCAAAACCAGCATTCTGCAGCGTAAAGACATCCCAACCAGCTACGTAAATTCCAGCGATTCCACAAGGAGCGAGGCAGATACAACCAAACCTGTTGGGACAACGACACCCGGCGAGTACCCGTTCACGCCTGAACAAGACAAAGCGTTTTACGAAGCAATGCAAGTGAAAATTCCAGCATCAATGAGGTTCCAAGCGGATGCACAGCGTTTTTCGCAAGCGTGGATGGCGCTTCAAGAGCTTCGCCGAAAAGACCCGATGGCAACAGCATTCTCAAACATGAGCGTTCCGGCTTCCATGTACATTCCCACCGCCCGCGAACAGACGGCATACGATTACGGTATTGCCCAGTCATTCACAATTCCGGGCATTTACGAGCCATTCAAAGGCGGAGGTGTAGGAAAAGGCAATGGCTTACACATCCCGCTATCACTGATTGGTCAGCTTTTAGGGCTGGTGGAAGATGTTTCGCCAACATTTTCGTATAGTGTCGAACAGCCGTCTGCGGAAGTGGAAGTGATAGTTTATTCTGTGCAAGCGCGTTCTGTAGCCCATATTGTAAAAACCCGCCAAAATGAGGGCAGCTACACAATGACATGGAATTTGAAAAATGACGCAGGCTTGCCTGTGCCGCGCGGCGACTATATCGCTGAAACTCGTATTAGCAACACGAGAATTTTCCGCAAGCGCATTCGAGTGGAGTAACACAGACCAATGTCGGTAAACTGTTAATAGTTCCCATTTCTCAATGTATTTCTTGAGAATGCCCGTACCATCCCATACATAGAGTTACACTAACGTTTCTTTAATTCCTATCGTCTGCGGACGCTACCACTGCCGCTTACGGATTGGCTGATGGAAGGGTTGCCCTTGTATGCAACATCTCCACTGCCGGAAATGCTCACCTTCAATTGTTTTGTGGCATTCACTTCGCAATCGCCCGAACCCGAAACCTTTATTGTTGCATTCTCTGATTCAAGGTCAAAACAGGACAAACTGCCGGAGCCGCTGATACGGGCATCGTGTACGGTTGCCTTGCCAGCAAGTTTGATATTGCCGGAGCCGCTAATTGACGTGTACAAGTCATTGGTAGTTATCGGCGTTTTCCCTACGATGTCGCCTGAGCCCGACACGGTGAGTTTATGCACTTCCGGCATTGTTACATGCACTTTCAGTGTGACATTATTGTAACTGCCGTTTTCCATTTCGACTCCCAAAACGCCGTTTTTTACTTCAGTCCGTACTTTTTTTATCACATTATCATCGGCTTCGATGCGAAGGCTTAACGGCGAACCTTGCGTGACATACACATTGCCGCTACCCGACAGATGTACTCCTGAAAATGATTCAGTCGTGCGGTTTTCCGACACAATAGTCCCAGAGCCTTTCACACGCTCGCCACCACCCCACCATTGAGCATTGGCGGTCGTTACAAATGATGCCGTACACACAAGTAATAGCGCGGACATGAGAATAGAAGATTTCATAGCGGTTTCTCCAGAATTGAATAGAACAAGAGTGGAATATTCTTTTGGTAATGATACGCATTGTCCCGAAAAAAAGTTGCGTTCAAGAGGGTGCAAAGCGGGAAAGGATATTTTCTTATGGCAATTATTTCGACGCTTTTAAAAGAGTACCCAGCACCGTGTGGGTTCGTTCGAGGTACTCTCTACGTGAAACGAAAATTTGTGAGCCGCACAAACTTCTTGTGTAAATGTAAGTCCAATGCCTTGTCCTTGCTCTTTTGTGCTAAAAAATGGCGTTAGAAGCTGCGCTTGAACCTCTGGCGAAAAACCGCTTCCTGTATCTTCGATGCACACGAATGGTTCCCTGTTGTGCTTCTCGAAAGGTCGGTTACCCAAACGAATGGTAATAATACCCTCTTCACCGATTGCCTCTACTGCGTTTTTGATGAGGTTGATAAACACGTGTTCCATCTGTGCTTTATCCATAAAAACATCTTCCAACGCCGACTCTATCTGCCATTGCACCGTAATTTTTTGTTCTCGACATTGTTCACGGAACAACATGACGATATTTTCCAAGAGCTGCTGTACATCGCACTGTTGCTTCGTTGGCGCAGGAAGTTTTACGACCTCGGCATACCGTTTCATAAATGCCGCAAGCTGCTCGGAGCGCTTAATAGCAACATGTAATGCCATTTCAAAATCGGCACGGTCGTCGGAAGCCTCATTGGTACTGATGTGCGGAGCATAGCGTAAACACGACGACAGGAGCGAGGTTGTCGCTCCAACAGAATTATTCACTTCATGCGCCAGCAGACGAATAACGCGCTCGTAGGCGGCTTTTTCGCTTGCGCGGAGTTCGTCGGTCAGCTCTTCTATCATCACAAAAGTGCGTGGAAACCCTCTATCCATAAACTGTGCCTTTTGCACCTTAAAGCGCCGTACACCGTGCGTCAGTACATCTGCCGCGCTCATATTCATACGACTTATGGATTCTGCAAACGGAAGATTGCTTTCCATCAAGGTTTTGCCAAACATTGTCGGCATATGAACGTCAAACATCGCTTCAACGCTTGGGTTCATGTTCGTGATTTGACCGTCGAACCCCAAAATAATGATGCCGGCGGGCGAAGCGGCAATGATGGTTGAAAGCAGATATTCTTGCTCTTGCAACCGCAACCGCTCCTCACGAAGGCTTGCGATCATCGCGTTATAGACGCTAATAAGCGTATCGGTTTCGGGTTGCCCGACGAGCTTCAGAAATGAGGTAAAATCTCGCTCTTTCAAAAACTCTGCGCTTTCGACGATAAGCTGCAAGGGCGTAAAAAATCCTGCAAACAAACGGTATGCAATGATAAATGACACTATACACGAAACCTCTATCGCAAGCAACCATGCTGCTTCTGAGCGTAGCAGATAAACAAAAGCTGCTCCACACACGAGATGAAGTCCGGCAAGATAGATGATAAATTTATGTCGGAGGTTCATAGATTTTAATACTATTTACAACGCCATTACAAAACAATGCCGTACTTCTCAAGCCGCCGGTAAAGCGCCTGTCGCGTCAAACCTAATGTTTCTGCAACATGCGAGACATTGCCCGGAAACTGTTCCAACGTCTTCAGAATCATCGCCCGCTCTACTTCGTCCAACGTCATGCTGCCCACCGCCGGGAGCATATCTTTCCGTGATTCTTCCTGTTCAATGGCAAGCGCTGCAAGGAAATCTCTGGTTTCTAATGCCGTTCCCGTACTCATCAACACCGTACGCTCAATCAGATGTTTGAGTTCGCGGATGTTTCCCGGGAAGTTCCGTCCTTGCAGCCATTTCAGCGCACCCGGCGCTATGGAGCCAACTTCACGACGATACTGATGGGCGGCGGCGATCAGAAAATGTGAAGCGAGCAAAGGAATATCATCGCGCCGTTCGCGCAATGGCGGCAGGTGTACGGCGATTAAGTTCAAGCGATACAGCAAATCCTCGCGGAACCGTCCGTGCGAAATCATGTCCTGCAAATTGCGGTTGGTTGCAGAAATCACCCGTACATCCACAGTGCGCGTCATGCTGGAGCCAACTGCCTCGAACGTGCGTTCTTGCAACACTCGGAGGAGTTTTACTTGGCAGGAAAAATCGAGGTCGCCAATTTCATCCAGAAAAATTGTTCCCGCATCGGCATGTTCAAACCTACCTTTGCGGTCGCTTACTGCGCTCGTGAACGCACCTTTGACGTGTCCAAACAGCTCGCTTTCAAACAACGTCGGCGTGATGCTGCCTAAATTCACCTTCACTGACGGCTTTTCGCGGCGCTTGCTGTTGCTGTGAATAGCATCGGCAATGAGTTCTTTGCCCGTACCACTTTCACCCGTAATCAGCACTGGCGCTTCTGTTGCAGCGATTCTTCCCACAATATCGAGAATGTGCATAAGTTTCGGGTCGTGTCCGATGATGCCCTTAAAATTATATCGTGCATCAAGCTCCTCCCGCGAAAATGAGGTTGTATCAGCCTTTGCAGCGTTGATATCCAACACCGTTTCGATACGGCGGATAATCTGTTCGTTCGTCCAAGGTTTTGTGATAAAGTCTGCTGCTCCATATTTCATGCCTCGCACAGCCAACTCAATCGAACCCCACGCCGTTATCAACATCACAGGCAATGCGGGAAACTCTGTTTTGATGTTTTCCAACAGCTGCAATCCCTCTTCACCACTTGTTTTACGGGAAAAATTCATGTCTTGCAATACAGCGTCGAATATTTCGCGGCGCAAGCATTGAAGGGCTTCTTGAGCATTTGCCGCTGTGCGCGAGGCGTAACCAGCTTGTTTGAGTGCCAGTGCCAGCGACGCAAGGACGGAAGCGTCATCATCTACAATAAGAATGGTTCGGTTCATACATGGTTTCAGTAAGCGGATTCAAAAACGAAGATACGACGGATTCTGCAATGTATGACTTTGGGATAGAGAAAAATCTTCCTTTTAAGCATAGAAAAATCTTCCTTTTAAGCATAGAAAAAAATGGCTTTCGGTCACATGATTCGTGAGCAGCAAACGTGCATTTTTGTACCAGTAATTGTTATGGAATTGTTAAGGAGTTGTTAAAAAGTTGTAACGAACTATTCACAGCGTGGTTAATAGCAACACCAAACCACGCGTACACTTTTTTCGCACCTTTTCGCATTCACTATTGTTCAACCACTTACGGGAAACCACCATGAAATCGTTTTTTTGCACAGCACTACTATGTGCAGCTCTTTCTCTTGCTGGATGCGCCACCGATGCTGCATTGCCCATTGATACGAGTGCCGACGCTGACATAGCGTCACGACGCAATCCTAATCCCAACCCACAGCCGAATGGCGACGAACGGCTTGCCGGCGGTGCAACAACGGTATTTTTGACCGATGAAGATGCCTTCGGACAACCCGCCCCGAATCTATCACCAGCAAGTTTATTACGCCATAACCAAGGCGATAGCGCTTTCGGTGCGGAGTTTGCTGCGATTGCTTCGGCAGGTCATCCGGGCGGCTTAGGTCCAATTTTTAATCATACTGCCTGCGAAGGCTGTCATGTAGGCGACGGGCGTGGACGACCAGTTGCTCTAAGCGGCGAGATGAATTCTCTCCTTTTGCGTATTAGTTTGCCGGGTATGGCTGCTCACGGCTCGGCGATTGCTGTAACGGGTTTTGGTGGACAAATTCAAGATCAAGCCGTTGCTGGCGTACAGCCCGAAGCGAAATTTTCTATTGTTTATACCGAACAACCTGGCTCCTTTGCCGACGGTGCTTCGTATTCACTCCGAATGCCGCAGTATCGTTTGCAAAACACCTATCTACCGTTTCCCGGAGGAGCCTTGATTTCACCGCGTATTGCCTCGCCAGTGTTCGGTTTGGGTTTGTTAGAAGCAATTAGTGAACAAACAATCCTGTCGTTTGCCGACCCCGACGACCGTAACAATGATGGCATTTCCGGCAAAGCAAATTACGTATGGGACGTGCAATCGCAAAAGCTCGTATTGGGGCGGTTCGGATGGAAATCAAATCAGCCCTCGCTGCTTCAACAAAACGCCGCCGCTTTTAACGGTGATATGGGTGTAACTACATCGCTATTCCCCGATGAAAGTTCCGCAGGGCAGTTGCAAGCTATAGCAGCACACACGCCGGAGGTGAACGATGTCACGCTGAACGCCGTCGTGCATTATACGCGGACATTAGGCGTTCCAGCACGTCGCAACACCAACGACCCAACGGTTCAAAAAGGAAAAGAAATATTTAACGTCGCAAAGTGTGCGAGTTGCCACATTCCCTCAATGCAAACAGGTACAATACAGAATGTGCCGGAAATTTCTAATCAACCGATTTTCCCTTATACCGATTTGCTCGTACACGATATGGGCGAAGGGCTTACGGACAACCGTTCAGATTTTGCAGCTAATGGGCGTGAATGGCGTACAGCACCGCTTTGGGGCATTGGGCTGACCAGCACGGTAAACAAGCACACGTTTTTCTTGCACGACGGACGTGCAAGAAGCCTGATGGAAGCTGTTCTCTGGCATGGTGGCGAAGCAGCTTCGTCACGGGATTATGTGCGTAAATTGCCAAAGCCTGACCGCGAGGCGCTCGTGAAGTTTCTGGAATCGTTGTGAAAGACCCGTTTATTCACGCGCCTTCCAGCCGTAGGTCACGTATTCGCGGTCGAAGGAGCCATCATCGTAAAGGTTTACGAGGGCGTAGCCGGGATCACATTCTTTCCATGCACCGCCCCACCAGCCGCCGCTCACGGCACCATTGCAAAAGTAGGTCACGCCCGTGTAATCTACGCGGTCAACAAGGTGTGTGTGTCCGCTCAAGCAAACCTTTACGTTCGGGTGCTGCAAAAAAAGCTGTTGCAGTTGAAGACCGTCGGCGTGCATAAGATTCCGTGGAATCGTCCACTCAGCATTTTGGTCGGGTTTGCGAAGAAAAAACGCTGCCGTCATGCTTAAAATCGGAATGTGGGAGAGAATTAAAATCGGCGTTTCACGTTTGACGGCGTTCAGTTCGCCACGGAGCCATTCGTACTGTTCGCCGTCAAGCCGCGCCTCGTAGCCAGCATTTCCACGCGATTGTGTGCTATCAAGCACAATAAAATGCCAGCCAGCTTGTGCAAAACTGTAATATCGATTGGGCAGAGCCAACACGTCTTGCGCCCAGCGTTTGCCGTAAAGCGGTTCCGTACCTAATGCGCCGCTTTTGGTCTGAATCCAGCCCCAAGCGTCATGATTGCCCAAACAATGCTTGACGGAGAACGCATTTTCGTCTTTTAGCACTTTCGTAAATAAATCCCATTGGGTTTTTACACGGCTTGCAGGCTGTTCGAGTGAGTCCATGATGGAGTCGCCGCCATTGAGAATGAGTTCAGGTTTATCAGACAGAGAGCGAAGGTGTTGTAAACACGCCGCCATACCAAGCCCTGCGCCACGTTCGGGCTGCACGTGGATATCCGTAATGTGGGCGATGCGAAGAACACGCTTGCGCTCAATCTTAGATTCATTTGTCGGAGTCGCTCCAACAATCGTGCTTGCAGCCAAGGCAGTACCGGCATTTGCGAGAAATATGCGACGAGAGTTCATAGCTTTTGTAGGATGTTATGAATGGAAGATATTTTCCGAAAACTTACCACTCATGCAGCAAACTTCAAAATCTACTCATATCGCAGCGCCTCGGACGGCTGAATACGGCTTGCCAACATGCTTGGATACAAACCGCATAACGCCGTGATTCCGTACATAATGCTCATAGCAAGCACCATACTTGCCGCATACACACTGGCATCAACAAGATCCAAAAACCCCACAAGCGGCAGTTGTAAAAGCAACACAACACCAGCTATAAGCGCAAAAGTCGTGATAATGAGCAGTTCGCCTAACACAAAAAAATGGACATCACCGTATGTTGCCCCGAACGCCCGTCGTACACCGATTTCTCGTGTACGCCGCGTAACACTTTGCCACACAATACCCACTAAGCCAAGCGCTACCATTAGCAGGAGGAAACCCACCACCAAACCAAGCAGAACAAACGGAATCATCACGTTTTTTAGAGTAGAATCGTGCGATTCTTGGAGTGGCGTGATCCGGTATGACCAGTCCTTAACCGTTGCTTGGAGTGTTTTGACGAGTGTTTCTTCAAAGGCGGCTGTCGTTCCTGATCGAAGTTTGAGCATGAGATTGTGCGGTACGTGAAACGATGCGGTATCGTTCATATTAATTCGTTCTGCCATAAAAAGGCTGGGTCTCGGAAGCTCACCATTTTTGCGAAAGTCGGTAATTACTCCCACCACACGCCGCTCTTTTTCGCCCGGCTCCGGTTTGTACAAGGGTTTTCCAAGAGGGCTTTCGCTACCAAATCCAGCCGCGCAGAGGCGTTCGTTAATGATTACCGGAATCCAGTTCTGCCCATCATCGCTTGGATTGAACCAGCGTCCATTGGTGAGTTGGAGGTTCATAACGTCCTTGAAACTGTCGGTCACTTCGTTTATATCCATCCTTAGTTGTTTGCCGTTGATAGTATAGTTGCCCCCTTTCCCACTATTACTAAAAGGCACCGTGAAGCTTGCCGTCACATTCTCTACCTCGCTGAGGGTTTGCGCGGAACGTATCAAACGTCGTAAACGTTCAGTTTGTTCGGCGGAAGGTTTGTCGCCCTGCTCTTTTCGGTCAATCTCTACTTGCCAGACGTTAGCGTAGGAAAAACCAAGCGGTTTATTGTAATTGCTCCAAAAGAAAAGCGATAGTGCTGTCACACCGTAGAGTGCCAGAAATGCGATAAAGAGTTCAAGCATAATCAGGGCATTGCTGCGTTTGCGATTCCACACGAGTTTAAACAGATGAGCGGTTGTTGCTATCATTATTATACGCCTCCCTTCAAGGCTTGTACGGGGTTGAGGCGCGACATCTTCCATGCCGGATATACGCCGGAGAATAACCCAAAAAATGTTATGATACACATCCCATAAAAAAAGATGCGTCCGTTTATATGAAAATCACCTTTGCCGTAAGGTATAATCTGAACGGTGTTCAAGAAGTGAAGCACCGCTATCGAAAGGATAAAGCCTATGAGTCCACCACACAGCGTCAGCACAAGGTTTTCCGTCACAAATTGCCCGACAAGTGTCACGCGGGAAGCGCCAAATGCTTTACGAACGCCAATTTCCGATGCTCGCTCCATAATACGGCTCACATTCAAGTTTACGAGATTGATGGCTGGAAGCAGCATAAATAGGAGCATCAGCGTGAAGAAGATTGCGACTAAACGCTCTACATGTGTGTCGAACTCCGGAGCCTGAAACATCATGCGAGCAATACTCTCCAGCACAGTATCCGCCCCACCATAGAGTTGATTGTATTCCTTCGGGTCGGGAAATTGAGCATGTTTGAGTGCTTCCCGAAACTCCGCTTTAATGGCAGGGAAATCGCCTGCATTTTTTGCTAAAATTATTGCCTGAAAGCCACCCATAAGCTCGTTTTTATAGGTAGTGGATTTTGAAGTGCTGATAGGAACCCATATATCGGCAAATGGCGTAAAACGATACACGGGAACATCCGGCACAACGCCAACAACACGAAAACGCTGCCCATCTATTTCGATGGTTTTACCGACGGCATTTGCCTCGCCGAAGTAGCGTTCACGCAACGATTTCGAGATAACAGCAACAAAATTTGCATTTTTTTCATCGTCAGCTGTAAACGCAGCACCTTCCAAAAACTGAAAATCTAATATTTGCCAGAACTCGCCATCGGTATATTTGAAACCAACGTCAAACTTACTGCCATTTTTATATGCTGCCACCCAATAAGCTTCAGCGCTCAAAATGGAAACTTTTTCTGCGCTTGGCAGTGTGCGGACATATTTGTCGAGTAAACCGTAACCTGCCGGACCTTGCCACGTGTTTTTGCCATCTGGACTCATCATAACCATGTCTCGTACACCCAATGTGCGTTCAAGGTTCGTTTCTGGTGGGTAGCCGTTCACAATGCTATCCAGCAATGCCGTTACGACGAGTAACACGGCTAAGGTAAAGCTGATTCCAAACAGACTGACGAAAGTGAAAAACTTCCGCCGCCGGAGAACAGCCAGAGCGAGTTTGAGATAGTTTGCGAGCATTATTGCACCTGCCTTCCGTCAAAAATCCGAATCGTCCTGTCCGTCTGTGTTGCAAGGCGCTCATCGTGCGTGACCATTGCAATCGTTGTCCCGCGCTTTTGATTCAGCTCGTGCAAAATGCTCATAATTTCCTCGCTCATGGCGCTATCAAGATTCCCAGTCGGCTCATCGGCAAGTAGCAACGAGGGTTTACCTACGATTGCTCGTGCAATAGCTACGCGCTGCTGTTGTCCGCCTGAAAGCTGCGTCGGAAAATGTTTCGTGCGCGAGGTAAGCCCAACGGCATCCAATGCTTCCAACGCGAGTTTGCGCCGCTCGGAGCCGCTTAAACCCTTGCGGTATAAAAGCGGAATTTCCACGTTATCCACCACGCGCAAATCACTAATCAAATGGAATGACTGAAAAATAAAGCCGATTTCGCGGTTCCGCACCTGCGCCAGTTCTTTGTCGCGGAAGGATTGAAGAGGCTTGCCGTGCAGTGCAATCGTGCCTGCTGTCGGCTCGTCTAACAAACCTAACATGTTCAAAAGCGTAGATTTACCGGAGCCGGATGGTCCCATTATCGAAACAAATTCGCCTTGTTGTACCGCAACATTGATGTTCGACAGTGCAACGGTTTCGAGCGAGTCGGTACGATAGACCTTTTCGATATGTTCAAGTTGTATCATAGTAATTGAGAATGAAGAATGAAGAATGAAGAATGAAGAATTGAGAGCTAAGTTTGTAATCAATAATTTTCCGGTACAATCTTGTGAACAAGGTAGCATGCTGCCTTGTTGTCTATACTGCATTACTTTTACCGAAGAACTTAATTTCTAATTTTGAGGGTTTTTAAATGAAGATGTTCTTGCATATCGGAAATTATCACTTCATCACCTGATTGTAAGCCTTCTACCACTTCGTAATAATCGGCATTCGAGATACCCAGAGTTGCCAAACGCCGCTCTGCAACCTGCGTACCGCCGTCGTTCACGACAACAAACACTTCCTGCCGCCCTTCGCCCCGCGCAAAAGCTCCTTTTTTGATGCGAAGAACATTGTTTTTTTGTGCCGTAACAACGTACACATCCACACGCAGGTTTGAACGCAAGGCAGAATGTGACTTCTCGGTGAGAGCAACGGCAAATTTCACCACGCCGTTTTCTATTGCGGGCTGAATCGTGGCAATAATGCCCTCTATGTATTGTTCACCCGCTTTGATTTTTACGAGCATTCCAACTGCCAACCGTGACCGGTGTACGTCAGACACCTGAGCATCCACGCGGAACGTGGATAAATCCGCCACTTTTGCCATCACATCTCCTTTGTGCAGCGTAGAGCCTTCCGTCTGTACTATCCACGTCACAATACCCGCGTGTTCAGCCTTCGCGCTTACCCGCTCTAATTCTTGTTGCGACTGAATTTTTTCTTTATTGAGCATCGCGATTTCGAGCGCAATGCCTTCCTGTTGTAAGCGTGATGCGGTCTGTGCATTACGTTGTTCCTTGAGCAGCGCATCAAGTTCGTCTTTTGCTTTGCTGTATTGGATGGCGAATTGGTTGAGGTCGGTGCGCGAGACATAATTTTTCTCGAAGAGCCGTTGATTTTGCTCGTACCTATTGCTATCAGATTCTATTTCACGCCGTTTAATGCGAATATCATTATCGAATTTGATAAGTCGTGCTTCGAGCGTTGCGCCAAGTTGTGCCTGTTGGTTAGCTTTGAGTGCAATGTTATCCTTGAGTTTGTCGAGCGCCAGTGCCGATGCACCTGCATCTAACATCAGGATGGATTCACCACGCCCGACGCTGTCGCCCGCATGTTTGAGAATACGTAGCACACGTGCCTCTACGGGGCTTGTTATCACGGCATCAAATTCGGGGACGACCGTACCGGAGGCATCAATCGCACCTTCCACGTTACCGCGCTCTATCACCGCCGTGCGAATGCGACTTCGCTCTAATGTTGGTGCTAACCAGCCAGCGCCCCACGCGATTGCCGTGAACACTAGCACAAGCGGCACGGCAATTTTGATCGCAAGTACCCATCGGCGTTTGCGGAGGGTTTCGAGTGAAAATTCTCTGTCCATCGAGTTGTTAAGGTTCGGGTTGTAGTTTGTATATTTCAGGCAGATTTATCAAGAAGTGTACCAGTTGTGAAGAGTGTGATTTTATGCGGCTTGCAGGGGAATCCGGCACGTGAAATGTACGTGAAATGTGTCCGAAATCGGACGCGGTCGTCCGTTTGTGGTCTGCAAGGATACCGTGTACGCCCCGTTGTGAACTTTTCTATTGAAACAATCTGGAAAAATCCGTAGATTGAAATGTATGTTCGCTGTGAGCGTTGCTCTTGAAGCGGACAGTCACAAACCAAACGTAACGATGAAAACAGTGCGTGTAACTATCGGTGGTCAAGACTACAATCTCCGAAGCGACGATGAAACGAAAGTTCGTTCCATCGCTGGCAACGTGGATACGCAAATGCGTCAAATCCAGAGCGCAAGCAAAGAACAATCCACCGCAACGCTTTCGATACTCACGGCTCTTAATATCGCTGAAAAAGAATACGAATCCCGCAAACAACAGCAGACAGACACCCAATATCTCGTTTCTGAGGTTGAACAAATGGTCGCGTTTCTCCGACAGTCGTACGCGGAGACTATTCTCTGACGAACGTCATAAATGTACCGAACCAGCGCATGATTCCTGTCCTGACTCTGCTGCACGTTAATGAGATGAAAAGAGTTAATAGAAGTTGATGGAAAGAGTTGTTGCAAGACAGATGTACACGTTTTTTCGTTCTTTGAACCTAATCTCAATATAGCCGTATCGGTTCATCGTTACACTCGCTATATAAGAACTTACAAATTATATCGATTAGGGAATTCTGCTCTGACTATAAATTGCAGGCCTCACCTCATCTTCGGATGATGGAAATTTCGTCCGAACACCCGCAATATGCGCTTCTTCGGGTCAAACGGGGTTCAGTGGAAGCAAAATATAGACAGGCGTTTACCCGCTGTGTCACTAAGGAGTTCTTATCATGCCTTAAAGCCCTTTATTGGGGGCGATGAATTGTTACGGCTTTTTTATGTCCGATATTGACAACACCTCATATTTGCCTCATATATTATGTTCACATTTCCTAAAGAAACCAAGATTGGAGAATTTTATTTATGGAATCCATAATGCCCATTATTCTAAGCGTTCTTGGGCTTGCATTCGGATTCGGTGTCGGGTATTTTGTAAACAACAAAACTGCTACCCGATTGATTACCGACGCTGAAAACCGTGCAAAAACGCTACTCGAAGATGCTGATAAAGAAGCTGAAACAATTAAAAAAGACCGACTTATTGAAATTAAAGATGAGTGGTACAAGAAAAAACAAGAGTACGATACGCACGTACAGTCAAAAAAAGACAAACTGCAAGCTCACGAAAAGCAGGTAAAAACACGCGAAGAAGGCATTAACAAAAAAGTTGAGTTGATAAACCGCAAGGAAAAGCAACTGCAACAAATGGACAAAGAATTGACCGATAAAAAGGATGAATTTGATGCCAAATTCCAACAAATAGAACACCTCGTCCATGAGCAAACACAAAAATTGGAGCGCATTACTGGCATGTCCCGCGAGGATGCAAAGAAGTTCCTTATCGAAAACATGACGAACGAGGCAAAAACCGAAGCCGCGCAAATTGTGAAGGACATCCGCGATGAAGCAAAGGAAAACGGTAAACGCGAAGCGCAAAAAATCATCGTACAAGCCATTCAGCGCACTGCGTCTGACCATTCGGTGGAAACAACAGTGTCGGTGGTGAATCTTGCTAGCGAGGACATGAAAGGGCGTATTATCGGTCGCGAAGGGCGCAATATCCGTGCCTTTGAATCGGCAACAGGTATTGACCTCATTATTGACGACACGCCGGAAGCGGTTCTCATTTCAGGCTTCGACCCGTTCCGCCGCGAAGTCGCCCGTATTGCGCTTGAACGCTTGATGTCAGACGGTCGGATTCACCCGACCCGCATTGAAGAGATCGTGGAAAAAACCACGAAAGAACTTGAAGAAGAAATGCGAATGGTGGGCGAGAACTCCCTGCTGGAGCTTGGTATTCATGGTGTTCACAACGAACTCGTGAAATTAGTTGGGCGCATGAAATACCGCTCAAGTTATGGTCAAAACCTGCTCCATCATTCTATGGAAGTGGCGTATTTGGCGAGTGTGATGGCAACGGAGATAGGATTAGACCCAATTTTGGCAAAACGCGCCGGATTGCTGCACGATATGGGCAAATGTGTGGATAAAAGCATCGAAGGTCCGCATGCGTTGATTGGCTTTGATTTGGCGAAAAAGTATCACGAAAGCCAACTCATTGCCAATGCGATTGGTGCTCACCACGACGATATCCCGATGGAATCGCCGATTGCAGCGCTCATCCAAGCAGCAGATAGCATCAGTGGTGCACGTCCGGGCGCACGCCGCGAGTCGCTTGAAAGCTATATTAAGCGCCTTGAAAACCTCGAAGCCATTGCCCACAGCTTTGAAGGTGTTTCCAAAACGTTTGCTATTCAAGCAGGACGCGAAATCCGCGTCATCGTTGAGCCAGAGCGCATCAATGATTTGCTTGCTGACACGCTTGCCCACGATATTGCGAATCGTATCGAAAATGAAATGGAATATCCGGGACAAATCCGCGTGACGGTCGTCCGCGAAAGGCGTAGCAGCGCGCTTGCCAAATAAGAAGAAACAAAGTATCGCCCAAAAGCACTATTATTTTCGTATTTTTGAAGCACCGTACAGCGCACTCAAGCGTTTTACGGTGCTTTTTTTCTTATCTCTGTCGAGAAGCATGTCCTCCAAACCCCTTGAGTTATTGCGTAGTCTGAATCTGCCCACGCACGATTATGTGATTTTGGGCAGCGCCCCGCTGTTCGCGCACGGCTTAATTCCCTCGTTAGAACACGATGTGGATGTTGTCGCCCGTAACGCAGCGTGGAAAGCTGCCTGTAGCATTATGTCGTCTGTGCGTGGTGCGAAGGGTGATTTAGTTGTACGGCTTTTTGACGGCATGGTGGAAATTTTCGACGGTTGGTCACCCATGCAATGGGATATTGATGAGATCATTGAATGTGCCGACATCATAGACGGATTGCCGTTTGCGCGTTTAGAGTACGTGCTGGAATTCAAGCGTGTTCTCAATCGCCCTAAAGACCAAGTTCATATTCGGCTTATTGAACCATATCTTCAAACCATATCTTCAAACCATATCTACACATCTATGACCACAGCTCATTTTCTTGACCAGCTTGACTACACGCTTTGGGGTAACAAACGCGCTATCGCAAGTCTTGAAACGCTCCAACAGCAAAATATCGCGCCGCCAGAACGTGCAGTGCAGATTATGTCGCATATCGTTGCCGCGCAGCATATCTGGTACGCACGGGTGGCTGGAAAACCAGATGTAGCGCTGCCTGTGTGGGGCGAACTTTCCTTCGCGGAAATGAACGAACGTATTCTTAGTATTCATACAGCGTGGGTGAAATACCTTAAAGGCAAGACGGACGCTGAGTTACCGTCGCTTTCATTCAGCTACAAAAACTCCCTTGGACAGGAATATACAAACACGCTGCTCGAAATCGTGACGCATTTCCCGATTCATTCGGAGCATCATCGTGGTCAAATTGCTTTGTTGGTGCGGCAAGCAGGCGGTACACCCGTAAATACAGATTACATCCAGTTTGCCCGCGAAGAGCACAAACGATAAACCCATTACCTAATTTGTATGAGTCAGTGGCAATTTTGTGTACTTGGCACGAAAGCAGGTGGAGCGCCCCTTGTAAAGCGGCATTCCTCCTCAACTGCACTGCTACTACCCTCCACAACGTTGTTGTTTGATTGTGCCGAACACACGCAAGTACAGCTTCTTCGTGCGGGCATCTCGCGTGCGAATATTGACCACATATTTCTATCGCATCTGCACGGCGACCACATCCTGGGTTTGCCCGGCTTGATTTCGACATTTGCTGGCGAAAATCGCTCTCGACCGCTTCATATCTACGCTCCAAACAATGGCGACCACAACCTTGAAGAATGGCTTCGCTATGGGCTGCGGATGATGGATATTACGGGTTCCCATGGCGCGGAAGAATTTCCGATTCATATTCACGAATTGCACGAGACCACGAATGGCGTTATTTATCAAACAGCCAACCAAACGTCGGGCTTCACGGTATCAGCAAGAATGCTGGAGCATCGCATCACGAGTTTTGGTTTTCGCGTGGATGAAATTTCCCAGCCCAATATTGACCTTGTACGCGCTGCCGCGCTTGGTTTGGAGCCGGGCAAACGTTTAGGCGACATCAAACGTTTGGGTCGTGTGCAACTTGACGACGGGCGCGTGATTCGGCTTGAGGACATCAGCAGCCCGCCACGCAAGCCGCGGAGCTTTGTGTATTGCGGCGACACGCGTGTTTGCGCGGCAACGGTCGAACTTGCCCGCAATGCTTCGGTGATGGTGCATGAGGCTACGTTTGCCGATGAAATACTCGACAAAGCCTCCGAGCGGTATCATTGCACTGGCTCGCAAGCGGCTTCCCAAGCGCTATTAGCAAACGTAGAGCGACTCTACCTCACTCACTTTAGCGTTCGGTACAAAACCCTGCGTCCAATGCTGCATCAGGCACGGCGCGTATTTCCGCATACGGTCATTGCCAAAGAGCTTCGTATCGAGACAATATGAAGGAATTATTCCGAAATGATTTTGCAATAAGTTTCCAGACAAAATTTCAGCAAAATCTGAGAATATCGTAAATTCGTATTCTCTTCACTCTATTTTTTATCATTTTTCGTAACGGACATTTCATGAGAAACACCCTAAACAAAACGCTAATCGCAGCGGCAATCTTTTTCGCTGCAACATTTGTCTATGCCCAAAAAAGCACAGAATGGAAAGAAAAAGAAACATTCCACGATGTGATGGCAAAAACATTCCATCCAATGGAAGAGGGCAACTTGAAACCCATCATAGCACGTGCGAGCGAGCTGTCAGATAAAGCAAAAGCGTGGGCGAGTGCTATGCCACCAAAACAATTCGATAAACCCGTTATCAAAGAACTTCTTGGCAAACTGAGCACCGAATCAAAGGCGCTCGCTGACCTCGTAGCAGCAAAGGGCGACGAAGCTGCTATCAAAAAATCCCTTCATGCACTGCATGAGCGCTTCCACGAGGTTGCTGGCGCGTGTAGTACCGATGAGCATAAAAAAGACAAAAAATAACACTCTGGTGAATCGAAGCAGTAGTGTAGCTTCAAGCCATACTACTGCTCGTTTATGAACTCACAATCAGTCCAATATCAATGAATTACTCTTTTCTAAAAAATACTCTTTTTCTGGCGATTCTCTGCCTTGCGCTTTCCAAGCCGCTTCTGGCGCATGATACGTGGTTGCTTGCTAGGCAGAGCATACTCATGCCACCCGGTTTGGTGGTGTTTGACTTAACAAGCGGAATGAGCTTCCCAAAACTTGAATACGTCATAAAAAAAGATCGCGTACAACAAGCTTTGATACGCGTTGGTGGGCTGTTGACTTCAATCGAAGGATTCAATGAAGTTGCTGGGAAATCGCTTCAATTCAGCCTACCCGCTACAAAACAAGGCTTTGCTGTGTGTTGCGTGGAATTGAAGCCTAAAGAGCTTGAACTCAAAGCCGATAAAGTGCGGGAGTATTTGGCGGAAATTGGCGCGTCGGATTCGCTCAAAGCCTTGTGGAAGCGGCCGTCGGCGGGCTTGCGTTGGCGCGAACAGTACGTCAAACATGCAAAAACGTTTGTGTCGGTTGGAAAGCCGGAAGTTGTAAGCAAAATGGATTCATCGTGGTCAAAACCTGTGGGAATGGTGTTGGAAATTGTTCCACAAACGAATCCTCTTTTGCTCAAAGCGGGCAATACCATGACGGTGCAAGTGCTCAAAAACGGCACTCCGCTTGCGGGCTTCGTGCTGGGCTGCGAGCGCGAGAATGACAGCAAACACGAAGTGCTAAAAACTACCGACGCACAAGGCAAAACAACGTTTACACTCAGTAAATCCGGAAAATGGTTGCTGCACGGCACAGAACTTCGCCCTTCCAGCAAGCCTAATCTGGAGTACGAAAGCGATTTTACAACACTGACCGTCGAGGTTCGTCCATAATCTGTGAGTTCAGCTCAGGATTTTCCACTTTGTTATCTTCACCGTTATGTACCATTCACTGCTTAAAAAATTCGGATTTGCGGCTGTTGCCATCGCTGTAGCATTTGTTTGCGTGTATGGTTTTATGCGGTATTCCGCACCCAAGCAAGAACCCGTGCAAGCTCATAATCACGCCACTTCTGGCGACCATAAACAATGTGCAGTGAACATTGCTGGAAAGCAACTCCCGTCGCTAACGCTCCGCGATACGGATGGACGTGTCGTGCAGGCAGCACAGATGTCCACTGTGCAGCCAGTAATTCTTATTCGCTATCTTGGTTATGGTTGTTCACACTGCATTGAGCAATTATTGGCGTTGCAAAAAAACACCGACAAACTCAAAGCGCTGAACGCGAAAGTGATTGCCTTTAGCGAAGACGGCGCAGACGAAAATAAAGCGGTCGTAAAGAAGTATGGTTTTGACGAAAACGTGTTCACCTTTGCCAGCGACGCGGCGAATATGTCTGCCGACCAGATTGGCGCACTCTACAAAGAAAAAGACGGCACAACAACGGAGCTTCACGTAGCAATGGTGCTGGAAAACGGCAGAGTGATTTTCGCCAATATGGATACAAAGCCATTTATGGACGTTCAAGTATTGCTCACGCAAGCTTCGCTCCGACAAAACGAACAAGCCGCACAGCAGAAGGCGCAGCGACCGTCTCTTTAAGTTTTCGGTTCCTACTTATTTTAGCCATTGTACCAAACGCCGTACAATGGTTTTTTGATGGCTTTTTTGTTGGGTATTTTGATACGATTACTTGCAACCACCATGAACTTTAAAGATCTCTTTTCTACGCAAGCCGCAGATTACGCGAAACACCGCCCGCAGTATCCGCCCGAACTTTTTGCCTACCTTGCTTCGCTTGCTCCAAGCCGCCTCGTTGCGTGGGATTGCGCTACGGGCAATGGGCAAGCTGCCATTGGGCTTGCGCCGCACTTCCAGCGCGTGATTGCCACCGATGCCAGCGCTAATCAACTTTCTAATGCTCTTGACCATGAAAACATTACGTATTGCGTTGCAACGGCGGAAGATTCTGGTTTGGAAACAGCTTCTATAGACCTTTTGACGGTAGCACAAGCAGCACATTGGTTTGATTTCGAGCGATTTTATGCAGAGGCAAAGCGTATTCTGAAGCCGCAGGGCGTGATTGCGCTATGGACGTACACAATGGCACAAATTGAGCCAAGTATTGATGCGGCATTTGGAGAATTCTACGAAAGTTTAACGCCATATTGGTCGCCAGAGCGCCTTTTGGTGGAGGCTATGTATCAAACGATTCCCTTCCCGTTCGATGAAATCATGCCCGAAACAATATCAGCGCCGCCGACGTTTTACATGGAAGTGCAATGGACATTTGCCGATTTTTTGGGGTATCTTGGAACGTGGTCAGCCGTACAAGAATTTATCAAGCAGCACAAGTACGACCCAGTAGAAGAGTTCGGACGACGTTTGCAGCCGTTATGGACAGAGCCAGATATTGAACGAAAGGCACAGTGGCAAGTATATATGAGAGTTGGGAGGGTCTAACGTCTCCAGCATTTTTACTCAGCTTTGTTGGGCGATTTCGACGATTTTTTGAATGCGGAGGCAACATATTTGCGAATTTCGATGCCCGTATTGAGCTGGAGTGCCTCCGTGGTGAGCGTAACGGCATCGGTGTAGCTTGTTTTGCGAATGCGCTTTTTGAGTTCCAAAATTACGCTCGGAACCACGCTCAACTCTTCAATCCCCAAACCAATAAGCAGTTCCGTAGCCGCCGAATGCCCAGCAAATTCACCACACACCGCCACCGGAATATTATTGAATTGTGCTGCCTCGACAGTCATCTTAATCAGCCGCAACACGGCGGGATGAAACGAATCATACACGTTGATAATACTTGCGTTCAGGCGGTCAGCGGCGAGCGTATATTGGATAAGATCGTTCGTGCCGATGCTAAAAAAATCCGCCAATGCGCCTAATTCTCGCGCCATAAGTGCCGCCGAGGGCGTTTCAATCATCGCGCCAACGGGCAAGTTATCATCAAAAAGCATTTCATCGTCACGGAGTGATTTTTTTGCCTGTTCTACAATCGCAAGCCCCTTCTGAAATTCCTGCACACTCGTTACCATCGGGAGCATGAGCCGCACATTGCGGTGCTGCGAGGCGCGTAAAATAGCGCGAATTTGCCCCATAAACGCTCCCCTGTTTTTAAGCAGAAAGCGTAATCCCCTGAGTCCAAGTGCTGGGTTAGGTTCCGGAGGCAACATCCCAAACGATTTATCACTTCCGATGTCGAACGCCCGTACCGTGAGTGGAAGCGGATATGCTCGTTCCGCAAGCTCGGTGTACCATTCAACTTGCTCTTCTTCTGTTGGAAGTCGTTTGAGTTCAATCAGTTGAAGCTCTGTGCGGACGAGTCCTACGCCTTCGGCTCCACTGGAACGGGCTTCTTCAATTTCGTCGAGCGTATCAGCATTGGCAAAAAGATGAATTTTGCGCCCGTCGCTGGTTTGTGAATTAAGTTTTGTGAGTCTGCCGAGTTTTTTTTCCCGTTTCTCGAAATCAATACGGCGGCGCTCATATTTGGCAACGGTTTCTGGTTTCGGGTGGATAATAACAATGCCTGCATAGCCGTCAATAATCACCGGAACGCCAGAATTGATACGACTGGCAACGTTTGGAACACCAATCACTGAGGGCAGATGCAGCGATCGCGCCAAAATTGCCGTATGCGAAGCAATGCCGCTGAGTTCCGTCACGAACGCCACCATGCCAGATTTTTTGAAGAGCATCACGTCGGAGGGTGTCAAAACACTGCCCAATACGATGCAACCTGCCTCGACATCACGAGTACCAGTGCGGTTACAGAGGTAATCCAAGAGACGATTTTTTACATTGTCTAAATCCATCGCCCGTTCGCGCAAATACGTGTCCGGCGCATGTTGCAGAATCCGATGATGTTCGTCAAACACCTGTTGTACAGCGTATTCAGCGGTTATGAGTTGCTCAATGCGCTGTTGAATCATCTCGCCAACGGTTGGGTCGTTCATAATAAAAAGCTGTGCCTCCAAGATAGGGGCGGCGACGGGGGCTTCCTCTTGCGCCATCACAATAATACGCTGCAATTCGCTTGTACACTCATGCACAGCCGTCCGAAAGCGCTCCTGCTCGAGTGCGACATCCTGCGCTGCAATAGAATTAGTGCGAATGGTCAGAGGTTCGGTTGTATGGGTGATGGCGCGTCCAATCACAATACCGGGCGAGGCGGGTAATCCTTTGAACCGTTTTTCTTTGCGGCGGTCGGATTTTGGCGCGGAACTACGGCGCGATGTCGTCACACCTTGAATCAGGGCAGAAAGTTCGTTATGTTCGAGCGCTGTATTCAAGGCGTGCCTTTTTTGTGGAATAATTTATTGTAGAATTACGAAGGTTGTATCGTTTTCGTCATATCATCTTTGTAGTGTGAATTTAGAAGAACGCGAGGAGAATATCAAGTATTTTACGTAAAGGCAATGATATTTCTGAATATTCTTTCATTTTTTGGGTCATTCATGATTTTCAGTAATGGTAGCCTTCTATTATTCCATTCTATTTATTCGCAACATTTCCTATGTATATAAGTCCGATGTATCCGCTTCTGCGAGGTCAATCAAAAACTGTCCTATATAATCCGTCACGGCTTCCGCAAAGGCACGTCCCTTCTCTGGCGTAGATGCTATCGGATTGCCAACGCCAGTATCTGCCGATATGGTCGTCCATGGGCGCGGCGACCAGACTTTTCCGTCGCGCATTGCCTGAATAATTGGACGTTTTTGCGCCCCCTCGCCCGCTTCAGCAAGCGGTAATACAAACTCTGGTATGATGTGCATCATCATGCTTGTTTCAAGCTCGCCTGCGTGATCGCCCGGCTCGTCGAAATATGGTTTCGGGTCAACGCTAGTGTACCAATTTAAAGCGCACAAAAACACTCGTGTGCGTGGCTGTAGCTCTCGAATCATCTGTCGGAAATCATTGCCACCATGACCGTTAAAAATGACCAATTTCCGAATGCCTTGTCCTTCCAATGCGGAAACAATATCAGCTAGTAATGCCGCTTGGGTGCTGGGGTTCATGTTTAAACACAGTTTGATGTCTAATTGGGTTGTGTTCACGCCAAACGGGACGGTTGGAAGCACAATCACCTTCGTATCCGCCTCCCACGCCTTGCGTGCGGCTTCGGCAGCGAGAAAATCGCACTGTATTGTGTCGGTGGCGTAAGGGAGGTGGTAGTTGTGCGCTTCGGTAGCACCCCACGGCAAAATTGCCACCTCGTAGGGTGTTGATGCTACGGTTTTCCATGTTGTTTCGGCAAGGATATAGGGTCTTCCGAGCATAAGAGTTTTTAGTATTGGTAGAATATTATGCCGCCGGAAACTCGCCGCGCAAGAATGCCTCTGCTTCTAACACATCCTCGCGGCTACCGATATAAAACGGCGTTCGTTCGTGAATAGCGGTGGGTTTCAGTTCCAGAATACGGCGTACACCATCTGTTGCACGTCCGCCAGCTTGTTCGACAATCATCGAAAGCGGGTTTGCCTCATACATCAGGCGTAGTTTACCTTTCGGACTACTGCTGTCTGCCGGATACATAAAAATTCCACCGTAAATGAGCGTTCTATGTAAATCCGCAATTGCCGAACCCACGTATCGTGCGGAATAGGGGCGTTTGTTGTCGGGTGATGGTGTTTTTAAATGTTCGATGTATCGTTTTAGGTTGTCGTTCCACTTTGACGAATTACCCTCGTTGACGCTGTAATACTTGCCGCGTGCGGGTATTTGCACTTTTTCATCGCTCAAAAGAAATTCGCCAATTGTTGGGTCGTAAGTAAACACATCCACGCCGTTGCCTGTTGTGTAAACGAGTTGGGTACTACTTCCATAACAGACGTAACCCGCAGCAACCTGGCGCAAACCCTGCTGCAACACGTCTTCGAGCGTTCCGTCGCCAAGATAATCCGGCGTAACACGGCGATAGACAGAAAAAATCGTTCCAATCGTCACATTGACATCAATATTTGATGAGCCGTCAAGCGGGTCGAAAAGCAGAACGTACTTGCCGCGTGGGTACTCTTGTGGGATAGGGATAAGGTCTTCGGATTCTTCGCTTGCCATCACGCAGAGGTGTCCGCCGTGATCCATTGCACGAAAAATCGTGTCGTTGGCAATTTGATCGAGCTTTTTAACTTGTTCGCCATGGACGTTTTGGTTTTCGGTAAGTCCCAAAATATCGTTCAGCCCCGCACGGCGTACATCGCGCGAAATCAGGCGGATTGCCAGCGTTAAGTCTCGCATTAAACGTGAAAATTCACCAGTAGCCCCGCCGTGCAAATGTTCTTCTTCAGCAATGTGGCGTTCGATTGTAACAACTTTGCTTACGCGCATTCTCATTAGGCATCTCTCCCTTAAAATATAGATGAAAGTAAGAAGGATAGGGGGTAATTTTTGAATGGTAGGAAAAATACTCAAAAGTTCGCCTGTAGCGAATAAAATTTTGCAATGGTCAGAAGAAATGTGATGAATTCTTGATAATATAGTATTTATTCACTAAATTTAGCAATGAGGGAATCTGTATCACATTGAGAGTGTTGGGAGCGATGCAAGACGCAATGACAAACCCGCCAAACCTTTTGCTGGCGAATATTTCATCCTTTGTCGTGGAACTTTTCCAGAACCGTTTGCCCGAGCATTACTGTTTTCACAATATTCAGCATACGATTGAAGTTGTTGAGATGGCGGCGCAAATCGGTCAGGCATCAGGCTTGGACGAGGGGCAGATGGAGATCGTTGCCATAGCTGCTTGGTTCCACGACACGGGCTATACGGAGCAATATAAAGGTCATGAGGACATTAGTATGCGAATTGCTGGTGATTATTTGCATCATATCGGATACCCTACCGATAAAATTCGCCGTGTTCAATCCTGCATCAACGCCACAAATATCCCTCATGAACCGCATAATCTCATGGAACAGGTGTTGTGCGATGCCGATGTAGCTAACATTGGTACGGAAACATTCGTCGCAAAAACCGAGGCACTCCGCCATGAACAAGAAATCTCCTTCGATCGCCATTTTAGCCACGACGAATGGTATCGCATGAGCATTAAATTCTGCCGTCAGCACCAATTCCACACCGACTACGCCCGCCGCATCTTTTCAAACCAACTTGCTGCTAATATTGCTTTGATGGAGCAAAGCCTCTAAATTATACAGCATTAAAGCTCTCTGCGAGAGCAAATGCGAAAAAAAATCTCCAAAAGTCTATTGTCCGAACTATTGTACTAAGTGAGCCTCACGCCGCCCGATACACTACCTTCCCACGAACGTAGGTGCGAAGTACTTTCGTTGCTGCACCGCCATAGACAATACGCGAAACAAGGTTGCTATGGCTTGAAAATACGGTTTCACGCGGCATCAAGTTCTCTAATGACACAACCACAAAATCTGCATCCTTTCCCGCCTTAAAATGCCCAATTGTATCATCCAAACCCAATGCCTGAGCGCCTCCGAGCGTTGCCAACCACAGAGCTTCTTCTGCGGTGATGGTAGGAACTTCCTGCCCACGATTGAGGATATTCCACGTCTTCGAGCTTTCGGCGGCTTCACGTGCTTCGTTCAAGATAGACAGCGAATAGCCGCCCGCAACGTCGCTTCCTAAGCCAATTCTAAACCCCTCGCTCATAGAATGTCTGAGTGCCATCACTCCGCTTTGCAAGAATCGGTTGGAACACGGACAGTGCGCTATAGCACAGTCGTAGGCTTTAAGCGTAACGCGCTCCTCACGGCTTAGGTAGATGCTGTGTGCCATTATGGTCTTATTCGTCAAGATGCCTGTGCGGTGATATACGTCCGTGTAGGATGCGGCTTCGGGGAAAAGCGAGGCGATATAACGCAATTCTGCTGGATTTTCCGAGAGATGTGTTTGAATGCGAAAGCCGTCTGCGCGAGCAATCTCACCCGTTTTCGTCAATAATTCCTTCGAGCAGCTTCCCGCAAAACGTGGTGTAAGTGTGTATTGAAGCCGTCCGCCGTCTGTGCCATGCCACTGTTTTGCAATAGCAAGGCTGTCGGTAATGTTTTGTTCTGCCGAAAAAAGGATGTTCTGTGGCGCACCAAAGTCCATCATTGTTTTGCCCATGCACACACGGATACCTGCTCTGAAAGCCTCTTCAAAAGCCACATCTGTGGCTTTGTGTTGGGACGAACAATAAACAGACATCGTGGTTGTACCAACGGACAAAGCATCGTGAAAAAACTGAGTGCTTTGTGTACGAGCATACATCTCATCGGCGAACCGTGCCTCAAGCGAAAAAATGTAGGTATTCAGCCAATCTAACAGCTCACCCGTACCGACTGCCGCTGCCTGATATTGTGGCAAATGCACGTGCGTATCCACCAAACCCGGCATAATCACGGCGTTCTCGAAGCGTTCCATTTGCGTATCCGCGAAACGTACCGACGCATCGGTCAGCGTTCCGACAAATACAATTTTGCCAGTATCGTTCACAATCAAGCACCCATCGGGTAGGTACTCCAATTGTGGCTTCGAGAAGTTGGATTCAAGCGGGTTGATGAGCAGTCCGGCGTAAAGGCGCATGGATTGTGAATGGAGAATAGTGGATAGGTTTTTAAAGCGTTACGCCGTTACTTGATTTGGGTTGTTTTTCTCGAAAAGGGCTTCGGTAAACGCCTGTGGGTCGAAGGGCTGCAAGTCTGTAATCTTCTCGCCCACACCGATATAGCGTACAGGAATTTTGAATTCGTTTGCAATAGCAATCACCACGCCACCTTTGGCAGTTCCATCAAGTTTTGTCAGAATTAAACCTGTTACGGGAGCCACTTTCGTGAATTCCTTTGCTTGCTGAATGGCGTTCTGCCCTGTTGTTGCATCCAACACGAGGAATACTTCATCCGGTGCGCTCGGTTTTAGTTTTTTCATCACGCGGCTGATTTTTTCAAGTTCTGCCATGAGTCCTGTTTTGTTATGCAATCGTCCTGCTGTATCAATAATAACCATATCGGCATTACGAGAAAGAGCGGCTTGGAGCGTGTCGTAGGCAACAGCGGCGGGGTCTGCGCCTTGTGATTGCTTGATAATGTCCACGTCCGCACGTTGCGCCCACACTTCAAGCTGTTCGTTTGCAGCAGCGCGAAAGGTGTCTGCCGCACCGATAATCACGTGCATTCCATCGTTTTTGAAGTTGTGTGCGAGTTTGCCGATGCTCGTGGTTTTGCCCACACCATTCACGCCGACAACCATCATTACATAAGGTGGCTCTGCGTTTACGGTTTCTTTGTCGCCTCCAGCTTGGAGGATAGTGAGAATTTCATCTTTGATGAGGTCGTAGAGCGCTTCGGCGCTTTCCAAACCCTGTTTGCGAACGCGAGACCGCACGGCGGTCAAAATCGCTGTTGTTGTTCTCACGCCGATGTCTGCCGTGAGTAAAATTTCCTCAATCTCCGTCATTAGCGTTTCATCAATCTTCCTGCCCGGCAGTAACGCTCCAGCAAGGCGATTCACGAGGTTCTCGCGTGTTTTGGTTAGTCCTTCTTTCAGCCGATCGAAGCCCAATGCCCCACTAACGGCATCTTTTGTGGAGCTAACGGCATCGGTTACTTTCTGCCTAAATTTATCGAATAACGACATGGTATTTTGGAAGTATTTTTGCTACAAATGTGAAAAAAAATCGCCTGCAAACGTACAACAAAAAAACCCGAAAAGCAAGATGCTATCAGATGATGGCTCTCGTTTTCGGGCTTGCAAGTAGGATCCTAAACGAATTAGGAACTAGAAAGAATTGGGAGTTACGAACAAAGAGTCCAGAAAAACTCTTCATTCGTAATTCATAATTCATACTTAACCAAGATAGGCGCGAAGCGACTTCGAGCGCGATGCGTGGCGCAAACGGCGAATCGCTTTTTCTTTGATTTGGCGGACACGTTCACGCGTAAGGTTGAATCGCTCGCCTATTTCTTCAAGCGTAAGCGAATGTTCGTTGTCCAAACCGAAGTACAACCGCACTACTTCTGCCTCGCGCTCGGAAAGCGTGGAAAGTGCTCGGCGTACCTCAATGCAAAGCGATTCATTCATCAAGCCGTGATCCGGCGGCGGCTGCTGCTCGTTCGGAAGTACGTCTAATAAGCGATTGTCTTCACCTTCGTTAAACGGTGCATCCACAGATAAATGACGACCAGAAATCTTAATCGTATCGGTCACTTCGCTCATGCTCATGTCAAGCTGTTCGGCGAGTTCAGCGCTTGTAGGTTCGCGTTCATATGCTTGTTCGAGTTCGCTATATTTTTTGCCGATTTTATTAAGTGCGCCAACACGATTGAGCGGCAGCCGAACGATGCGTGACTGTTCTGCAAGTGCTTGTAAAATGGACTGGCGAATCCACCACACTGCATACGAGATGAACTTAAAGCCACGTGTTTCGTCAAAGCGTTTTGCGGCTTTAATCAAGCCAAGATTGCCCTCATTGATAAGGTCACCAAGGGAAAGCCCTTGATTTTGGTACTGTTTTGCAACCGAGACCACAAAACGAAGATTTGCTTTCGTCAGGCGTTCCATGGCTCGTTGCCCTTCTTCGCCACCTTTTTTGATCTGCTTTGCAATTTCGATTTCTTCGTCGCCAGAGAGAAGTTCGACGCGCCCGATTTCCTGCAAATACTTGTCTAAGGACTGACTTTCGCGGTTTGTGTACTGTTTGGTTATCCGCATGTTGAAATAACCTGCTAATAAAGAATGAAATAAAACTCGTTTAATTACCGATTTCAGTAGGTGATTGTACTCAATGCCTTCTGGAATTGTCTGACGAAAATGTGGTGAAAAAATTATGCCAAATTGCTATCGTATTGTCTGTGGTGCTTCAATAATGGATAGCAACGCTCCCTGTGCAAAAAATACAAGGTGCAAATATATTTTACTGGGACGTTTTGCACAAGTGAATATTTACTCATAAATATACCCATGTCGGCGTAGCAAGGAACTGTATGATATATGAGACGAAGCCACCGCCAAATTTGTTTAAATATCTCTGTCACAGAGTACCAATAGTTCTATAAATTGCTGTGAAATGAGGTGAAAAATTGCTATTTTTGCGCTCGCTGTTTCAGCGCAAGACTTCTGCGTCATGTTTTGCATAACGCTTTGCGGAAAGAGTACAATCAACTGGAGTACGATTGCATTTAGGTAAGAGGTACATCATAATGGCTGAAGAGAAAGAAAAACCGACCAAAACCACAGAAAAAGCCGATGCGAAAGCAGACGGCAAGAACGATGGTAAATCCGGCGAGGCACGGCAAAAAGCACTTGCCGCAGCAATAGAGCAAATTGAAAAAGAGCATGGCAAGGGTGCGGTGATGCGCCTGAGTGATAAAGTCGTTGTGCCGATAGATGCTATTTCGACCGGCTGCATCTCGCTTGACAACGCCATCGGCATCGGTGGTGTGCCACGGGGCAGAATTATTGAAATCTTCGGACCGGAATCCTCTGGTAAGACCACGATTTGTTTGCACGTTATTGCCGAAGCTCAGAAAGCAGGCGGCATGGCTGCGTTTATAGATACGGAACACGCGCTTGATATCCAATATGCGCGGCGTTTGGGCGTGGATTTAAGCAACCTGCTTCTGGCGCAACCAGAATTTGGCGAACAGGCGCTGGAAATCACCGAAACGCTCGTTCGCAGCGGGGCGATTGATGTTATCATTATTGACTCCGTAGCAGCGCTAACGCCTCGCGCAGAGATAGAAGGCGACATGGGCGACGCACAGATGGGTTCCCATGCACGGTTGATGTCACAGGCAATGCGAAAGCTCAATGCTGCGATCGGCGTTTCCAAAACGACGGTAATGTTCACGAACCAACTACGCTCGAAAATCGGTGTTGTGTATGGCAATCCTGAAACCACAACGGGCGGAAATGCTCTTAAATTCTACGCTTCGGTGCGGTTGGACATTCGCCGCAAAGAGATGATTAAAGAGGGTGCAGACAATATTGTCGGCAACCGTGTGAAGGTGAAAGTTGTAAAAAACAAAGTCGCGCCGCCGTTTAAGGAAGTCGAGTTTGATATTATGTACGATGAAGGTATTTCCAAGCTCGGCGATATGATTGATGTTGCGCTCGACCACAAAATTATCGCCAAAAGCGGCGCATGGTTTAGCTACGATAGTGAACGAGTGCAAGGACGCGATGCATTGCGCCAGATTCTCAAAGACACCCCAAAACTATTGGCAAAACTTGAGCAGGAAGTGAAGGCAAAGCTCGCCGCGCCTGCGGAGGAAGTTGTGGCAGCCTGACGTGTTTGCGTGGAATAACGCTCCCCGTCTTGTTCAATCATGTTTAATCGTTTTTGTGGAAGGCGGTTATTATGTCGCGAGGATTTAACCAAGTGATTCTCATCGGGAACGTCGGCAAAGACCCTGATGTACGCTACACGGCAAGCGGGATTCCGGTAGCAACATTTTCCATCGCCACGTCTGAGGTTTGGCGCGACAAAGACGGCAATCAGCAAGAGCGTACCGATTGGCATAATATTGTCGCATGGAGAAAGCTCGCAGAAACCATTCAAGAGTTCGTAAAAAAAGGTTCGCGGTTAATGGTGCAAGGTAAGATACAGTACCGTTCGTACGAAAAAAATGGTGAAAAACGGTACGTGACAGAGATTGTAGCTGAGACTATTTTGCTCTTAGATTCCCGTGAGGCACGACCAACGCACGGTGCCGGCGGCGAAATTTTGCCACCATCCGACCCATTTGGAGCCGTACCGCTGGAGGATGATTTGCCTTTCTGATGTTTGATGATGGCGGGGTAAGAACCACATCAAGCCTCCTGTCTAAAATATGCATCGCATGGCACGTAGCACCTGCTCATAGCACCTGCTAACGCTATGCGATTTTTTTTGTTTATTAGTTTTTTGTTCATACATCGTTCACACACGAACACTCACAAGAAAGACCCTCATGGAACCAGTTTCAAAGCCTTCGCCAGACGTGCAAGCAGAAACACAAGTAGAAACACAAGCGGAAACACAAGTAGAAGTGCAAGCGGAAATGCCCTCGGTAGAAGCCGCGCCGACAAAAGCACCATCCGTCAAAACAAAATCTACAAAGAAAAAGCCATCGGCTGAGGCGGAATCAGGTGATGCTACGCCTGCCGTTGCGAAATCATCCGGGATACTGTTCGTTGTTTCCACACCTATCGGCAACCAGCTTGACATCACGCTTCGCGGCATCAAAGTCCTGAAAGCAGCAGATATGATTGTTGCCGAAGAAGGCAAAATCGCCGCACGACTGTTGCGTGAACATCTCATTACCAAAAATATTGAGGAGCTTAACGAGCACAACGAAACCGAACAAACGGAAATCCTCTTCCAAGCATTACGCGAAGGCAAAGACATTGCGCTTATTTCTGATGCTGGAACGCCCTTATTGGCTGACCCAGGTGGCGCTCTCGTGCGTCGTGTGATACAAGCAGGAATGAACGTACAAGCGGTGCCGGGCGTTTCAAGTCTTATGACAGCATTGGTCACAAGTGGGCTGCCGATGACCGAGTTCGTGTTTGCGGGTTTTTTGAACCGCGAGCCGAGTGAACGCCGTCGCCAAATGGAGCGACTCGCCCAAGAGTCCCGCACGGTTATTGTGCTGGAAACGCCGTACCGCCTACAACCACTTTTGGAAGCCGCCTTGCTTGCCATGCCAGAACGCCGTGCGTACGTGGGTTGCAATCTTACGATGTCCTCCGAAACCCACCACTACGGCACATTTACTGAATTGCACGACAAATTCAGCGAGCATAAATTTAAGGGTGAATTTGTCCTTTGTTTTGAAGGTAATGCTGCCGCACGAGCATTGAGTGCTGATGCGGTGTACGATACGCAAGCGATTGCGCCGGAAGATGGCGAAATTCGCCCTAAAAAACGGTTCAAAAAAGATCAAGAATTCATCGCCCCGCCGCGAGATTTTGCAATGGAAGAGCGAGGGTTCAAAAAAACATTTCCGCCTAAACGTTTTGATGATAGGAAATCGGGTGGCTACGCTGGTAAATCCTACGGCAATAAATCCTACGACGACAAACCACGGTTCCGCAAAGAAGGTGAATCGGACGGTTCCGAAGGCGGCAAACGCAGTGATCGTCCACGTTTTGGTGCAGGCGGAGGTAATGATCGTCCACGTTTTGATGGCGGGAATAAACCATACAGCAGTAAACCATACGGGAGCAAGCCATATGGAGACAAGCCACGGTTCCGTAAAGAAGGTGAATCGGGCGGTTCCGAAGGTGGCGAACGCAGTGAGCGTCCGCGCTTTAGCGGCGGTAGTGATAGTCCACGTTTTGGTTCGGGCGGCTCAGGTGGTGATAGTCCACGTTTTGGAAGCAAACCGCGTTTTGGTGCAGGTGGTTCAGGCGGTGCTAAACCTTACGGTGATAAACCACGGTTCCGCAAAGAGGGTGAATCCAGCAGTTCCGAAGGCGGTGAACGGAGTGAGCGCCCACGATTTGGTTCAGGCGCTTCAGGTGGCGAACGCCCACGTTTCGGCGCAGGCGGTTCGGGCGGTGGAAAGAAATTTGGCGGTGGTGGTTACAAAAGCGGCGGCAGACCAGCGGGAAAACCCTACGGGAAACCAGGCGGCAGACCGGGCGGAAAACCATTCGGCAAAAAACGCGAAGAATAACCGCGATGGCTTAGGTTACGTGTAATTTGGATACTATCAAGATTTCGGAACCCTCTTCAAAGACGGTTCCGAACTTGAGATCGTTTAAAAAAATGAGGAGATAGTTCGCTAAGTGAGGAATTGCTCTGAAACCCCACCATCACCATAAAAGGACAACGACCATGAATATCCAGACTATCATCTGCCTCCTTCTCCCTCACGAAACCGTGGCAGCAGAAGGTGCCATCGTTTCAATGGCGGATGAGGGAAAAACACGCACATCCTTCAAACTCCATACTGTGCTTGTTACCGCGCTTGTAGTGCTTACGTTCGCGGCAAGCGCCCAAGCACAAACCACAACCGCTACACCGACACGTTTTCTGAAGTTGTTGGGGCAACGTTTGGACGGCTCCACTACGCTGACCGTGAGCATTGGTCCGTTTCGAGCGGATGTAGTAAGTAATGCGAGCATCATTGCCGCTGTGATGGATTCTACAGGCGCGATAATAACGACTGAAAACACGCTGCAAGCCAGCCTCACGCTGGATTCGCCGAATGATGGATTGTATTCACGTGCGTTAGTCGCTCGATTTGATTATGCTCACCCAACAGAAACAAAATTCGCCCCCGTGCAAGCACAAAACGGTATCTTTACCTTTCAGGGATTTTGCATGCTGGGCAGAGCCTCTTCTTCTCTCATACTCGGCATCACCACAACGATTGCGACTGTACAGGCAACAAACACTACCGTGAGACTACGTGGTGGTGATGCATATAGTGCCGATTTTGCCAAACTAAAAAATGGTCTGTATGCAACGGCAGGGTATCACACTGGACGCACCGCTACAGGAAATACCATTATCCTTCCGGGCGCTCTCTCATCCATTGTTGTGGGTAAGCCAGTTCGTTTTAACAACACTGATTCAACTGATTTTAATGTTATTACATTGATAACCTACGACCCTTTTGGAAACATTGCTACTAACTCAACAGCTGCCGCAATTTTCTTAGCAGGAGGAAATCCACCTCTAAACCAAGCCTTCACACCACTTTTAAATTATCAAAGAGTATGGTCTGATGCTACAACTGGCATTGCCTCGTTTCCTGATTTTCAAGCATGGGGTGTGACAAGTAATAATGTCCAGCTTATTGGTATTGTCGCAGGTAATTGCGATCGGTGTTATCATGGGGTTGATTTCAATACTTCCTCCACCGTCCACCTCATTGCGAGTGAAGCTGTGGGCATCGCACCAGTGTTGATGGAAGACAAAACAGATACCAACAAATTGGTCACTGTGCCATCACAAATGTTCGTTGGGCAGACTGCACCAACCTTTCGTTTCAAAGCTGTTGACCAATTTGGCAATCAAGTTTCCGGCGACCCCGTTACGGGCGTGGGTGCGTACAACGGCGGCATAGCCACCATCTCGTTTCCGTCTCCGGGTACGACCAGAATCACAAACACGGGAGCAGGTTCCCAAAGCACCAATGATTCCACGATTATTGCTGTTCGTTTAGGTGTGAATCCCGACAATCCTATTCCCACACGCCAATTTGCTGCAAAGTCTGGCTTCACAGCAGTGTCCGAGCGAGGGCTGTACACATTTAACAAATTTGTGCCGGATTTACCCACAAGCCAGACCGATAAAACCCTCGACGTGTTGATGTGTGTGAGCGACCCGAAGCTGCTTGGTGTTCCAAGCAGCTTGAATCCTGATAAACCTTATCAAACTTTCAACCACTATAACGTGCCCGCCTTCAACGTCATTCCACCTGTGACAACAGCAACAACCACGTTTGTGAGAAATCCCCTTATGACGGTAGCGGTAGCAGTCACAGGCACGATACCAATGAATGTGCAACCCAATCCTAGTTCTGGCAGGGCGGTTTGCACAGTTTCCCTTCCGAGCAGCGAACGCATTGTCCTCAAGGTTTATACTGCTCTCGGCACGGAGCTTGCCACCATTGCCGACGGCGTGTTTGCTGCCGGAGAGCAACGGTTTGAGTGGGATGTTTCTGGTGTTCCGAGCGGTGTGTATCTTGTGCGGTTGCAAGCGGGCGGCATCGTGCAGACGGCGAAGGTGGTGGTGGTGAAGTGAGTGTCTGTTGTCCAATGAGGCGAATGAATTTCAATAGGGGTTTTGGGAAATATTTTTATGCGGAATGCCGAGCCTTGATTCAATTGTAGGAGTAAGTTTAGGTAGAAAAGGATGGTGTAAAATCTGTGGAAAACCCTTATTCATTGGCGTACAAGTTTTTACTAACTTGCGTCTGCTGCAATGGTGTAGCAATCGGGCAGCAATAACGAAGATGTAGCACGAATGGGATGAAATTAGAACTTATGACGCTTTTCAACGCGGCAGCAGAGGATTCAGCCACCAATACGGTGCACCACCAATCACCAATTCTTCATCTCCCAACAGCAAACACGAGTCCGGGCATAATGATTCCCGGTATTACGCTTTCCGGTGCATTCCGCTTACGGCGCGGGCAGCATGAGTTTCTGCTCAAACTTGCTGAGGCATTCCGCGAGCGTGAAGCGAATCATCTCGGCGTGTTCGTGCCGGGCTATGGCAAAACAATTACCGCATTAGCATCGTTTCTTGTGGCGCGTTCGTTGTGTATCGCACAAAAGCTGGTTGTATTCGTGCCGCGTGGCAATCTGCGTGACCAATACGCTGATCCAAAAGAATTAGGGACGATTATGCGGCATCTCGGTGCACCACCACTTTCGTTTTGTATTGCCGACAATGAACGTGCCTTTCTGAAAAATCTCCACACCGATGTCATTATAACCACATATCAGTATGCAAGCGGTCGCGGCGGCAACGAAGCCCTGTTGCAATTTTGCCGTAGAACATTGTGTATGTTTGTGTTCGACGAGGTGCATCATTTGTCCGAAGAAGGCACGTGGGCAATGAATATCAAAAAATTCCCCTTTGCCTGTAGTGTAGCGCTCTCTGGAACGCCCATGCGCTCCGATAACAAAACACTCTTTGGCGTTCCGACGGAAACGAGGCAGGGAGCCGATGGGAAGCTCACACAATTTTACACGCCACTCCACGAAGTTGCATTGCGCGATGCTCACGCCGAAGGCAGCATTTTGAAACGTGTGGCAGTGCATGTGATTGACTACAACGTCAAACTCAAGAATACAGACACGGGTGAAATCGTGGATATTTCGCTTTCAAAAATGGCGGACGAAAACCGCAACGGCAACGAGGTAGATGCTTTTCTTGCACGAAAAAAACTACGATTTCACGAAGTTTATTTGGATGCCTTGCTGCGTCCAGCATTCGAGCGTTTTGGCGAAAAACGCCGCGCTCAACACCAAATATCACTTTCTAATCCTGCCACACACGAAAAGCGTCAACACCAGATGCTCGTTATTGCTATGAGCAACGCCCATGCGGCTGCTACTTTGGAGTTTGTGCAAAAGCAATTTCCGCAATATGTTTCAGCCCGCATTGGGCAAGACGTTCCCGATGCCGAGCGCCAGAAGGCGCTTCAGGCATACCGCAACGGCGCGGTGGATGTGATGGTGCAGGTGGATATGATAGGTGAAGGTACGGACATCAAGCCGATTAGTATCATCGTGAAGGCAGATTTGGTGCGAGCGCTGTCCAAAACACTTCAGCAAATTTTTCGGGGAATGAGGTATTATGCGGGTTTTAGCGACGAGGCAAATGTATGCGACATTTATGCCTCGAACGACTCCGACGTGGTGCAAATTTTAGAATGGATTGCAAGCGAAGAGGAAATCGGCGTGACGCTCAAAACCAAACGCCTTCAGGAAGAGCGTAAAAGTCGCGAGATGAACGGCACACAACAAGCATGGGAACTGCTTTCGGTGGAACACAACGAAACAGCCACGCATGGTTTAGAGCTTTTTGACGGTTATATGCGCCCGATGCCTGTGGTCACAAATAAATCACGCAAGAAAATGGAGCCATTTTTTTCGGTGGATAACGAGCGTCAGAGCCTTCAGTACGCCTTTGATGTCGTTGCACACGAACGTCAGTTGCGGCAGGAATGTTCCACTCTTGCAGCAAAATTAGCTCTAAGCCTTGCGTCTAATGTTCACACGAGCGGAACCCAAAAGCAAAGCGCCATCAGCCAGATTCACGCCGCCGCCATTCGTCGTTTTGCCAAGACGCAAGATGATATGAGCATTCCTGAATTGGCTAAAAAACGAGATTGGCTCTTGGAATGTTTACGACTGAGAAAAGTGATTTGAGCAGCAGAAAATGTCTAAAAAATACCCCCTAAGTTCCAATGTCATTAAGTTAAGTCCCTCACCCAAACCCTCTCCCAGAAGTAGAGGGCTTCAAATCTCCCTCCTTCTCCCTTTGGGAGAAGGTCGGGATGAGGGAGATTCCTTAACTTAATGCCATTACCCCCTAAGTTCAGCCTTTCATCAACTATTCAGCCTTTCATTGATGATTCCCAAAAACCTCATCTTCGACCTCGGCGGCGTATTGTACGACATTGACTACGAGTGTGTGGAGCGTGGATTTGCTCAATTGCAAACGCGCAATGTAACAACAGTGCGCTACACGCGGCAAGTACAACCGGAAGTTTTTACACAATACGAAATCGGCGCTATTTCGTCGTCAGTATTCTGCGAAGGACTTCGACGCGAAATTGGCTTGGAAGGAACCGATGAAGCGATTGCTACGGCGTGGAATTCGATGCTATTAGGCGTGTTTCCGGGGCGTATAGAAATGCTTGAACGTCTCAAAACTCGCTTTCCTGCTGTACTGTTGAGCAACACGAACGAATTGCACATCAACTATGTCCAGCATCAATGCCGTGAACTTTTCGCACAGTTTGACCGCTTGTTTTTATCATACCAAATGGGGTTTCGCAAGCCACAGCCCGCAATTTTTTACGCCGTGTTGGACACTATGGGCTGGAAGGCTGAAGAAACCTTGTTTGTAGATGATTCCTCGCAACATATCCATGCCGCACAATCGCTTGGCATTCACACTGTCTGGTTGCAAAGTCCCGATGCGCTCGAATATGTGGCAGAACAGCTGCTTGCGGACGGAATATAACCTGCTTACGTCCCTCCATGGACAACATACCTACGAAACATACCTACGAGACGTACCTACGAACAATGCCGCTTCTCGTATTCTCGTAGCACTTGGTTTCTTCTGTCGCCATTTACGTCTCCCGCAGTATGGTTTTTTGAGGCTCCAAATACTGAATTTTCAGTATTGACTTTGGCTATCTAAAAAGATATTTTGCTGGCGGCGAAAAACTCTCTGCAAAAGCCTTGTTGAAGGCATCATACCTTGTTATTCTGATACACTATAACGACAATTGTCGCTTTTTTCTCAATCTACATTCCTTTAGGAGGTTCTATGAATACACGGCTTCTACGATATGTATGTGTATTGCTGCTGGCGCTGTGTGCGTGTTCGACGCTCGCATGGGCGCAACGCACGATTACTGGTAAAGTCACCGATGATGATAGCAAACGCCTGCTTGCTGGCGTAAAAATCCTCGTCAAAGGTGGCAATACTGGCACACTTACCAACAAAGATGGTTCGTATTCCATCAACGCCGGAAGCGCAACGGCGCTTATTTTCAGCTATATCGGCATGAAAAAGCAGGAGGTTTCCATTGGCGATAAAACGACGGTGGACGTGGTGATGAAAGTAGATTCCAAATTGCTTGACGACGTGGTTGTGACGGCACTTGGCGTTGAACGCGAACGCCGTGCGGTCAACTATGCCGTGCAGGACATAAAAGCAGACGAAATTTCGCAATCGTCGCAGCAAAACATGGTAAACGCGCTGCAAGGCAGAATCGCGGGTGTACAGATTACAAACGCCGGCGGCGCTCCGGGTGCGGGTTCCAGCATTATTATTCGTGGCGGAAACTCGGTGGATTCTGACAATCAGCCGCTGTTCGTGATTGATGGTATTCCGATGGATAACAACACAACTGCCGAAACTGCAGGCGGCAATAGTTCGCTCAACGCCCAACTTGCTCGCAGCGTCTCGAACTCCAACCGCGCAATGGACATCAACCCCGACGACATCGAAAGCATGAGTGTTCTTAAAGGTCCTGCTGCTGCTGCACTCTACGGGCTTCGTGCTGCAAACGGCGTGGTGATTATCACTACCAAACGTGGCTTCAAAGAGAAGTTAGAAGTGACCTACAGTAATTCGTTTTCGTGGGACGTGGCAAACAAATTGCCCGAAACACAATCTATCTACAAACAAGGCACGGGCGGCTTTTATGACGTTACGACCCGCAATTCTTACGGTCCGCGTTTTCAGCCGGGCGAGGCGATATACGACAACATGGGTAATTTTTTCGGGACGGGGTTCGCACAACAACACAACATCAACGTTTCGGGCGCGAGTGATCGCTTAAATTATTTTTTCTCCGGCTCATCGTTTAATCAAAAAGGGATTATTCCCGGCACAGACTGGACGCGGCTTTCGTTCCGTTTCAACGGCGGCGCGGCGGTTTCCTCAAGTTTCAAGATCAACACTTCGCTTAATTATACCAACTCCGGCGGCACAAAAGTGCTTCAAGGCGCAGGCTTGTACACAGGTGATTTTGCCGGTACGGGCGGATACCTTTGGAGTACGGTGTATTGGCCCAAAAACGACGACATGCGGAACTGGCAAAACTCCGACGGTACAAGGCGGCGCTTCTTGACGAATTCTGCCACGACGGACGACGCAGACAATCCATATTTTGCAATCAACAAATGCCCCATCACGGACAATGTTGACCGGATAATCGGCAATGTGAGTATGGTCTATGACCCGTTTGAATGGCTTAATGTCACGTACCGTGCGGGCGGAGACTTCACAAACGAGCGGAGCCTTAGTGTTCGTGCCTACGGCTCGTCATTACCAAATAGTCAGAAAGGAAGCATTTCGGAGTCAAAAAATAACCGCGCAAACCTCAGCTCAAATCTCTTGCTCACGTTCAAACCGTATATTTCCGAAGACATTAAGGCTGATTTTTTGGTCGCAAACTCAGTGGAGACGGAGTACTTTAACGCGACAGATTATTTCGGTAGAAACTTCATTAACCCAGATTTCGTGAGCATCAACAACACTGACCCGCTTGAAAACCGTGTGGTGGAGCGCATCACACAGCGCCGTTTGTTCTCGTTTTACGGCAGCGCGAATCTGAACTGGAAAGACAAAGTGTACATCGGCTTGAACGCCCGTAACGACTGGTCTTCCACGTTGCCGGTGGCAAACCGTTCGTTCTTCTATTATTCCACAACGCTTGGTTATGTGTTTAACGAGGATTTAGGGTTTGACTTCTTGAGCTACGGCAAACTACGTGGTTCTTATGCTCGCGTGGGCAAAGATGCTTCGCCGTACCGCACGGGAACAGCGCTTACCTCAAATGTCTATCTTGGCGGCGGCTTCCGTAATGACTTTTGGGCAGGCAATGACCAGCTCAAACCTGAAACAACAGAAGGCATCGAAGCAGGTGTGGAGTTGAAATTCCTTGACAATCGCATTGGTCTTGATGTCACGGTTTATCGCCAGCGCACCATTGACCAGCTTATTGCGCCACGCATCAGCCAAGGCTCT
The DNA here is from genome assembly GCA_025358765.1 of Candidatus Kapaibacterium sp. GTDB lineage: Bacteria > Bacteroidota > Ignavibacteria > Kapaibacteriales > UBA4661 > JANYIG01. The sequence continues at coordinate 73,641 of JANYIG010000093.1, forward strand.
GGCTTCATCTTTGCATATTTGAATGGTGGAACCGTCGAGAACAAAGGCGTGGAAATTCTATTGACTGCAACACCCGTCAGAACTGCCGATTTTTCGTGGTTTTTGGGCGTGAACTTCACAGCAAACACGAGCAAAGTTGTCGAGTTGCCGTCGGTGTTGACGGAATTAAATCAGTCCGATGCTTCAGTGACTAATGTTGCACGTGGGTCGGCATTCCCGGGTTATCCATTGCAAGCAATCAGTGTAAACGACTACCAACGCTCGACCGATGGAAAAAACAGCATCTTGATTGACGGCACAACGGGGTACCCACTTTCGATTAACGGCGCGACGTGGAAGTATGCTGGTAATCGTCAGCCAGATGCGATGATTGGCATTACGAATTCCTTCACGCTTGATAATATCACATTTTCGTTTTTATGGGATATCCGCATCGGCGGCAAAGTTGTGAATGGCACTGAATGGGAAATGGTTCGTGCAGGCATGAGTACAAAAACGCTTGACCGCTACAAAACTGCTGTCCTCACGGGCGTTGTACGGACTATCTCCGGCACTGATACCACGTACACTCCAAACACAAAATCAGTAGAGCTTACGGAAAACTATTACCGTCTCTTTTACGGTGGTGCTGGAGCAAACTTTGTGGAAGATGGTTCGTGGGTGCGCCTCCGGACGGTAAATCTGAGCTATCGTTTCCCAAAAACATTGTTTGAAGGCACACCGATTTCCGGCGCGGAAATCACGCTTACAGGCAGAAACCTTCTGCTATTCACGAAATATTCGGGCATGGATCCGGAAGTGTCCGCAGCAGGCGCAGGCGTGAAAGGTGCTGGCTCGAACGGCATGGATTATCTTGGTATTCCTTCCACGAAGGGCTTCACGGTGGGCTTACGATTGACGCTGTAGCTTTGTAATGAAGAATTAGGAATTGAGAATTAAGAATTTTCTCGTTCCTCATTTGTATTATTATTCCACATCAAGACAATACTATTTTATTATGATTATGAAAAAGCTCATTCTTCTTTTTTCGTTGGTCTGCGGGTTAGTTGCGAGTGGTTGTAACTCGTTTCTGGACGTGAATACCAACCCGAATTATCCCGAAACGGCAGCTCCATCGGCTATTTTGCCGGGTATCATCTCGAACGGCTCGCAGCAATACTTTTTGAGCGTAAATCAAAGCGGTTATTACGTCCAGCACCTCGGCGGACGGACAATCAATAACGCAAAAGATCAATTTTTCTTGACCAACCTTGCAAGCCCGTTTAACGATACCTATTTCCGCACGACGGGCAACATCAAGCCTTTGATAGAAGCTGCAACGAAGGAAGGTTCTCCGTATTACGTGGGGGCCGGCAAAACGCTAATGGCACTCTGGATAGCGCATTTGACTGATTGCCACGGTGATATTCCGTATTCCGACGCATTTAATGCAGCAGCGAACTACACGCCCAAATACGACACGCAGGAACAGATTTACGCGACGGTACAAAAGCTCTTGGACGAGGCGTTGGTGGAATTCAATAAACCTGCATCCAGTAATCTACGCCCTTTGAGCGACCGCGATGCGGATTTGTTCTTCGCCGGCGATGTGAGTAAATGGATAAAATTGGTGTATTCGCTGCGGGCACGCCAACTCAATCATTTGTCCAAAAAATCCTCGTACAGCGCACAAGCAGTGCTGGCGGCGATTGATAACGGGATAAAAGCGAACAGCGACGATGCCCAATTGCAGTTTAATATTACGCAAGTAGCTCTTACAAATCCATGGGCTCCCGCACGTGCCAATGTGAACACGGCAACGTTTGGTCGGTACTTTATTAACATGCTCAATGGTACAACGTTGGGTGGTGGCATTGACCCCCGTCTGCAAATCATTGCTCCGGGTAATCGCGGTGGTGTTATCAATGGTTCTGGTGAGGCAACTACGCCGAGCCCGAATCGGACAGATTTTTATGGTGTGTATCTCACAACCAAAGTTCCACCGGAAGTTCCTGATACGTCCGGCTGGTACGCACGTCCGGCTGGTGTGCAGCTTGTTTTCACAAACGCTGAAGTACGGTTTATCGAGGCAGAAGCCGCGTTCCGTTCGGGTGACAAAGGACGTGCCTATACAGCATACACAGCAGGTATCACGGCGCATTTGGTCAAACTTGGTGTGGCAGCGGCTGCTCAAACGGCGTATTTAGCGAGTGCTGCCGTTGCGAAAGATGCCTCGTCTCTAACATTGAAGAACATTATGCAGCAAAAATATATTGCCATGTTCCTGCATCCTGAAACATGGGTGGATATGCGCCGCATGGACTTCAGCGCCGATATTTATACGAATTTTCAACAGCCGACAAATCCAAATTCTGCGATGAAAGGACAGTTCCCGCGCCGCTTTTTGCCGGGTACCACAGAAAACCTGTACAACCCCGTTAATGCGAACAAGGAAGTCGCTGGAGCTGCGGATTACATAGGCTTGATTCCGGTATGGTGGGATAAACCGTAATACGTGACGATACTCTAACTTTTAACACTCAAAAAAACTATGCAATATATTCATGTTATTCGCACCGCGTGTTTTGCGGGTCTCGTGGGATTGAGCCTCTTCGTGCTGTCTGCTTGTACGAAAGAAGTGGTGTCACCCGGACAAATCTCGGAAGATTATTTTCCAATTATCAATGGTAATGCATGGGTAACACCGTCAGCAGCCCAAGCAGCGGGCGCAAAAGTCGCTGTAGAAGTGCAGTATTTATCGTATTCTTCTATTAAAGAAGTAAGTGGCTTACAAGTAGCAACACGCCGCGTAGGTACGGCAACGGTGATAGACACAACGCGCTTTTTCACTATGGCATATACACCAGCATTTTCGGCAACGAAGCAGTGTGATACGCTTTTGCTTATGTACAGCGTACCAGATTCGGCGGGACTCTCGCGCACGGGATTGACGAATGTACGGATTCTCGCACGAGTGCTTACGCAAAGCGGCGTTTACAAAGAACGTGCGTCAAATACATTTACGATTAAATAAAAAAGCGATGGAATATGCTTCATAATTCGCATTAGCTTGATTGTTTTATTACATTCAAAAATATAGCGTTAGAAAAATTAAGTTAAAGTGATTTTTTAGTTGTGAAGATGTAATTCTTTTGTAAATTTGCCTTCATCTAAACCATATAAAGTTTTAGATGAGGGCTTTTTTATGCTTTACATAAGGCTTGTATTGTAACGTACTTCTTCGAGGACAGAATAGCAATGATGGACATGATGACGACGATGCTTCGGCTTGTTCCGCGCGTTGTGCTTTCAATGGCGGTGCTTTCGATTTTCCTTTTTTCGTTTTGTTCCCGCAAAGGAGAAGAAACGAAACAACAGGACGTGCCAACCATTACCTTCTGGCATTTTCGGAGTGAGCCGTCGCAACGTGCTGCATTGGACAAACTCATCGCTCGTTTTGAGCAGGAAAATAATTGTAAAGTCCATAGTGTTCCGCTCAGTTGGGGCAACGGCAAAACCAAACTTTTTGCAGCGTTTAACTCGAACACTGCGCCCGACGTGCTACATCTTGGTGCTGATTGGATAGCACAATTTTCCGCTGGTGGCGTTTTGCGAAACCTTTCCAACGACGGCATCAAACTTGACAGATTCGTGCCGTTTGTTGCACCCCCAGCCTTGTTCAAGGGCAGTGTTTATGCGCTTCCGTGGATTGTGGATACGCGAGTGATGTTTTATAACAAAGATTTGCTCAAAAATGTCGGCGTTACAAAAACTCCCATGACGTTTACCGATGTGATGAACGCCTGCGAAAAAATCCGCGAGGCGAGTAGTGACGGCGTGTATGGATTTGGTGTGAACGGTGCGGACGAACACCGATTGTACAAAAAAATCCTGTCATTTTTTTGGAGTTCCGGCGGCGATGTGTTCGATGCAAGCGGTAAACCGATTATCAACAGCGCCGAAAACATCAAAGCCTTAGAAGCGTACATAGCGCTTGCACGGTGTGGTTTTGTTGAGACACAGCGCCAGTTAGACAATATGTTTATTCAGGGGAAACTTGGTTTTGTGGTAACGGGAAGTTGGCTCTTAGACCAAATTAAGCGCGATAACGCCAAATTGAATTATGGAACGGCACTTGTTCCGGGGCTGGCTGGCAAACAGAGTGTGTCGTTTGCAGGGGCGGATTATGTAGCGGTAAATGCGAAATCGTCGAATGCAGAGCTTGCCAAAAAATTTGCGCTGTTTATGACGAACGGTAAAAATACCTTAGAATTTTGCAAAGCGTTTAGTGAAGCGGGGTTTCCAGCGGATAAGAAGTTTGTGAACGATGAGTATTTTGCCACCGTACCGCACCGTGACACGTTTTCGCAACAGCTTTTGAGTTCCAAAATGCCACCGGTGCATCCGCAGTGGCTCGACATCGAACATATTATCGAAGAAGCAACCGTAGAAGCGCTGCTTGGTAAAAAAACAGCGCAACAAGCACTTGACGACGCACAATGGCAGTTGACGGGAATCGTCTCTAAGCGACCAACATGATAAATTGATCATGTATTTGCAAATAAAACCAGCCCTAAAAACACGAACTATGAGTACAATTCTCTCGCCTAAGTCACCCAAAACAGGCATCCTTCCCATTACGCAGCACACGCTGGCGAACGGTTTGCGCGTGGTCGTGATTCCCAAATTCACTGCACCTGTCGTGGCGGTTGCCGTCACTTATCAAGTGGGTTCATACTCTGAATCGCCTGACAATACTGGCTTTGCACACTTTTTTGAGCATTTGATGTTTGAAGGCTCTGAAAACGTGGCACACGGCATGTTCGACAAATATTGTACCGAGGCGGGCGGTGACAACAATGCTTACACGACTTACGACAAAACAACGTATTACATGACGCTCCCGGCGCACCAGTTGGAGCTTGCGCTCTGGCTTGAGGCTGACCGTATGGCGGCGTTTGGCGTTACGCAAGAGGCGTTAGATGTTCAACGAAATGTTGTGCTGGAAGAAATAAACCAAAACGTGGAGAACTCGCCCTACGGCACGTTTTCGCGGGTGCAAAACCGCCTTGCGTTTGCGCCGGAAGCGGGCTACCACTGGGAAGTCTATGGCGATCCGGCGCATATTGCCGCTTCGACGCTTGCGGATGTGCAGAATTTTTTTACGGATTTTTATCGCCCTGACAATGCGTGTTTGGTGGTGTGTGGCGCGGTGCAGCCAGAAGCCGCGTTGGAACTTGTTCAGAAGTATTTTAACAGCATTCAAGCAGGTGCTTCGCCTGTTCGTCGCAAAAACTTCCAATCGGAATATCGTTATACGGGCGGGCGGTACCAGCGTGTGGAAGATGCTATCCCTACTAATACGCTATTTCTGTCGTTTCACGGCGAGGGCTATATCAACGATGAGGTCAATGCTGCGGAAATCCTTTCGAGCATCCTTTCCGACGGCATCAGCTCCCGTCTTTATAAAGCATTGGCGTACGAGCAGCAAATCGCCTCCGAAATCAACTGTTATCTCGACGACCGCCAATTTACCTCGCTTTTCACCATTTACACCATTGCCAACGGCGACGGAATCACCTGCGAAGCGCTGTATGACGGCGTATATGCGGTGTTGAGCGACATAGCTGCAAAAGGCGTGACACCGCAAGAAATGGCAAAAGCTCAGAACCGACTTACCACAAGACTTGCGCGAACGCTCCAACGCGCCAACGGTATTGCAGATGAAGCAGCGCACCAAACGCTCTTTTTCGGCGACCCAAACCGTACGTTCACGCTGATGGATGGTTACAACGCCGTCACTGCTGATGCTGTACAAGCATTAGCGCAGAAACTCTTTACGAAGGAAAATGAAATTCGGATAGATTTTGTGCCGAAGACAAGCGCGTAAGAATCTATATGCCTGAACACGTTAGTACCGAACGGATTTGAGCGCAGAGGCTGACGGAAACCGTCAAGAGAGCGCAGAGAATCTAAAAAGAGAAGGCTACATTATATTCTCAAACTCTCCCCACGTGGTACGTGGCTCCCTGACTCTGCGCTCATTGTACCGCAAAGCGTTAGGGACTGAAGTCTGAGTACAAAAACTTATTCGCCCAACAAGTCAGGACGGCGCTTACGGGTTTTTTGAAGCGCTTGTTCTTCGCGCCATTGGATGATAAGTTTGTGATTCCCGCCTTGCAGCACCTCCGGTACGCCTATGCCGCGAAACTCTGCGGGGCGCGTGTAATCGGGCGGCGCAAGCAATCCGTCTTGGAATGAATCTGTCAATGCCGACTCCATGTCACTCATGGCTCCGGGCAACAGCCGCACAATTGCGTCGGTCAGCACCAGTGCCGGAAGCTCTCCGCCCGTCAGAACGTAATCGCCAATCGAAATTTCCCGCGTCACTAGCATATCCCGAATGCGCTGGTCAATGCCTTTGTAATGTCCTGCGAGCAAAATGAGATTGGACTTCAAGGAGCATTCGTTGGCAATGGTTTGCGTGAGTTGTTCGCCATCGGGCGTGAGGAAAATAATCTCGTCATAACATCGTTCCGCCTGCAATACATCTACGCAGGCAAAAACGGGTTCACATTTCAACACCATACCCGCTCCGCCACCAAATGGCTCGTCGTCAATTTGCCGATAGCGCCCAACGCCATAATCGTGCAAATTGTGAACATGGATTGCTACTGAACCAGCGTCCTGAGCGCGTTTAAGAATGCTTTCCCCCAACACTGACGTGAGTAGCTGCGGTACGGCGGTGATGATGTCTATCCGTAACCATGATTTGGTTGGCATTATTCCTCCTCTTCATTATCATTCTCATCATTTGGCGTATCGTCCACCAATTCTAACAAGCCTTCCATCACGAAAATTTCAATCGTTTTGGTTGCGATATCCACTATTTTTACAATCGCGTCCACTGCTGGAATAGGAAGCTCCTTGCCGTTGTAATCCACCACCCACACGTCGTTTGCGGGCATATACCACACTTCTACGACTTTACCAAGCACGGCTTTCGTCTCCACATTCAATACTACGCATCCGATAAGGTCATCCTCGAAATACTCCGTGCCGCTTTGTTCGCGCACTAAAGTTTCGTCCGCAAAAACACCCATTTCTGTCAGCTTCTGTGCGGCTTCGGGCGTTGTGATGCCAATGAGCGAAAGTGCGAATCTACCCGAACCAAATGTTTGGCAATCCCGTACCACGTACGGTCGCGCAAATGCTTGTGTGTAGCCTACGTGGATGCTCGCACCTTTCGGCACACCTTTAAAACGCGGTGTCACATCGCCCAAAACGACGCAACCATCTGTTCGTTGGGTTTTTATGATTGTTCCGATGTACTTTAGATTCATATTTTTTATCATTAGAACCTAACTCATTACGATGAAATTGAGCGCAGAGGCAAAGAGAACGCGGAGTTTTGGAAATGAAATTTAAGGTTCTCTATTCATATATTCTTGATTCTCTGAACCCTCTCAAGCCTCTGTGGTCAAATCTGTTAGGTAGCAAGATTCACCGACCCAAAACGGGTTTCATTATTTCCGAACACTTATCGTCGCTGCCCAAGCAACAACGCCGTCATTACGAATGCTGTCCCCGCTACGGTGTACATGCTGAACGGTTCACCTAACAACAGTGTTGCGTAGATAAAACCAAAAATTGGACAAAGAAAAAGCCATATTGAAGCACGAACCGCGTCAATTTTGAGCAGATGCAGCCATAACTGAACAGCGCCGATAGACACTGGCAGCACTAACCACGCGATAGACAGCCAAAATTGAATATTGAACTGCGTGACAACATTTTGATTGTGCAGTATCACAGCAAGCGGTAGCAGCATTACGCCGCCAATCAAGGTCTGCCAGCCGTTCACCACCAGTCGAGGTAACGACCATTTCACCGACGAATAATACACCGTGCCAAGTGAATATGCAATCATGCTGCCCGCCAGCAACAGTAATCCACCAACAGAAGCATAGCTTGTTTGCAATAGCGGATATGCTGCAATGCCCACACCCGCCATACCAAGCGCAATCGTTACCCATTCTTTCGCACGGATACGGCGTTTTGCGAACCACGACGAAAAAAGGCTAATCAGCAAAGGATTTAATGCGATGGAAAGCGAGGTGATGCCGGCTGCGACGAAGCGCAATGCCACTACGAACAAACCCAAATACAATGCGGTGTTGAGCAACGAAAAGAGTGCTATCTGTCGCCATTCCTGTGTTTTGGGTAGGCGCTCTCGCTGTATGCCGTGTGTGTACACCAGTAACAGAGCGCCTGCCACAAAAAATCGAATGTCAAATAACACAAGCGGTTCGGCAAATCGCAATCCAAATTTCCCGGCGGTCGAGGCTGATGCCCACAGCATGGAAAATATCAACCCTTCGGCTATCGTTCGCGTCGAAAATGCTGCCGTTTCGTTATTGTTCGTCACAAATTCTCTCCATTTATTGCTTCAAATTCTGTGCATGTCGCACCGTATCTTGAGCATAGTATTCTGTCAAAATTTTAACCCATACCATACCACATCCGGCAGTATCCGCACCGCCGGCGCGGGAAGATGATAAAAATTAAAATTGTGCTTGAGCAGATTGCAAAACCAGCCGCAATCCGGCAGAGCGTCAAGGTTCCAGTCCAAGCCTATGTAGAGTTCGTGCTGACCACCGCCCAAACCATCCAAATTCCGTACGGAATGCCCAACGGCAATATTCACCCACGCTGGATACCAGTTTTGAAGCGGTTCGGGAAGGAGGTTGTGAACATTGACGCTCAACCAATCAAACGTGCTTTCGTAGTCGTCAATGATGAAGCCGAATTGTCCGGCGCGATATTTTTCGGACGGGTAATAACTGATTTTGAAAGTGAAATTTCGCAAAAATGGTACACTGCGCTGCAAAAGCGGATAGCCCGCTCCCAACACATCTGCCGCAAAATCGCCCCAACTGAAACCGTAATGCGAGAAGCCATCACGTATCTCGGCGTATGTCTGGAAGCTCACGCCAATTGCCGCCCCCAACCAAAAACTGGTCGTCGTATCTACTCCTGCCCATTGGAACGCCTGCCCGTAGAGGTTCGTGAGCAGATAAGGCGTGTAAAAATGCCCGAATTTATCCGCGTTCAAAGCGTAGAGGTAATCGTCATCGTTGTTGAAGTGGAACGGCTCCGGATAGTCTCGCCACCACGCTTTCGTGAGAATCACATTCGTGTAAACGAACGCCCCGACCGAAATGCCGCCAATGATGCTGAGTTTAAGGGCATCAAGGCGTGTGCTATCTTCAAGGCTTGTGATAGCACTTGTTACAGAGCCGCGTTCAGCAGTGGAATCAAGAACTGCCGCCGCGTTTCCGCTTGTGATTGCAACAAACAGAAAAACGACAACAACGGCACTATGCCTCATTATGTTATTCCTCTAAGTACGTGTAGCCGAACAGTCCCGAACGGTACATCTCCAGAAATTCCTTGCCCTGCGTAAGGCTGATCTTCTTCTCTTTCACCGATGTGCTGACCCATTTTTCCATCGTGCGAACAAGTTTTTTTGGGTTGAATTGCACGTATTCTAACACGTCCGCAACCGTTTCGCCTTCGATGATTTGGTCAAACTCGTAGCCGCCGTCTTTGTTGATAACGACGTGAACAGCGTTTGTGTCGCCAAAAAGATTATGTAAATCGCCCAAAATCTCCTGATACGCGCCAACAAGAAATACGGCTATGTAGTACGGCTCATCTTCTTTGAGCGGATGCACTGGCAGGAACGAGGGATAGTCATACATGCCGATAAACTTCTCGATTTTGCCATCGGAATCGCATGTCACATCCTGCAACGTGGCTTCCTGCGTGGGGCGTTCATTCAAGCGGTGAATCGGCATAATCGGGAACATTTGGTCAATTGCCCACGCATCCGGCAACGACTGGAATAGCGAAAAATTGCAAAAATACTTGTCGGCAAGGATTTTCGGGAGTTGGTCAAGTTCGTCGGGAATATTTTTCATCTTCGCCGAAAGTTTCCGTACGCTGCGGGCAATCGTCCAAAACAGGCGTTCCGCCTTTGCACGAGTGGGAATATCCAAAATACCAAGGCTAAACAAGTTTAATGCTTCTTCCTTCATCTGCTGCGCGTCGTGCCAGCCTTCAATCATTGTGCGCGGCGACATTGTGGTGTGAATCGAGTACAAATCTTGCACGATTTGATGGTCGGTTTCCGTCACTTTATTTTTATCGTCGTCCCAGACTGGCAAACTCGTAGCCTCAAGAACATTCAGCACAAGCACGGAATGATGCGCTGTGAGTGCTCGCCCTGACTCCGTAATCAAATTCGGATGTGGGAGTTTGTGTTTTGTGCAGGCATCGCACAGCATATACACTGCGTCGTCGGCGTATTCTTGCATGGAATAATTCATGCTGTTTGCCGCAAGCGAGTTCGTACCGTCGTAATCCACGCCCAATCCCCCGCCGATGTCCACGAATTCTACGTCGCAGCCCATACCGCGCAGCTGCACATAAAAGTGGGCAACCTCGCGTAATCCAGCTTTAATACGGCGAATGTTCGTAATCTGGCTGCCAAGGTGAAAATGAATGAGCTTTATGCAATCCAGCATATTGTTGTCACGGGCGTACTCAATGGCTTCCAAAAGTTCGCTGGCGTTTAGCCCAAATTTGCTTTGGTCGCCGCCAGATTCTTCCCATTTACCAGAGCCAGAATTTGTGAGTTTGATGCGGATACCAATGTTTGGGCGAACTTTATTGCGGTCGGCAACGGTTTTGATGAGCTTCAGTTCATTCATTTTTTCGACCACAAGGAAAATACGCTTGCCCATTTTTTGCGCGAGTAACGCAAGTTCGATGAATTCTTCATCTTTATAGCCGTTGCAGACAATAACAGCATCAGGATTATCCATAATCGCCAATACTGCCTGAAGCTCAGGTTTGGAGCCAGCTTCAAGTCCAATGTCGAACTCCCGCCCGTAGCGTACAATTTCTTCTACAACGTGGCGCTGTTGGTTGACCTTTATCGGATACACCCCGTGATATTTACCCTGAAAGCCGTATTCTTGCGCGGCGTGCGCGAAACAACCGGAAATCTGGGCTATGCGGTCGGCGATAATATCCGAAAACCGCACCAGCACGGGCAACGAAAGGTCTTTTAAAATCAATTCGTCAATAATCTCCTTCAAATCAACCGCAACGCCGATATCGTGGCGCGGATTAACGGTCATATTGCCTTGCTCGTTGATGCCGAAATATCCGGCACCCCAACCGCTAACGTTGTAAAGTTCGTAGGAATCCTCAGAAGACCATGCTCGCATTGTGTTCAAGGAAAGAAAGTGGAAAATGTACAATTGTTACGAAGTTTTTGAGCAGCGAAATTAGCGAATAAATTTCGATTTTGAAGGGTATTTCGATAATTTTACACGGGGGAGAAGTCGAAAAGAGCAGAGCAGAACCCCTCCCAAAGGGCCGAGGGCTTCGGATATTGCTCCTTCTCCTCTGGGAGAAGGCGGGGGATGAGGGTTAGAAACAGTAATTGGAGTCTGCGAAGATAGAAGATTAGCGGGATAAATCCGTGTTTTCTTGCAATAGCGTGTCACGACGGACGCTCTATGATGTTTTTGGTAAACGCGCTGTGTTAAAAGGCATTTTCTTCGTATTTTCCGATGAAGTTGTTTAAAGTTTTTTACCGCAGAGGCACAGAGGGCGCAGAGAATCAAGGTTCAAAAAAATAGAGGTTCAAAAAAGAAAGATTGTCAACTTTCTCCGCTTCTGCTTCTTTGCACCCCTACGGTCAAATCTTAAAAATAGCAAACAAGTTCTTTATCAACAACCCGTATTTCAATTTTTGATTACCGCACACAAGCATTTGTTATGAATATCCTCAACGGTTCCGCCAAGGCGACGAACGCGACCGAAACCACAAACGATGTGAATCTTGACCACCTCAAAGAACAGTTTGCAGCGTTTCTCAAGCAAAAAAACTACCGCAACACGCAAGAGCGTTATTTGGTTTTGGATAATATCGTCCAATTTGAAGCACATTTTAGTGCCGACGAGTTGTATCTTGCCATGCGGATAGCAGGTGTGAATGTATCAAGGGCAACGATTTACTCCACGCTCGACCTACTCACCAAGTGCAATATCCTGATGAAACATCGGTTTCAAGGCGATAGTGCCCACTTCGAGCTTGCCGACAAAATGCCTAACCACGACCACTTGATTTGCACGGAATGCGGTCATATCGTGGAATTTCAAGAAGAATCGCTTAATAAAATCAGCGACGACATCGGCAAACAGCTTGGCTTCAAACCCCTCAAACACTCGCTTCAAGTCTTTGCTGTTTGCAACGACATCCGCAACTGCGAACACAATAAGTCGTAAATGTGGAAACCTTATGGTTAAAAGCCGGAAGAATTTTTGTAATTTTACGGTCTTGTCGTATCTTTACGTCATATTATGACCCTGAGCGAAATAAGCAAGCCCATTGAACGATACATTAGCGAGTTTGAAGAAGTCTTTAAACACCAAATGAAATCCAACGTTCTGTTGTTAGATACCGTTGTTCGGTATATGATGAAGCAGCGTGGGAAGCGTGTTCGTCCGATGTTGGTGCTGCTCAGTGCTGCGGTGTGCGGTGAGGTTAGCCGCCGCACGTATGTTGGGGCAAGTATGGTAGAACTCCTGCATACGGCATCGCTTGTACACGACGACGTGGTAGATGAAGCTGATGAGCGGCGTGGCATGGCATCTATCAACGCAATTTGGAAAAACAAGATAGCAGTGCTGGTTGGTGATTATTTGCTTTCGCGGGGATTGTTGGTGGCGGTAGAAAACAGCGAGTTCGAGTTTTTGCGGATTACGAGCAATGCCGTGAAGCGGATGAGTGAAGGCGAATTGCTTCAAATCCAGAAATCACGCCAGCTCGACATTGACGAAGCTACATACTTTCGCATTATTGGCGACAAAACAGCATCGTTGATTTCTACGTGTTGCGAAATTGGTGCTACGAGCGCTTCCGAAGTGCCTGAACATAGGGCGGCTTTACGTGATTATGGTGAAATTGTGGGTTGTGTGTTCCAAATTCGGGATGACATTTTCGATTACACCAGTAGTAACCTCATCGGCAAGCCAACGGGCAATGATGTGAAAGAGAAAAAACTTACGCTGCCGTTGATTTACGCCTTTTCGCAGGCAACAAAAAAAGAATCAAAAGCAATTTTAAAAGTAATTAAAAACGGTGCGAAAAACGCCGAGGTTCGAGAAGTCGTCACATTTGTCCGCTCCTACGGTGGACTTGATTACGCTGAAAAAAAAGCACAATCATTGATTGAAGAGGCAAAACAACGTCTTGATATTTTTGACAATTCGTCGGCAAAAATTTCTTTGCTAAATTTTGCTGATTTTTCGCTCCAACGCTCGACGTAGAACCATTCGGTATAGAATAAGAAAAGTTTTGGGACTATTGTTTTACGATTTGAATTTGCGCCCCTCCTTATTTCGCCAATTCAACACGTACTACGGAAATCTCAAAATTCAACAAAATCCTCCCTTGTTTTCAGCAGCATAAACGAGAATTTGTATGAACGTTTCCGCAACTTTTGCACTCGAAGCGCAACAGTGCTTGGAGCGTGGCGATGCCGCCGCCGCTATAGCACTTTGCCGCACTGGACTTGCCAAGTATCCGCATTACGTCACGGCGTATTTGGTGCTTGCCCGCGCCCATATGGCAACAGGTGATTATGATTCCGCCGACAAAGCCATTCAGCATGGTATTCAGACCACTCCTCGTACTCGTAGCTTCAGTACACTCCGACGACAATTTTCCCCGGCAATTTCCTCAGCCAGCATGTATGTTGTGCCGGATGTTCTCCGCGAAGTCGTTGAACGCGAGGTCGCAACGCCTTTCGTTGACACCCTTTCGGACGGAACGCTTGCAACGGGACTTGCTTCAGCTGGCTTAGTAGCCGCTGCCGCACTGAAATCGCTTGAAACAGAGCCGGAAGAGATTGACGTACCGTCGGCAGCAGAAAAGATTGTTACCGAGCAAAAGCAGCCCGCCATCGTTAGTGTACCTGAAGAGCAATCATTTAGTAAACGCACAATTGGTGGTTATTTACAAATTATCGAGCCGCTCGGCAAAGCTGCACCTAAAAGTTCTTTGAGAAGTAATAATATCCGTTTGATACCGGGTTTAGAATTTACTTCGTTGCGTATGGAATCTGGTTCACTTGGCAGGCATCCGTCGTATCGCCGCACGTATTCATTGCCGGAACTGCCCACCACACGTGGCTTTGAGATTCCTTTCGACGATCAACAAAGTGTATTCGCTGTTTCTCGCTATTCGGTCAACGATATTGCCGATGAACATCCGCCTCATTCCGGCGCAGATACAACCACGCAAGAATTGGATGACTTGGCAGAACGTCTTTCGACGGTACAAATGCCATCGGTCAACGAATTGTTGGAGCGCGAGAGCGATACAGAGCCACCCGCAGCCGTTGTTGCAGCTTTAGACGAAACGCCACGTATTGCGAAGGCTCTTGTTAGCGAAACAATGGCGAATATCTATGTCATGCAGGGCGCATATTCACAGGCGCTTGAGGCATATCAAGCATTGATGGATGTTACAGATGATGCCGTAAAAAACGCTTCTCTGAGAAAAAAAATAGAGCAGGTGCAATCCAAACTTATCGAAGAAGCGAATGCCAAGCGGACAAGTTAATGTATTCTTTAATGTATTCTCTGTCAAATAATTAGTGACACTTAGTGTCAAATATTACGGACATCTCTTGCTTAAAATGAACCTGTCAAATTTCGATTTGGCAGGTTTTTTATTTGTGAGTATCTTTTCCTCAAATCATTATCGCACGAGTTCAGTACCGAACGCTTTGCGGTACGATGAGCGCAGAGTCAGGGAGCCACGTACCCGTGGGGAGAGTTTGAAAATAAAATTTTTTAGTTCTCATTGGTTTCCGTTGGAAAAACCAGTTTTTAGGAGAAAAAAATTGCGGCAATGAACGATGGACCGTCATTCCAACGAAAACCAATGAGAATCTTTTTTCTGCCGTGTAGATTCTCTGTGCTCTCTTGACGGTCTCCGTCAGCCTCTGCGCTCAAATCCGTTCGGTACTAAAAAATCGCACGAGTAATTGTACAAAGCACTAAAGGATTATCACTTTGTAACAATATTGTCTCAAAACTGAACAGCAGTGCTGGATAGAGTACCTGCCATAAGCATAGCAGAGGGATATTTTTTTTATTGTCATGGACACAAAACCCTGATAAAAACCCATGTTGAGAGACTGTAACCCTCTATGGAGCTTGACGTTCCGAGACTGGTACGATTCTTGACAGTAGAATCTCAGAGTAGAATAGATTTTCGTATCAAGAAAAACACGTATCACTTACTTTTACCATAATGCGTAGCATATACCATTCTTTTTGCACCACCGCTTCTTCCTGCTTCACCATGATGGCAGTTGCGATGTTGGTTGCGGTTTCACCATTCACCGCGTTGCGGCTTGCAGCACAGGCTATCACAGCGCCAGAGCAAGATTGCGTCGGGGCGCTTCCCATTGCTGATAGCGTGTTTATTCAACCGAACTCCTATCGTGGTTTTGGAAAAATCAACGAACTTGGATTGTCGTGTATCGGCGTGGAGCGTAATTCGGCGTGGTACAAAGTGACTGCCCAGGCAGATGGGCAGCTTGGGTTCGAGCTTATTCCGAATAACCCAAGAGATGACTATGATTGGTCGGTCTTTTTAATACCTCCAGGACGAACCTGTGCAGATATCGCCGCCGGTGCGGTTCCAGAGGTAAGCTGCAATTTTTCCACGATGCCTGGGAATACAGGAGCAAACGGCGCGGGTGCGGGGAATAAACAAGACAGCAAAGGTTCACCATTTAATGCGACGATTTCCGTTCGTGCTGGCGAAACATATTATATCGTCATCACGAACTATATTGTGAACACTATTGCGAATACTGCTGGCTATCAATTACGATTTACGTCATCCTCGAAAGGCGTTATTGGAACTGGAGTAACCGGTGCTACAGTTATTCCTTCAGGCGCACCGTCGCCACGGATAGTATCGCTTACCGTTGACCAAGGCACATGTTCTGTGCAAAACCTAAACGTGTTGTTTTCCGAATACATGAAGTGTAATTCAATTATACCAGATGATTTTACGATTACAGGTGCCGATGGTGCAAAATATCCCGTTACTGAGGTATTCTCGAGTCGCATGGAGCGTTCGACGGATAATTTCGACACTCTTTTTACACTCACGTTTGCCAATCCTATCTTACAATCAGGTGTCTATAAATTTGCTGTCACAGGCACGGTAAATACCCTTAGCGGTATTCCATTCCCAACTGCCAGCACAACATTGACTATCAATCTCCCCAACATCAACCCGAGCATCACGGGAGCTACAGTATTCTGTGCGAATGGCAATACGTCGTTGGATGCAGGCGGGGGTTATCTGTCGTATCAGTGGTACAAAGGTCTAACAGGCAATGTGTTGGTCGGCAACGGGCAATCGTTGTTTGTAACGGAGCCAGATGTTTATACAGTTATCGTCCGCGATAAAAGTGGTTGTTCGGGACGGTCATCTATTAGTACGCGCCATCGCACAGATAGGCTGCCGGTGAATATCGGCGGATTCCGTTATATGTGTGGAAGCGGTCCCGCGCTGCTGGATGCTGGCGATGGCTACAAAATTTATCAATGGTCAACAGGCGATTCCACGCGCTTTATTACTGTCAAAAAGCCCGGAACCTATACCGTAAACGTTCTGGACGTTCAAGGCTGTTCTGGTACGTCAACAGCAGTTGTGACGCTGCTTACGAGCATCACGCCTCGTATAACAGGAGCCTCGCAATTCTGTCAGGGCGATACAATATGGCTGTATGCTGGTGAATACGCCACCTATGAATGGTATTACGAGGGCGCATTGATGAAAGACTTACAATGGTCGTACGTTCCTGTTACCAAGCCCGGCACGTACAAAGTGCGCGTAGCAACAAATGGCTGTACAGCTGAATCTGCGCCATTTGTCCTCAAAATGAATCTTCTGCCCGCCAAACCGATAGTGAATATCAACGGGAATATCTGCACCGCACCACTTGCGGCATCATACCAATGGAACAAGGTGATTGGGCAAACGCACATTCCAATTCCGCAGGCAAATGACCGCACATTCTCACCGACACAGATAACGGGTTTGTACTCCGTGACCGTTCGGGATACAAATAGTTGTGCCTCCCGTTCAGATTCTCTTTTCTTCGTTCATGTGGACGGCGATGCGGAACTGGAAGTCGGCACGGTAACAGCCGAGCAGGGTAAATTGGTGGACATCCCGATCTATCTCCGCAAAAACCGTAATGTGTCACAAACAGGTGCTACGCAGTTTTCTGTAATGTTGCGCTGCAATCAAAGTTTGCTTGTTCCCGAAGATCGCCGTATTACCGAAAATACAGTTGCTCGTGGTGAACGTTTTGTAAAATTGACATTGCCCGTTCAGCCAATAGACCCACAAACAGGGCTTTTAGATAAATTCACCTTCCGCGCACAATCTGGTAGCACAAGTTCCACGTTGTTAGTATTAGAAAACGCTGTTTCATTGCCGCTTGGTAGTGGTGTGGTGACAACAACAATCAATGGGAAATTCTCACTAACGGGATTTTACGTCGTTGTTACATCCGCAGCACTTGTTCTTGAGTCGCATCCGAATCCTGTAACCGATGAACTTACGTGCGTATTTTCCGTGCCTGAAAATGACACTATTTCGCTTACTATTGTTGATGTAATGGGCAATACGGTGAAAAGTTTGCTGACGAACGAGCGTGTCCTTGCTGGAGCTAATACGATTACGGTAAATGTCAGCAATTTAGAAAAAGGCACATATTTTGTTGTGATACGCAGTAGTAAACAACGTATCGCTTCAGGATTTACCGTCATGCGGTAATAAGCCGCACAAACACTATGAGTATCGGTCATCAGACATTGACAGCATTCGCATTGATGGCACTAAAAATGCGTAAAGTAGCTATACAGTCTTTAAGCATACCATCTTCAAGCATACAAACTACAAGAAAGAGCAATCCTACGGGGTTGCTTCTTCTGTTTTACATCCTGACGCAATGCGTGAGTTTGATGCAAACGCAAAGCAGTTTTGCTCAAACGGCAGCCGAATTAGAACCGCGTTGGGGCGTATTTGGTCAGTACAGTCGCAATCAACATGTTGCGGATTTTATAGGCTTGCCTGGATTCATCAGCACATCGCCTGGGTACAAAGAGGGGCAGGGCAGCGGTTGGAGCGCCGGAATGCTTTACGAAGTACCGTTCAACGAACGATTGAGTGCGTCACTTCGTTTCGGCTATGCCGTGCAAAGTGCTGTGCTGCGCCAAACGCGCGATGTCTCGTTGGTGGATGCGAAAGGGATGCAAATTCAGGGCGGTTTTATTGACTATAGCATTGATGCACGGTTAGCATCAATCGGCGCTGAGGTGCTGTTTGGTTGGAAACCGTTTCGTTTCCCGTTTAGTGGTTTGAATGGTCTTACGCTGATGGCGGGCGGGCGGGCGGGATGGTTGGTGACGAACAGGTTTAGCCAAAGCGAACGCCTCGTGGAGCCAACCGGAACCGTAAGATTCCCCGACGGCACAACCAGCCAAAATGTTTATACTAATGAAGCTATTCCTAATATTACACAGTTGCAAATTGCCCTTATCGGCGGTATTGGCTACGATATTCCAATCACGCTTTCCGAAACTGAAACACTCGTGGTGACACCGGAAGCGCTCTACGCATACGGTATAACGCCGATTGCAAAGAATATGTCGTGGAACGTTCATAGTATTCGTGCGGGATTGTCCGTGAAGTTTATTAGTACCCCTGAACGCTCAATGTCGCTTCCTGCCAGCGTTCGTACTGCCGCTACATCAACGCTCAACACGCAGATTCAAGCGTTTGCCACCGATACCGAAGCGCCTGTGAGCCTGCTCCGCGTGGAAGAATTTGCCACGAAGCAGATGATTCCTTTATTACATTACGTGTTTTTTGACCAGAATTCGGCAGCACTTCCGAAGCGCTATGCACGGCTTTTGCCTTCGGAAGCCGCATCGTTCAACGAACGGGGCTTGAACATCCTCAATAGTAGTGATGCACTTGAAACCTATTACCACGTGTTGAACATCATCGGAAGGCGCTTGCAGCAAAGCGCGTCTTCAACACTAACGCTGGTGGGCTGTCACGATGCAACATCTTCCGCATTTGCTGAAACGCCCGATTCTACGCTTGCTCGCCGTCGTGCAGAGACCATTCAAGAATATTTGCGGACGGTGTGGAATATTGCATCGGAGCGGATAAAAATTAGAACCCGTGACCTGCCTGAACGCCGCTCAACCGCCCCTGACCAGCTTTCCAGAGTGGAAGAAAACCGCCGCGTGGAATTTGTCTCGAACGATGCGGCAATTCTAAAGCCTATTGTACTTGAGGATACCATGCGTGTTACAACGCCATCATCGCTCACGTTCCGCTTCAATACGGTCGCGCAGGCAGGTCTGGCGAAATGGGCATTCAAGGCGAATCAAGGCGGGCGCAGCCTGAAACGTGTCGCTGCACTCGGAGCACCGGATTCGGTGCTGGTGTGGAATTTGAATACGGATCAAAGCTCCATACCCCGTACCGAAGGTGCCTTAGGTTACACGCTCGACGTGCTTGACAATGGCGAACAGCCGTCGCAAGCGACAGGTTCGGTTCCGGTGGAACTTGTATCGGTGCAAAAAAAACGTCGCCGTTCTGGAAATGATAGGGAAGTTGGTATTTATCGCATTCTCACGTTAGAGCGTGAATTACCCGACCTCAGCCGCGACAATCTCCGCCTGATAGACGAATATGTGAAGCCAACGATGACGGCAGAATCTATGGTGACGGTTGTGGGCTACACCGACATGCTAGGTATGTTTAAGGCAAACCAGCAAATTGCCGAAAAACGTGCTCAAGAAGCTGCCAAGCGACTTGCGGGCGTTATCACAAAAATCACGGCAACAGGCATCGGTAGCACAATCCAACTGTACCCAAACACAACCCCCGAAGGGCGCTTCTACTCTCGCTCGTTGGAAATTCGTGTGGAAACGCCTGTTTGGTAGAGATTAGTGATGCCACTAATTAGTGATGCACAAGCGGAAGTTCGCGGACGCAACCAGTCCTTGTTGAACTTCCGTTCGCACACCAATTTGATACCTTTCATTGTCAGGTTACTGGAAGCCGCTACACCCCCTGCGGTAATGAAGCCGTTTGTAGAGCTGCCATCTGTGTTCCTGTGGTTTGATTTCCAAGCTGTGTAGTAAGAATTTTAGGGCTTTTACGAACAACCCGCAGTCAATAATTTACTTTAGCGCAGCATCTCGCTATACACGGGCTTTGAGGCGTAAAGAATCACATCTTCCACCCCTGCTTGCTGGAAACCACGCAGCCGCAGCGCACACGAATCACACACGCCGCAAGCAGCATCTTCACGCTGGTAGCAGCTCCACGTCAGGTGGAGCGGTGCGCCGAGCGACGTACCTTTTTGTACAATTTCCCGTTTCGAGAACGTAATGACGGGTGTTTTAATAATGATGCGGGTTTCAGGTTTTGTCCCTGTGTCTATGACCCTTTGGAACGCATCGTAAAATTCCTTCCGGCAATCGGGATAGCCGCTTCCATCTTCCTCCACAGCCCCGATGTAGAGGGCTGTTGCGCCCAATACCTCTGCCCAACTCGTAGCAATCGAGAGGATGTTTGCATTGCGGAATGGAACATAGCTGGTGGGAATGTCCTTCGTTGCCAAATCCGCTTCTGAAACGCTTATCGTGCGGTCGGTAAGGCTGGAACCTCCGATCACTGCGAAATGCGAGACATCCACAACCAATCGTTTTGTAATATTGTAAAAATCAGCTACGGCGTGAAATGATTTCAGTTCACGGGCTTGGGTTTTTTGTCCGTAATTCAAATGTAAAGCCGCAAGTTCGTAGCCCTCATTATGAGCAATGGCAGCGCATACAGCCGAATCCATCCCGCCACTTAATAGCACAATGGCGACGGATTTTGTGGGTAACGTTGAAGCAGACTTTTCAGAAGGATTGACGGCGCGTTTCATTCATCTTCGTAATTCGTGGGTAATTTCGTATTTTTACAAACTTACCATATTCTAAGCATAATTCAGACACCATGAAGATCGGTCACGTAGAAGTAGAACGCGGCGTGTTGCTCGCGCCGATGGAAGACATTAGCGATATGCCGTTTCGCGTTGTTTGCAAGCGGCTTGGCGCGGACATCGTTTATACGGAATTTATTTCCAGCGAAGGCTTGATTCGTGACGCACGGCGTTCGCTCCAAAAGCTCACGATTGCACCTGATGAGCGTCCGGTAGCAATTCAGATTTTCGGCGGCAATGTTGACGTGATGAAGGAAGCGGCGCTGATAGCCGAAGAAGCAAAACCGGATTTTCTGGACATTAATTGCGGGTGTTGGGTGAAAAACGTCGTTGCTCGCGCAGCAGGTGCAGCACTGCTTCGGGAGCCAGACACGATGGTGACTATGGCGAAAGCACTCGTGGATACGGTACAATTGCCCGTAACGGTAAAAACGCGACTCGGTTGGGATAAAGATTCCATCATCATCGTAGAGCTTGCCAAACGCCTTGAACAAGAGGCGGGCATTGCTGCGCTGACAATTCATTGCCGTACCCGCGAAATGGGTCACAATGGCAGTGCTGATTGGGCGTGGGTGGAAAAAGTGAAGCACGCTGTTTCGATTCCTGTGATTTTGAACGGTGACGTGAACACGCCGCAGGATGCCAAAACCGCCTTTGACCAAACTGGTTGTGATGCGGTAATGATTGGGCGCACGGCTGTCAGCAATCCGTTTATTTTCCGCCAGGTGCAGACGTATTTAAAAACGGGTATCGAAGAACCACCACCAACCGTTAAAGAGCGTATTGACTTGTGTTTGGAGCATTTACGATGGTCGGTGCAATACAAAAATGAAGCATTGGCGGTACGGGAGTTTAGAAAATTTTATGCGGGATACCTGAAAGGTCTGTTTGCGGCATCAGAAGCACGGCGCGACCTTGTACGCTACGACACTTACGAAGAAGTCCAAGAGCGACTTTACCAATTTTATGAATTTCTCCTTACACGTGGCGGCGAGGCATACACAATGCCCTCTGCATCAACAGCGCACGAATCCGCGCTTGCAACACTTGTAACAATGGAAGAATGAACTTTTATGACTTATCATTTTCATGCAGAATAAAACACAGCAACCACCTCGTTCTCAAAGCTCTCCGCAGGGTGCTTCAAGCGGCTCTTCGCAAGGTTCACGGCAAAGTTCACGTCGTCCGCCAGCACGGTACAGCAATGTTCAGTCACGCAGACCATTTCGTCGTCCCCCTCGCCGCGAAGATACCGCGAATACCGTGCCGTCGAATGAGCAATCATTAGCGGAAAATACCGTGAAGGTAGTTCCAGAGAGTGTTGTAGGGCATACTTCGGAGAAAATCATTCATAAACGTCAGCCCAAAACAGCTGAGGTATTGAATATTGCGGACGTTAAAATTGCAGTAAAGCATATCCAAAAAAAACGCCTTGCGGAGCGCTCTATTACTATTTCCGTAGAACCCGCAAAAGAAGTTAATTCCAAACGCGCCATAACGTTTCCTATGCTACACGCCGCACGAGTACGGCGTTCCTTAGCAGAGCGCACCATGCGCTTAGAAGTGCAGTTTGGGGGTGAGATTGTCGGCACACCAGCGCCTTCCATTATCACAAACAAAAAAGAGCCGCTTAAACACGTTCCCGCACCAATTCATGCTCGGGACCCTGGAAAACAAGCAAAACCGGATGAATTACTCACACTGCCAGAGCCAGCCATCACAGAAATTTTGGAAGCGCCTATTGACGCTCGTTCTGAGGGTTCAGAGCGTGGTAAGCGGGATGGACGGAATGAGCGCGGCGGACGTGAACGTAGTGGACGAACTGGGCGTGATGGGCGCATGGATAACCGCGATGCCCGCACTCCTTTCCAAAGACGTACTCCAGAAGACGCAACAGACGTGCCGCAAGAGCGCAGCCAAGAACGGCTTGATATCATGTCACCGCCGCCGAATCCACGCCGCGAACAACGCCGCGTGATTGAAATTACGCCTCTTGAGCTACCGCCGATTTTTCAAGTCAAGACGATGCCCGCGCACCGCATTGATCCTGCTTCTATCGTTGTACTTGCATCGTTAGAGCATTTCGTCACGAGCGTCGAGGTGTTTTTGCGCGACCATGCGTTGCTTACGCATGGCGTTACGCTTGTGTGTGCAGTGAGTGGTGGTGCGGATTCGATTGTCCTGTTAGACATTCTTTCGGTTGTGGCGCAGCGCCACGAACTCACTATCGTCGTGGCACATTGCAATCACCGTTTGCGTGGCAAAGCCTCGGCTACGGATGAATTGTTCGTTAAAGATGCCGCAAAGCGCTACGGATTTGCGTTCTACGCCGGCACAGTGGATGTTCGTGCGGTTGCCGAAGAACAACGCATGGGGATTGAAGCGGCGGCGCGGCAAGTGCGGTATCAGTTTTTGGAATTTGTGGCGTATAAAGCAAAGGCGGATGCCGTCGCAACCGCACATATTCTGAATGATTCCGTAGAAACATTTTTGATGAATTTGATGCGTGGCTCAGGTTTGACAGGCTTGAGCGGTATCGGCACTACGCGACCGTTTGGGCAAATGTCCTCGCTTGTCAGACCGTTATTAGGCTTTAAGAAAGATGATGTGATGATGTATTGCAACGAGCGTGGTTTAGTGTGGCGCGAAGACGAGACAAATAGTTTGTTGCTATACACGCGCAATAAAGTTCGCCACGACCTCATTCCGAAGCTCGAAAGCGAGTATTCTCCGGCTATTATGGACGTGCTGCACCGCACAAGTCAGCTTATGCGCGAGGCGGACGTTGCTATTAGCAGTATTGTCGAGCGCGTGTTGCCGTCGGTCGTCGAGGAAGTTCATAATCCGACATGGCTTCTTTTGCGCGTGGAAGGGTTTATACCACATTCGGCATTTTTGCAAGCGGAAATCTTGCATCGCGCCCTCAATAAACACTTCAATTTACAACCGCTCTCGCAAGACGCATTGGAGCGTATTTTGAAGCTACTCCGTTCGGAAATTGGCGCTAAAGCTGATGTTTCCAAACAATTTTACGCCGTGCGAGACCGTGATCACATCATCGTTGCACCCAAAGCACCGGTGCATAACATCAACGTTCGAGTGGAGAAAAATAATGCGTATGATTTTGGCGGGTGGAAACTTATATTGCGGGAGGTTGACCGCAAGCAGGTTCGGTTCACGGGCGACCCCGCCGTCGAGTTCGTGGACAGCGCTTTGCTGCCGTATAGGATGACGCTCCGCACGTGGCAAGCAGGCGATGTGTTCCAGCCGCTCGGTATGAAAGGCACGATGAACGTGAGTGATTTTCTTACGAACGGCAAAATTTCATTTATGAGCCGTCAAAACGTCCTTGTTTTGACCACAAGCGAAAATATTGTGTGCGTGTGCGGCTTGCGGGTAAGTGAAAAATTTCGGATTGCCGACGAAACACAAAAAGTCCTCAGAATTGAGTTCCGACCTGCGAAATAGCTTTTAGAATTGATGCAACAAAAAAAACACGGCAATTTTCACGACCATTGTAAACTATTGTAACGACCGCATGTCTAATATCGTACAACTTCATGACAAACGCTTCAAACCACTCATTCCCAGCACGGAAATTCACGCTGCGGTAAAGCGGCTCGGCGAGAAAATTAACGCAGATTACAATGATAAAAACATCGTTTTCGTCATAGTGCTAAAGGGCAGTATGATGTTTGCTGCGGATTTGATTCGAGAGATTGCCGTTCCGTGTCGGTTGGAGTTTTTGAAGGCGGAAAGTTACGGCAGCGGAACGCACTCTTCTGGCGCAGTAAAAATTAATGCCCTGACAAGCATGAATTTGAGCGGCAAAGACGTGATTATCCTCGAAGACATCGTTGACACTGGACTTACGCTCAAAAAGATTCTCGAACATCTTGCGGAACTTGCACCCGCATCTGTTACAATCGCCACACTGCTTCTCAAACCGGATGTTTGTAAAGGGACAGTTAAAACCGAATACGTGGGATTTGAGATTTCACCTTTGTTCGTGGTCGGTTACGGATTGGATTACGACGAAATTGGGCGTAATCTTCCCGATATTTACGTCCTTACAGAAGAAGAATAACGCAATAATTAAAATATTTCACGCTGAATAATACAATACTTGCACCGCTATCATCAAGGAGTCCTTTAATGGAAACAACAGACGAACGAAAAAACACGCAGCAACAAAACGAGCCACCAAAGCCCGACCAGAAGAAAGAACCACCGCGCAAACCGCAAAATCGTCCGAAGCGCAACAACTTCGGGGGCTTCAAGGGCGATGACGATTCTAATTCAGGAAAAGTGATGCGGACGGCTATGATTTGGCTTGCAATCTTTGGCTTTGTGATTGTGATGTACATGCTCGTCAACAGCAGTCAGCAAGCCGAAGTCAGTGTTTCATACACAGAATACAAACAGCTGCTCGACGCAAACAAAATTGGGTCTGCAACCGTCACAAAATCGCAGTTGAACGATTTCGTGTTTCATGGAACGTTGCGCGAGGAGGTGACAATTATCAAGAATAATACGCCGATTCCAGTTTCGCGCTTTTTCACGCGCTTGGGCGTTTTGGATTCGGACGTGGAAAAAGTCTGGGCAGAAAAAAATATTACCCTCAAATACGAAGAAGGCGACAATTGGTGGAGCGGTCTTCTGTTCTCAATGCTGCCGTGGATAGCCATTGTTGCGGTGTATTTTGTGGTGATGCGCCGAATGCAAAACGGCGGCTCGAAGGGCATTTTTTCTTTCGGCAAATCACGAGCGCGGCTTGTGAACGAAAACGCTAAAAAAGTGACGTTTGAAGACGTTGCTGGCGCTGACGAAGCAAAATATGAACTTGAAGAAATTATTGAGTTTCTCCGTGACCCCGATAAATTTCAACGTTTGGGCGGAAAGATTCCGCACGGCGTATTGATGCTCGGACCTCCGGGAACCGGTAAAACCTTGCTTGCACGCGCTGTTGCGGGCGAAGCAGATGTGCCGTTCTTCTCAATTTCGGGTGCGGACTTCGTGGAAATGTTCGTAGGCGTTGGTGCAAGCCGCGTTCGTGACCTTTTCGAGCAAGCAAAGCGCAGCGCACCGTGTATTGTGTTTATTGACGAGATTGATGCTGTCGGTCGTCATCGTGGTGCGGGCTTGGGCGGCGGACACGACGAACGTGAACAAACATTGAACCAGCTTCTGGTTGAGATGGATGGTTTCGAGCAAAATAATGGTATCATTATTGTTGCTGCCACGAATCGCGCTGATGTTCTTGACCCTGCTCTGCTCCGTCCCGGACGCTTTGATCGTCAAGTTGTGGTGGACAGACCAGATGTGAAGGGGCGCGAAGGGATTTTGAAGGTTCATGTACGGAACGTGCCGATTGCCGCCGATGTTGATTTGGCTGTGATTGCACGTGGTACGCCGGGTTTGTCGGGTGCGGACTTAGCAAACCTTATCAATGAGGCAGCACTTTTCGCCGCGCGTCGCAGTGCCGATGCGGTAACGATGGGCGACATCGAAAGCGCAAAAGACAAAATTTTGATGGGCGTGGAGCGCAAAAGTATGGTTATCTCCGAGAAAGAAAAAGAAGTAACGGCGTACCACGAAATGGGACACGCGCTTGCCGGAAAACTGCTCCCAAACAGCGATCCTGTTCACAAAGTGACGATTATCCCTCGTGGTCGTGCGCTTGGCGTTACGTCGTATCTGCCGAGCGAAGAAGCACATTCGTATTCACGGGATTATATCGAAACACGGCTTATTACCTTGCTTGCAGGACGTGCTGCGGAAATTATTGTGTTCAATCAGCTTACAACTGGTGCGAGTAACGACATTGAGCGAACCACTGCACTTGCTCGCAAGATGGTTTGTGAGTGGGGTATGAGCGACAAACTCGGTCCGCTCAACTTTGCAAGCAAAGACGAAGAGGTCTTTCTTGCTCGTGATATGTCGCATCCCCGCACGTTTGGCGAAGATACGGCTAAAGTCATTGATGAAGAAATTCGCCGCATTGTGACCGATGCAATGAGCAAAGCAGAACGACTTTTGCGCGACAACCTCGACATGCTGCATAAAACCTCGAAAATCTTGCTTGAGCGTGAAGTACTTGATGCCGAAGAACTCGACATGATTTTGCGCGGTGAAGAGCTTCGTCCAATGCCGCCGTCATTACGTCGTAATACAGGATTGAGTGCGCCGACAGTTTCGCCAGCCGCACCAATCATTGAGCCGAAGGCTACGAACGATGTAAGTGACAATAACGCTCCGGCTGCTTCGTCCGAAGCATAAATACAGGCGTAATAAGCACTTAAAAAAAACCGCATACGTCTTTTGTATGCGGTTTTTTTATTGCCGAAAAAATACGAACGTTTTGTATTTTTGAAACATTCATTCACACTTCATTCCACGTTAATCCGATACTGAATTATGACCACGTATGAACATATTCTCGTTTCTTGCCCTGCTGAGGGTGTTGTTTCTATCCAACTCAACCGTCCGAAAGCCTTAAATGCGTTGAACTTTGCTATGATGGGCGAGGTAGTTTCGGCGCTTGAATACTACGACAAACAGGAAGGGACACGCTGCTTTTTATTACATGGCGACGAAAAAGCCTTTGCGGCGGGAGCCGACATTAAAGAAATGGCAAATGCTACGGCTATTGAGATGATGCAAAATGGTCACATCACACGCTGGGAAGATATTCACAATATCAAAAAGCCAATTATTGCTGCGGTAAGCGGATTTGCGCTTGGCGGCGGCTGTGAATTGATGATGCTCTGCGATATGGTTATTGCCAGCGAAAACGCACGGTTTGGGCAGCCAGAAATTAAAATTGGCGTTATCCCGGGTGCAGGTGGTACGCAGCGTTTGACAAAAGCCATCGGCAAAGCGCGTTCGATGGAACTCGTGCTTACAGGGAAAATGTTGTCGGCGCAGGATGCGTACGAGGCAGGGCTTATCACAAGGGTCGTTCCAGCAGCAGAGTGGTACACCGCTGCATTAGAATTAGCAAAAGAAGTGGCTTCGATGCCGCCGATTGCCGTTCGCGCTGCAAAAGAAGCCATACTAAAATCTTTCGACCTCACGATTGACGCGGGCTTGGAGTTCGAGCGTCGGAATTTTTACCTTCTGTTTGCCACCGAAGATATGCGCGAGGGCATGAAAGCGTTTATCGAAAAACGCAAACCGATGTGGACGGGACGGTAAATTACAAAAAATGAATTAACGGGATTTTCAGAGTACATCAATACTCTGAAAATTCCGTTTTTTATTGTGGAGGCTGGTTCTCAGAGAAAACTTTCGTAGCTTTGTAAGCTGTTGAACAACCTTCAGCAAACCGTGAGCTGCCCGTGTATGGTTGTGTGCCACACAAAGCAGTATATTTTTCGCATTTTTCAGACATAACGAATGGAACTCTTGCAATCATTGATTGACCTATTTCTACACTTAGACACGCATCTTGGCGAGATTATCACGAATTATGGTACGTGGACGTACGCCATTCTTTTTACGATTATCTTTTGCGAAACGGGTTTAGTCGTAGCACCGTTTTTGCCCGGTGACTCGCTGCTTTTTGCGGCAGGTGCGCTGGCTGCCGCCACTGGTGCAATGGAGCCGCTCACACTCGTGATTCTGTTAGGCATAGCTGCCATTTTGGGTGATACGGTGAATTATTCTATTGGCAAAATATTTGGCAATAAAGTATTGCAGAAATTCACGTTTATCAAACGCGAGCATATTGAATACACCGAACGGTTTTACGCTAAACACGGCGGTAAAACTATTATCTTTGCCCGTTTCGCACCGATTGTCCGCACGTTTGCGCCGTTCGTGGCAGGCATCGGGGCGATGAACTACGGGCGGTTCGTGCTGTTCAACGTTGTGTGCGGCATTGCATGGGTGACCTCATTCATTTACATCGGTTATTTTTTTGGCAATATCCCCGTTGTGAAACGCAATTTCACGCTCATCATTGTAGCAATCGTGATAATATCGGTTCTTCCCGCCGTGCTGGAGTTTGTGCGTCAGCGCTTTGGCAAAAAGTCGGCATGAGATGAATACTCCCGCTTGCACTGACTAATTAAATTCATGAATTCATACAAAGACAATTGGAGTTGTTAAAATGAAAAATAAATCGGCAAAAATTTCATCAATTTTAGTAGGTGTTTCAGGAGAATACTTTGTTGCAGCAGAACTGTCAAGAAGAGGCTATATCTCTTCTGTAACTTTAAAAAACACTAAAGGAATTGATATTTTGGTTGCTAATGAATCTGCAACAAAGACGATTGGAATTCAAGTAAAAACAAACCAAAAAAACGAAAAAAAATGGATACTTAACAAAAAGGCAGAAGATTTGTGTAGTGATAATTTATTTTACGTCTTTGTTAACTTAATTGGCGTTGAGCAATTACCAGAGTACTACATATTTTCAAGTAAGAACGTAGCTGCTACTGTGAAAGCAGAGCATCAAAATTGGCTTAAAACTGGAGGTAAGAACGGACAGCCACGTAAAGATCAATCAATTAGAATGTTCCAAGTCGACGATAAAACACATCCAAACGGGTGGAATATATTAGAGGATATATTAAAACTGTAATATGTTAAGCGCACAAACTTAGCACGTAGCACGTAATACTCTACCATTCACTTTTGACCTCCATGTTCGATTTACCCGTTCTGAACATCACTGAAACCGCACTCCACGACAACGAGCAGGGTTCGCCTGTATTTGATATGCTGGATATGCCCAATGCACCTATTACGCGTGCCACCCGAAAACTTTACGTGGAAACCTATGGCTGCGCCATGAACGTGAGCGATTCGGAAATTGTGATGGGCGTGATGCACAAAAGCGGCTATGTCATGACGGATAAACCGGACGATGCGGACGTGATTTTGCTCAACACGTGCGCCATCCGCGACGGTGCCGAACGCAAGATTCATGAGCGCCTGAAGCATCTCAAGTTTTACAAACGGAAGCGCCGCGACCTCGTTATCGGCATTTTGGGCTGTATGGCAGAGCGGATGCGGGATGAACTTATCACAGAAAAACAAATCGTGGATTTGGTGGTCGGTCCCGACGAGTACCGCGCCTTACCGCAGCTTATTGCAAAAGCATACGAGGGCGAAAAAGGCATTGCCGTGAAACTGAGCCGCGTGGAAACCTACGACGATATCGTGCCGCTCCGCACAGAAGGCATCAGTGCATGGATTTCTGTTTCGCGCGGTTGCGATAAGTTTTGTACGTTTTGCGTCGTGCCGTTCACACGTGGGCGTGAGCGTTCACGGTCGTTGCAGCTTATTGTAGATGAAGCAAAACAGTTGTGGGATAGCGGTTTTAAGGAAATCACGCTGCTTGGACAAAACGTGAATAGTTATCACGACGACGCGAGTAATCAAGATTTTGCCGACTTGCTTGCCCGTACAGCTCGCGCCGTACCACAAATGCGGATTCGCTACTCAACCTCGCACCCCTACGATATGAGCGACAAGCTCATCGAAACAATGGCGGAGCACGATAACGTTTGCAAATATGTCCACCTGCCCGTGCAATCTGGTTCTGACCGCGTGTTGGAGGCAATGAATCGCCATTACACCATTGCTCATTACATCGAACGCATGCAAAAAATCAAAGACGTGATGCCGCAATGTGCGCTTTCAACCGACATTATTGTTGGCTTCCCGACCGAAACCGAAGAGGAGCATCAAATGACGATGGCATTGATGCAGGAAGTACGCTACGACGGCGCGTTTATGTTCAAATATTCACCACGTGAAAAAACAAAAGCGTGGAAAATGGGTGATGATGTGTCGGAAGAAGTGAAAACACGACGTTTGAGTGAAATCATTGAGCAACAGCACCAAATTTCTCACGAAATAAACCAAACCACGATTGGCACAATCGAACGGGTGTTGGTCGAAGGTCTCAGCCGTCGTGATTCTACGGCATGGCAAGGGCGCACGGACAGTAACAAACGAACGATGTTCACCCACATCACGAATGCAGGCGAACTGAATGCCGAAGGCAAGACTGCAGGCTACGTTGTGGGCGACACGGTGACGGTTCGTATTCAACGCGCAACGTCTGCGACGCTTATCGGGGAAATCGTTCTCAATTCTTGAACACCACATAAACTTTACGCATAAAATCTTACATCTATTTTTCTCATGCAAAACACAACAGACAATAACGGACAGCATCATTACGACCCGCCCCACGATTACGGACAAGCAGAACAATTTGATGGCGAGGCTTCGCAACCGATAGAATCAAGCATAGACGAGTCTTTTGCGAACGCTCAATTAGGGCAGCAGCCATTTACAGAACTTCCCCGCGAGGAGCAATGTGCGGCGGTCGAGGCGCTTATTTTCGCTTCTGAAGAGCCGCTCTCCACTAAGGCGCTCTACGACTTGCTTATAGCGCCATCGTTGCCACAACCACCCAAAGAAAAAAATGGCAAGCCAAGTAAGTCTGTTGTTAATAGCACGAACGGGAAAACAAATGGTACACACACAAATGGAAATGGCACTGAGCATCTTCATTCCGCAGATGAGCTTTATGATGTAACGGTGGAAGTTGCGCGGTTGGAAGTTGCACCGCCGGAAGGTTTGGCTCCACTGACTACAATAGCTGTAGAAGTGGGCGAAGATCTCTTGCCGGACGATACGAAAGAAAGCGCTTCAGCAATGCACCTCGTAGCGCAGGAAAACCCAGAGGAACAAGGTTTTCAGCACATTGAGGAATTAATTGAGGAGCTTAATAGGGATTTTGAAGCAACGGGACGAGCATTCGAGATTGTTCACGTGGCAAGCGCCGCCGGTAGCACTGGGTATCAGTTTGCTACCCGTGCGCGGCATGGGGAATTGATAGCGCGGCTTGTGAAATCGAAATCGAAAAAGCGCCTTTCGCAGGCAGCATTAGAGACGTTAGCAATTGTCGCTTATCGTCAACCTGTTGCGAAACCTGAGCTTGAGGTTATTCGTGGTGTAAATTCTGGCGAAATCATCAATAAACTGCTCGAAAAAAACCTTGTGACGATTGTCGGACGCAGCGAAGCCATTGGTAAACCACTTTTATACGGAACAACCGATGAATTTTTGCGTCTGTTCGGCTTACAAAGCCTTGATGGGCTTCCGAAGCCGCGCGAATTGGAAGAACTTATGGGTGATCGTGCAGACATTCTTGAGGCGTTTCAAACCGCAAACGACGCGGCCCAGATGGCGATAATGGGTACGAAAAATCCGCTCAAAAACGTTGCTGTTACTGTCGTTACAATCCCTGATAGCTCGATGGATTATGAATAACAACGTTTAGCGGACTTTGCGGAACGAATATTTTCCCGTGATTTTCCTTGCAAAACCGCGCCTTGTCGTGTTTGGGAAAACGCCAATCCTCCGAATTTCTAACAAATCTTCATGCAATGCTAATCCACCGCTGTCGGATGCGATGCCGTATTTGTAGCCCGCCTCCCGCACCACTACTTTTATCTGCTCGTTCAATGCCCCGTATGGATAACAGAACGTTTGCACCAAGCGTCCCAAACGCTCTTCCAATCTCAGTTTCGATTCCGTAATTTCCCTCTGCGCCTGTTCTAAAGGGATGTTTGGTAAATGCGGATGCGTGAGTGTATGCGAGCCAAATTCAATGCCATACTCTTGCATCTCAAGGATTTGTGCGGTGTTGAGCAGTTTGAGCGGCGGTAAACCCGAAATATTCTCATTATCCCATGTATTTTCTGTGCGGTCTGCCACAAGGAAAATCACTGCCGTCATGCCGTACTTTTTGAGAAGCGGAAAAAGCAGTGTGTAATTATCCTCATAGCCGTCATCGAAGCTCAGAATAATGCGCTTTTTAGGTTTGGTGCGATGGGGTACGGCATGGTCTTCAAAGCGATTTGGCACATCCAAATCCCGAAATGTTGTCGTCTGGAAACCTTGCTGTTTCAGGAATTGAAGGTGTTGCTCGAATTGCTCTGCTGTCACCCAGATTGGCAATGCCCCGCCTTCTTTTGGTGTGCGTACAATGCGGTGATACGTCAGAATCGGCATTTCGTAGCGGTAACGTTGGACAAGGGCGGTTTGATAGGCAGATTCCACGCTGTTTGTCAGCGTTTCGATGGAAAATTCACGCCGGACA
Source organism: Candidatus Kapaibacterium sp. (assembly GCA_025358765.1). Lineage (GTDB taxonomy): Bacteria > Bacteroidota > Ignavibacteria > Kapaibacteriales > UBA4661 > JANYIG01. The sequence continues at coordinate 106,935 of JANYIG010000093.1, forward strand.
GTTTGTTGTACGACTTCATCACACGCATCAAGGCGGAGAGCGGTTTGCACGTCACGCCCCAGAATTGCCCAGTCAAAAGATTTCTGTGTGGCAATGTCTCCAAAATTTGTCTGCAAAACCTCCGCAAGGTTTTTGCGTGTCACCAAGCCATGCAACCATGCCTCGCCAACGGCAATAGTCGGTTTTCCCATCAAAATGCCCTCAATCGCCGAACGCCCTGCGCCAATGACCACATCCGATAGGGCAATCCAGGCGGACACATTATCCACATAACCCGTAAATTCAACGTGCGGAAGAAACTTTTGGAATCGTTCGGGAATTTCGCGCCCACCAATCACACGGACAACAAGAGAGCTTTCACTGTTTGTATTCTCAAAAATCGCCGGAAGTAACGCCTCAAGTGCTTTGTACGCCAGATCGCCTTTTTCCTTTGACAGCCTGCCGATAAGGGAAATTATTTTGAGGTTTGAGTTTTTAGGGTTTTGGGGTGTATTCTCAGCACACGGCACAGAAACGCCGTTTCGGACAATCTGCACAGTGCGAGGATGTACGCCAAGTTCGTGGACGATGTTGTCACGCACGGCTTCGCAGATGGGCAGCACAACGTCGCCGAATGCCTTCAAAAACTTGCGGGAAAAATGTGTCGGTTGTCGCCCGTGAACCGTTGTTACAAGCGGTATTCCCGCAATCTGCGCCGCAAAATACGCACACCAGCCCGCCGCTCGTGAATGTGCATGGATGACGTGAATGTTATGTCTGTGGATGAAGGAAACGAGGCGGCGAATGTGGCGCAACCGCGCTCGGAGGGAACGTTCATTGAAGGGAATCGGCGTAAAGGCTGCTTTTGTCGATTTTGTGAGTGTGTCGGATGCGATGAACACCATATGTCCGCGCTCAATCAGGCTATCAGCAAGCGTCACGGCATAGACCTCTGCACCTGTGACCTCTACTTGTGACAATGCCATCAAAATATTCATACGCTGTGTATGTTCTCAATTCTCTTCCGTATAAAGCTGTTCGATTCTATCGGCATATTTTTTTTCGACTACGTGGCGGCGAATGCTCATTTTTGGGGTTATTTCGCCCTCTTCGACCGTGAATGCTTTGTCGAGCAGTGCGAATTTGCGGACTTTCTCGAATTTTGCGAAATCTTGTTGCAAGCCCTCAATATCGCGCTGAATCGCCTTTAACAAAGCATCGCTTTCGAGCATTGTGTGTGTGTCGGGATATGAGAGACCATTGGATGACGCGAACTCTTTCATGTACTCAAAGTCAGGTACGATAAGCGCTGTGCAATACTCGCGTTTGTCGCCAATCAGCAATAATTGGTCAACAAAACGGCTTTGCGAGATTGCATTTTCAATAGGCTGCGGAGCAATGTTCTTGCCGCCACTCGACACAAAAATGCTCTTTTTGCGGTCAGTGATTTGAATATTCCCTTTTTTGTTAATGAGTCCGATGTCGCCTGTGTGGAGCCAACCTTCCGCGTCAATAATCTCGCGGGTTGCAGCCTCATCGTTCAAATAGCCCTTCATCACGTTTGAACCTTTGGCAAGAATCTCGCCGTCGGCAGTAATCTTAATTTGCACATTGTACAACGGCTTGCCTACCGTTCCCACCTCAATCTCGTTATAGCGCGACACGGCAAGCACGGGCGACGATTCCGTCAGACCATAACCTTCTTGGATAATAATACCCGCTTTGATGAAGAATTCGCCCAAATCGCGTGGGAGCGCTGCTCCGCCAGAGATAAACGCTTTCAATCGCCCACCCATACGCTCGCGCAGCTTGCTAAACACCAAACGGTCTGCCAATTTGTACTGCGTACGGAGAACCGGCGAAATGCTGCCACTCTCTTTGGCACGTAAATACCGTGTTCCCACTTCTTGCGCCCAGAAAAAGATTTTTTGTTTTGCGGGTTTGTCCTTCTCGACCGTAGAAAGAATACGTCCTTTTATTCGCTCAAACAAACGCGGAACGCTCGTCATATAAGTCGGGCGTACCTCGCGGATATTTTCGGCAACGGTCTCGATGGAAACCGCAAAAGCAATCGTTCCTTCAGTCGCAAACACTGTGTAATAACCCGTTGTACGCTCATATGCATGGCAAAGGGGGAGGAACGACAACAAGGAATCATGCTCGGTCAAACCAATCGCATCCGCCGAACCCTCAATGTTTGCAACAATATTGGTATTCGTGAGCATTACACCTTTCGGGTTGCCCGTTGTGCCGCTTGTGTAGATGATGGTCAGTAAATCCTCTGCCTGCACGGTTTTCGCTTCACCCTCGAACCACTCGCGGCGTTCGCCCGCAGACAAAGCCGTAGCGCCATTTTTAACGATTTCCGCAAAATGATAGACATTCGGCTCGGTAATTTCCACGTCGTCGTTCATCACAATAATGTGTTCCAACGCCGTGAGTTCGCTGCGTACTTTGAGGATTTTATTGAGCTGAAATTTATTCGAGACGATTACGGCTTTGGCATTGCAGTGTTTGAGGATATATGCCTCTTGAGGAGCTGTCGCAGTAGGGTACATCGGTACATCCACTGCGCCCATACCCGTGATGGCAAAGTCGGAAATTACCCATTCCAAACGGTTTTCGGAAACGATGCCGACCGTATCGCCGCGCCGAATGCCGAGTTTGGACAACCCGAGCGCAAAATTTTCCGTGATTTCGCGGAGTTGGTCGTAGGTAGTGGAAACCCAATCCTTACCAACTTTTCGCATAAATACAGGCTTCGAGGCGTTGCCACGATAGAAGTTCGTGACTTGCAGAAACATCTGGGGAACTGTCATGAAGCGTTGACGCATACCATTAACGGGTTTGAAGATTGAAAGGGTACCCTTGTGAATTTGTCCATACTCCATAGTACCAGACGCTTCAATGATAAGCACTGGCAGGCGTTGAAAGGAATTATGAACAATCGTTCATCGTTGGCAAACAAGCAACAAAGATAGTGCGGGGAGAAGAAATAGCAAAGAAAATTTCTCGCTCTGGGCGGAACCTCATATTGGTATGACAGGTTATCTTTCTTGATGGTTGGTCGTGTTACATGCAATGCCGAAAAAATGGTGATGGGCTAAGGAAAAGAAACAAGCCCCGCCGAATTTTAATGATGCTTGTGTACGTTTGCATCATTTTTCCCCTGTGTGCACGCTACGCCGACGGGACTTGCTGTTATTTGTAATGAAAAATTGGTAAAGAGTACAAAAATACACAAAATTACGCATCAGAGTACAAAATAAAGTCTTTATGCGGAATCCTTGTGTCGAATTTATTTGTGAATTGAACATTTACCTTCATCAAACATTACGGGTAGAAATATTGTATTAATACCCCGCAGACTGCCCGTCTTTCCTCGATTCCGAGGCTCCGAAATATACACGTTTGCCATCCGTAGTTTTTTGAACGATGATACCTTGGTAGCCGCCAAACGCGCCATCGGTTGTGCTTCCGACTTTATGCCCCATCTTAATAAGGTCGCGTGCGGTTTCAAAAGGAAAACCATCTTCCAAAAACACACGCCCACCATCGGTCATTGGCTCACCCGTTGGCTCGGTGGAGCCTTCGTGGGCGATGCGCGGGGCATCGCCGGCTTCTTGAGCATTCATGCCGAAATCAAGAAGATTCATCACGATTTGCACATGCCCAAGCGGTTGAAACTCGCCACCCATCACGCCAAAACTCATAAACGGTTCGCCGTCTTTGGTAATGAAGGCGGGAATAATCGTGTGGAACGGGCGTTTGTGCGGCGCGTAGGAGTTCGGACGACCTTCTTCGAGGTCAAACAACTCGCCCCTGTCCTGCAAAATAAATCCAAGCCCGTCTGGTGTCATTCCCGAACCCATGCCGCGATAATTGCTCTGGATAAGCGAAATCATCGTGCCGTCATCGTCCGCAACGGTCATATAAATTGTGTCGCCGTCCTTGAGTGCGGGGTTGCCAGCATCGTAGCGCTGCGCTGCACGGTTTGGATTTATAAGCGTCCGACGTTTGTCAGCATAGTCTTTGGAGATGAGTTCTTTCACGGGAATTTTAACGAAATCTGGGTCGGCGTAGAATTTCGCGCGGTCTTCAAAAACCAGTTTTTTCGCCTCGACGAAGTGATGCACATGTTCCTTGCTGCCAAAGCCCCATTGCTTAAAATCATACTTTTCTAAAACGTTCAGCATTTGCAGTGCCGCTATACCCTGCCCGTTTGGTGGGAGTTCCCAGAGGTCGTAGCCACGATAGTTTGTGGAAACAGGTTCAATCCACGTGGAAGTGTGGTCGGCAAAATCCTTCGCTGTTAAAAAGCCGCCGTTTGCTTTCATATATTTCTCAATGGTCTGGGCGATGTCGCCTTTGTAAAAGGCATCACGTCCGCCCGCAACGAGCTTCTCAAAGGTATTTGCCAGATTCGGATTTTTGAAAATTTCGCCTTTGCGTGGAGCTTTGCCATTGATAGTAAATGTTTCTTTGAAATTCGGGAACTTTTCCAACGCCGGGACGCTGCGTCCCCAATAATAGGCAATCACTTCCGACACGGGAAATCCTTCACGAGCGTACTTAATGGCGGGCGCAAGCACAGACTTCATCGGTAGTTTGCCAAATTTTTTGTGAAGCTCGAACCATCCATCTACGCAGCCCGGAACCGAAACGGGAAGGGGACCGAGTGCTGGAATATGCTTCAAACCTCGTTTTTTGAACTCTTCCATCGTTAGTGCGTAAGGCGAACGACCGCTTGCATTCAAGCCGTGGAGTTTTTTCGTTTTTGCATCCCAGACGATAGCGAAAAGGTCGCCGCCCATACCATTACTCACTGGCTCGACTAGCCCCAGAACAGCGTTTGCGGCAATAGCAGCATCAATAGCAGTGCCGCCTTGTTTCAAGATGTCGAGTGCAGCTTGCGTGGCAAGCGGCTGGCTCGTACACGCCATGCCATGTTGTGCAATCACTTCGGAGCGCGTGACAAAACGATTTCCAGTAATGCGGTGTTGTGCGAACATAGAAATAGTACTCACTACGAGTAATAATACGGTACAAAAGGATTTCATTTGTGTATTGAAAAAAGGTTAAAGATGGGAGGACGGTTCCATTTGGCTCGACATCGCAATATACGGGTTTTCAGTAAAAAGAGGATACGGATTCATACGCCGAAAATGCAGCGTTTTTTTGTAACTTACGAAAAGGAAGGTATCGCAGAAAAAGAACCCCTGATAGAAAGCTGTAACCCATACCCTTCGCGTAATCATTGCAACGTATCGCTTCTAACTTCACTCCAAATTTCACAACGTTATGACAACACCTCGGACAGAATCTCCGACAAAATTACGCCTTTCGTTTTGGCAAATCTGGAATATGAGTTTCGGATTTTTGGGTATTCAATTTGGTTTTGCACTCCAAAATGCCAATGTAAGCCGCATTTTCGAGACCCTTGGCGCATCGGTGGACGAAATCCCAATTTTGTGGATTGCCGCTCCCGCAACAGGATTGCTCATTCAGCCTATCATCGGCTATATGAGCGACCGTACATGGGGTAGGCTTGGGCGTAGGCGACCGTACTTTCTCGTTGGAGCTGTTCTGGCATCGTTGGCGCTCATAGTGATGCCAAACTCGTCCGCACTCTGGATTGCGGCGGGCTTGCTTTGGATTATGGATGCTTCGATTAACATCTCAATGGAGCCGTTTCGGGCGCTTGTGGCGGATATGCTGCCGTCGGAACAACGGACAACAGGCTTTGCCGTACAGAGCTTTTTTATAGGCACTGGTGCAGTTATTGCATCGGCACTTCCTTATATGCTCACCAACTGGTTCGGTATGAGCAATACTGCTCCGAAGGGCTTTATTCCTCAATCAGTCGTGTGGTCATTCTATTTGGGTGCGTTGGCGTTTATTTCTGCCGTTGTGTGGACGGTGATGAAAACAAAAGAATATCCACCGGAGGACGAAACGGCATTCCGCAAGCATTTGAAGGAAAGTAGTGGTGTACTGACGGGGCTTAAAGAAATTGCCGAAAACTTCGCAATGATGCCCAAAACCATGATTCAGCTTGCGTTTGTGCAGTTCTTCTCGTGGTTTGCGTTATTTGCAATGTGGATTTACACAACAGCCGCTGTTACGAGCCGCATCTACGGCACGACGGAGACGGCTTCGGCGGCGTACAATCAAGGCGCAGATTGGGTGGGAGTATGTTTTGCTGTGTACAACGGAGTTGCGGCGATTATGGCATTCTTCTTGCCCGTGCTTGCCGGAAAAACCAGTCGCAAGGCTACGCACTCAATAGCGCTTGTTTTTGGTGCGGCGGGCTTGGCATCTATCTTCATGATTACCAATCCGATGATGTTGCTTGTTTCGATGGTGGGGATAGGGTTCGCATGGGCGAGCATTTTATCTATGCCATATGCAATTTTGGCGGGTGCTTTGCCATCCCAGAAAATGGGCATTTACATGGGCATTTTTAATTTTTTCATTGTGATTCCACAGATTCTGGCGGCGGGAATTTTAGGCTTTTTTATGAGAAATTTCTTCAATAACGAATCAGCATTTGCACTGCTTTTGGGTGGTGCTTCCATGCTTGTGGCGGCAGCGTTGATGATGATTGTCCATGATGCGGACGAACGTGGATTTGACCAACAGTAAGGCGTATTACAACAATAGCATTGTAACTCTCAAACACTTGCTAACGGCAGTCGCACCGTAAATGTCGAGCCAATACCTGCAACACTGTGAATATCTATCGTGCCGCCATGAAGCTCTGTGAACTCCTTTACAATCGAAAGTCCCATGCCAGTACCAGAGATTTTTGAGGCGTTTGAAGCACGAAAAAAAGGCGTAAATAGTTGTTCCATATCCTGTTCGGGAATGCCGATACCACTATCGGTAACGTCAATAACAACGTGCAGAGAATCTTCTTTGATGGAAATAATGACCGTACTATGGTCATCGGGCGAATATTTGACGGCGTTAGAGATAAGATTGCGGAGGACATGCCGGAGTAGCTTATTGTCTCCGTCCACAATTGCCTTGGCAAGTTCAAATTTTTGGGTGATACGTCCCGGATAGCCACCCGTCGTGACAGACTCCATCTCGCTAATGACATTTTTACACAGCGAGACAATGTCTATATGCACAGGCTTGAATTTTCCCGCTATAGATTCACTCTCGCTTTGAGCCAGAAAATCATTCATCAGATTCGTTAGCTCATTCACGCGGTTCCGAACTTTTTCCAATTCATCGTGACGTTGTTCTTTGCTGAGGCGGTCATTGTAACGATTTAATATGTCCACCGAGAGCAAAATGCCGGTGAGCGGAGTACGAAACTCGTGCGAAACCGTACTCACAAAGCGGCTTTTGAGTGCATTGACCTCGCGTTCTTTTTTAAGCGATTTTTCCAACTGCTCTTCGGAAACTTTCTTTTCGGTCACGTCGAGCAATGCTTGAATGATGATAATTTCGCCAGTTTCAATAGCAAACTTTGTTGCATAATCATCGAACCATCGGTATTCATTCGGGCGAATCTGGAGGCGATACGTGCGATACAACATCAGATGTGTATGGCTGTCAACCCACTCCACCCATTTTTGTTCGCAGAGGACTTTGTCATCGGCATGAATGGGTAAATTCATGGAATCATTCCGTGCCATCTCGGAAAAAAGTTCTACCGGATAACCCGTCTGCCGCACAAATTCTGAGTTGACAAATTCCAACCGTACACCAGAATGTAATGAGCCATTGGTTGCCGAATATTTAACGCTTTGCAGGATGCCAACCGGCAATCCCTCGACAAGGGCTTTGTAGCGCTGTTCGCTGACGCGAAGGCGATTTTCGCTTTCTTTCTGCCCTGTAATATCCACTGCCGATCCCACCACCTCTCGCACAACACCGTTTTCAACAATCGGCTCTAATACATTCAGAAAACACCGTTTGCGGAAATACATCTCGAACTGCGAAGGAACACCTTGAAACGCAAGGTCGAAGTTTGGCGTAAATTCTATTGCGTATTTCTCGCCAAATGCTTCTCCAATAGTTCTGTTGAGAATGTCTTCACCACTAATATTCTGCGAGAGTTTACCTTCAAACAATGTAAAAATATATTTGCCGTCGTTGCGGCGCGAAGTCTTGTAAATAAGATTTTGTAGGTTTCGTACTGTGTCACGGAAATCCTCGCGAAGCGCTCGGGCAAGAGCTTCTTGAGCTTTGTCGCGTTCATCTTCGCGGTGCTGAATCTGGCTTACCATATTGTTAAATCCGTCCGCCAGAATGCCGATTTCGTCGTTACCGTGTCGTGTGAAACGAATGGAGTAATCGGCATCGTGGGAAATTTTCTGCACAATGCCAGAAAGTTCCGCAAGCGGCACGGAAATCAAACGTTGGAGCGGTATGGCAAGCACAAGCGAAATGAGGATGAGCCCTACGCCAGTAGATGCCATTGTGATAATATAACTACGAATTTTGACCGCCAGAAATGCCGTTGTCGCTTGGAGATAGATCGTCCCATAGAACTCACGTTTGAAGATGATACGGTGATAAATATGCAAGGTTCCATTGCGGAATTCGGCATTCGATGCAGAAATATTCGATGCAGAAATCTTTGATATGTCCAAGTTTGGGAGCGCTGAGGATGCCGGATATTGAGGATTGGTGTACGCGGCAAAAAAGCGATTGTCTTTGTCGTAGAGATAGGCGTATTGAATTTCCTGTATTCCCTCGAGCTTGTTTAAGGCATCAATTGCTTCTTCTTGGAAGTGAAACCCTAATGGACCGACAGAATAATCACCGATAACACGAGCAATCACCATTGTATTGTCCACCATATCGCGCTCTAATGAACGGATGTTGATAAGGATAATCAATGTGAAACCTATTGTCAACGCAGAAATCGTGCTGACAAGAATAATACCGATAAGTTTGCTTCTAATAGAGAAATTCTCAACAAACATCATGGAACCCGCTGGTAGTGCAGCAAATAAGGTCGCTAATTTTATTGCCGCTTGTAAATGCGCCCAAGTTGGAGGAGCTTGGAGCTAAATTTTAACTTGCTGTTCGCCACATCCTCTACACTTATCTCAAATCTCAAACGGTCATTTTCATTATAGAGATTAATTAATCCGCCTCGTTCCATAAATTTCTCTTCGTGACCAATGCTCAATATAGGTTTATTCTTCATGCGAGAAAGAATCTGTGCTGTTTTACTACTTTCTGTAGGGCAGATATAGACGGTTTGGCATTTTTCCACGTCCTCGAGGGTTATAATTTTTTTGACGATGATTGGTTTGCCATCTGCCATCATTCTTTGTTTGGCGCTCTCCTCTAAAAACATCCCTACACGACTGCTTCCAACAATACCAATCACAAAGGACGACTCATTGCCGGAAGCGCCAGAGTTCGTCGCAGATGCAGGAATTGGCCACTCAATGAACTGAATAAACTGCAAAATAAAAGCAGCTTCCACCAGCTCTTCCTCAGCAATGATAGGCTTTTGGGCATACACAACGTCCGCTTCTACAATACACTGGCACAAGCAGAAGAGGATGCCTAATAGTGATGCACAATATCGAGAAGAGTAGTTCACAGCAAACGTAGCGATAGTATAGCCGCAGATAAAATTTTAATTCAAATGCAAACCGTTTCCCTGTGTCCGCAATAGGGGAGTCGGTTAGCCCCGTGCAAGCTCTTCACGAAGATACAACCCCGTAAAGCTGTCTTTTGTTTGAGCAATCTGCTGTGGTGTTCCTTCCGCAATGATGCTACCGCCGCCTTTGCCACCCTCTGGTCCGAGGTCAATAATCCAATCCGCAGTTTTTATTACATCCAGATTATGTTCGATGACCACAACAGTATTTCCCCTATCAACAAGTTTTTGCAGAAGTTCTAACAAAATGCGGACATCCTCGAAATGCAAGCCTGTGGTCGGTTCGTCAAGAATGTAGAACGTTTTGCCTGTGCTTACTTTGGAAAGTTCTGTGGCAAGTTTTACGCGCTGCGCCTCGCCACCGGAGAGCGTAGGGGCTTGCTGTCCGAGCTTAATATACCCAAGCCCTACTTCGAGTAATGTTGCAATTTTACGGTAAATTTTTGGAATATCCTTGAAAAACTCAGCACCTTCTTCAACGGTCATGGCAAGGATATCAGCAATGGATTTCCCTTTGTAGAGGACTTGCAGCGTTTCGAGATTATAGCGCCTGCCGTTGCACACATCGCACGTAACGTACACATCTGGCAGGAAGTTCATCTCGATAGTCTTCACGCCATCGCCCTCGCAGGTTTCGCAGCGTCCCCCGCCTTTATTTGCGGGAACATTAAATGAAAATCGTCCGGGTTGATAACCACGAATGTTCGATTCCGATAGCTGCGCGAACAAATCACGGATAAGTGTGAATAAACCTGTGTACGTAGCAGGATTAGAGCGAGGCGTACGTCCAATCGGTGCTTGGTCTATCTCTATCACTTTATCAATGCTTTCCAACCCCTTCATTGTGTTGTATTCAAGCGGCACGGCAACAGAATCGTGAAAAAAGTGCCGCGCAAGAATCGGGTAAAGCGTGTCGTTAATAAGCGTGGATTTGCCACTCCCGCTCATGCCCGTGATGCACGTAAATGTTTCAAGCGGAATGCGGAGCATAACTTCCTTCAAATTATTTCCTCGCGCACCTTCTAAGGTAAGAAACTGACCATTGCCTGTGCGAAGTGTTTCGGGAAGATCAATCTTCCGTACACCGCTCAGGTACTCAGTTGTGAGGGAAGTATTTGGGGCATGGTTCTTTTGTAGGCGTGGCTTTGCGCCGCGAGTTTTTGATTCCTTTCCCTCTATCTGAATATTTTGAAACGCGAACGCACTCGGAACATCGGCAATCATCAATTCACCACCATGGACACCAGCACGAGGTCCGAGGTCAATCACAAAATCTGCTTCCTCAATCATTTCACGGTCGTGTTCAACGACTATGACGGAATTACCGAGGTCGCGGAGTTTTTTGAGCGAACCGATGAGCTTGCGATTGTCGTGTTGATGCAAACCAATACTCGGCTCGTCGAGAACGTACATCACGCCCGTCAGTTGCGAACCAATCTGCGCTGCAAGGCGTATGCGTTGCCCTTCGCCGCCCGAAAGCGTCCGTGCCGCGCGGTTAAGCGTGAGGTACTGCAAACCAACTTCTTCCAAAAAACTGAGACGCGAGGTGATTTCTTTCAAAATCAGCCGTGCTATAGTTTCTTCGCGCTCCGTAAGCTGAATCGTCGAAAAATACGCTAATGCTTCGGTAACGGACATCTGTACAACATCGGCAATGCTTTGTCCGACAATGCGAACCGCTAATGTGTCGGGCTTTAAACGTCCACCGCGACAGTCGGGACAAGCCACAGACGACATAAACGCCTCGATGTTCACACGAATGCTGGACGACGAGGTTTTGTCGTACTGCTCGCGGATATTTGGCAGTACACCCGCAAATTTTTGCTTGTAAACAACACTCTTACCTGTGTTGAAGGTGTATGGAATCGAAAACATCTCATTTTTTGCGCCATTAAGAACGATGTCCAATTGCTCCTTCGTGAACGTATGCAAGGGTGCTTTAATGTTAATTTTGAAGTGTTTACACGCAGCTTCGACTTGTTTCCAGAGGAAGGTGTCGCGGTGTCTGCCAAGCGGTATCAGCCCGCCATCGTAGAGCGACTGAGACTTGTCCGGCATCATCAGCGCCGGATTAAAATCGCGGATTTCACCTAAACCCTCGCACGTCTTGCACGCTCCGTACGGCGAGTTGAACGAGAACATATTCGGTGCAAGTGCTTCGTAAGAACGCTGGCATTCGGGGCAAGCATTGGCTTGATTGAAAAAAAGTTCTCTGCGAACAGGAATGCCTACAACACCTGTTTTCCCCGTCGTTTCGTCCTCTTCACTTTCGGTCAGAACCATCATCGTACCGTCGCCCATACGAAGTGCCAATCCCGCCGAGTCCCGCAAACGTTGCTCGTGGTCGGAGCTGACGGTCAGGCGATCAATCACAACTTCGATATTATGCACTTGGTAGCGGTTCACCTGCAAACCATCCACGATTTCCTGCAAACGACCATCCACACGAACGCGCGTAAATCCTTGTTTGCGAAGTTGCTCGAACTGCTCACGATAATGCCCTTTGCGACCCCGTACAATTGGCGCAAGAATATGAAGTTTCGATTCTGCGGGCAACTCTAACAGCGTGGATACGATTTGCTCCAATGATTGTTTACGAACGGAAATGTCTGGGTGATTGACGCAATATTGTGTGCCGATTTTTGCATAGAGCAAACGAATGTAATCATAAACTTCCGTCACAGTTCCGACCGTAGAGCGTGGATTGTGTCCAACAGTTTTTTGCTCGATGGAAATAGCGGGTGAAAGTCCTTCGATGGAATCTACATCTGGCTTTTCCATCATGCCCAAAAACTGCCGTGCGTAAGGCGAAAGTGACTCTACATACCGTCGTTGCCCTTCGGCATAGAGTGTGTCGAATGCAAGCGATGATTTACCAGAACCAGAAAGCCCCGTAATCACCACGAGTTGCTCGCGGGGGACATCAACACTGACATTTTTAAGATTGTGTTCACGTGCACCGCGTATTACCACGTGCGTGAACTCACCGTCTGGTGTACGCAATGCGCTCAGTGGCGCTTCATTATAGGCAGAACCAGCATCGGACGGTTCAATCGGAACAGTCCGTGATGTTGTTAAATCAAAACTCATATCGTCGTGTAAATCGTTCATATTCGTAATAAAGTCGTGGCTAACAATGACGAATGGGGGGATGAAGCATTACCACACTCCTGACCCGTAATGAATCATAGTGTCGTAAATATATCAAATTTGTGCTGCACGGCGAAGGATAAAGGATTGCTGCGGGCTTACATGTCAACAATGAACGACAACTGGACGGCTCTTCCTGGCTGTGGTAACAGCGAGCTATAAAAATCGCCATCCTTGCTGCCCACCCACACGCCAGCATTAGTAAAGGTGCCGGGAGTATTGCCCGCGCCACCGGTTCGTACGCCAGGGTGAAAATATTGCGCGTCAAAGATGTTTGTCATGCGGAGTGCCACGCCAAAACCTTTGGCAAAAAGGTTGCTGTACAGAATGTTGGCATCCATCGTGAAATAAGAATCTACCTGCCCTAATGGGTTCGTAGAAACGGTGATACGTTTGCCAATAGATCGACTGCGGAGTGTTACGCTCAAATCCTGCGTAATGTCAGCTGTCGCACCCAAATAAAATTTCACGTCAGCAAGGTCGCCGATGCGGGCAACATTATCCGTTATTGCTCCTTTCACAACTTGCTTTTCTTCTGAACTGATAAAAGACACATAACCCCAAATACTTAATTTCTCCATAAACGAAACGGGTACGAGAGCCTGAAGATGAATGTCAACACCGGATACCTTACGGACACCGAGGTTTTTTGCTCCACCCGCCACATTCACAATTGTACTATCGTTCTGGATAAAATAAGCGTTCACCATACCGCTCACATACTGCGTGGTATAACTTACGCTACCTTCTAATGTTTTAGAAAGCTCCGGGCTGAGTGCGGGGTCGCTTCCCGAACCTCTCCACCCGCCAAAGAGCAAGCGCGGGGTTGGTTCTTGGAATGCCTCGCCGTAGAGAAGTTTTACACCCAATTTGCCGAAATTACCCACGTATCCGGCGCGAATTGTGCTTGCCTGCCCGTAAACTGAGTTGTCGTCTATCCGAAGTCCAGCGGTAAAGTTGTGTTCCTCATCTAATCCCAAAATATTTTTGATTTGATATTTGCCTTGAAGGTAAATGCCTTGGTCTATGACAAAAATGCGATTGCGATATTGTCGCGTATCCACTGGCGGTGCGGGTAAATCTTTATTCACGTCAAACTTGGCAGGCTCAAGGGAAGCACTGTAAGGATTATCATATGCCTTTTGTAAATCACGTCGTTCATATTTCAAGCCGGCATTGAAGGAAAGCGCGTCGGTAGCTTTATAGTTAAAATCCTGATAAACCGAAATGCTGCTGCAAAGCGCCTGCCAATATGAAAAATCTACCACCCGTCCTCCCTGTACGGTTGCCGGATATCCTTCAACGAAATAGGAGTCGTTGGCAACATCGCTCTCGCGGAAGCGCAGAAATGTTGTGCTTGAGAATTTGTCGTTAAATTGTTGTGTGTGACGCAGATGCAAACTCCATTGGGGGCGTGACCAAAGAGCGCTCGGCTGTACTTGGTCGAAAGGATATTCGGGTCCGTAGCCAGTACGCATGGCGCTATAAAGAAAACCCGCTTCGGTGCTGCCGAGGTAAACGCGGGCATCTATGGCGCTATTTTCATGGGGCGACTGTGGGTTGCCACCCAAATTTGGATTATCCAAAAATGCACCCCACAAACGGCGGTCACGCAGATACTTCGGCTTCGTATATTCGTAATTTGAAAGCGTAGTCGTATCAATAACACCTTCGTCGAAACGTCCGGTTAAACTCACACGAAAATCATCCTTTTTGTACATCAGATTTACGTCGGCGATTCTGCTCTTGAGCGAGCCAGCAGATAATCGAGAATGAACAGCGATTCCATTGGACTGGTCATCTTTAATAGTAATCACGTTGATAACACCCATAAAGGCGTTTGGACCATAGACCGATGAGGCTGGACCATAGACAATCTCTATGCGCTCAACATTAGAAAGCGGCAATGCCGATATTCCTTCAGCCTCGTTAAAGTACATATTATTTTGGATAATGTTATCCACCATGAGCAAGTATGGCGAGCCGATGTTGTTGCGATAGCCGCGCCAGTAGTTTTTGGAATATGTGTCGCCGTAAGCGCGAATAACATCCATACCTGGTAGGTCGTCAAAAATTTCTGACATTTCTAAATACCCACGTTTGAGAATATCTTTTTTTGTCAACACAATCACCGTTGCCGGAGCATCGGAAAGTTTTTCTGCTTTGTTGGATGCTGAAATGATTTCAATATTCAGCAATTCCTCAAGTCCCATTTCATCTAACGTTTTTACTTTTACTTGCCGCGTTTCTTGTTGCGCTAACACGCACGTTGCAAAGAGCGAAAAGGTAAGGAGCAGAGTAATGATGCTCCACATAGCCAATAAATACTTTTTCATAATTCCTCCCAAGATGTATGTTGAATAAGTATTAAATTTTTGTACGTACCTGTCCTAAAATCCCCTCGTTAAGATACCATTTTTGAGGATGAAAAGAAGTAAATTCTTGAAGCAATATACCTTTTTATAAATCGAATAGACACAAAGCTAAACGTCCGCAAATATTTTGCAGCAGTGGTGCAAATACCCAAAGCAAATAAAAGTCTTGATAGTTGCTCGGAATATCTTGTACACAAGTATAAAAGCGATTTTCAAGGCAATCTTCACCAAATTATCTGTGGCATCAAAGTTTGAATGGATAGAGCAAGTAAAAGCGTGGTGGGTGATTCGGGCTGAATTCAATGGCGGGTGCTGGTAGCTTTATCATGTTGACGTACTGCCGGAGCCAGTTCCAGAACGTGCCGCCTTCAGGCAAAATTTTTTCGAGGTCGAAGTCGAAGCTGATGATGTATTTGCGACTTGCGTCGTCCCAGTCAATGTTACGTGCGGCGTAGCCAACTGCTATGTTTAACCACGATGGATACCACTGTTGAAGCGGCTCCGGGAGCAAGTTGTGGACGTTTATGGAAAGCCACCATGTCCACGCGCTGTAATCGTCAATCACCGACAAGGCGTATTTGCGGGTTTTTTCGCCTATCCACGGCGAGGGAAAAAAGTCTGCTTTTGGTGTGAAATTTTGTAGGAACGGCGAATAATGACGGGCGATGTAGAATCCTGAACCAAGTACATTGAACATCATATCCGATGGCGAAAACCCCCAATTCACGCCATATCCGTCCAATACTTCCACGTAAAATTGGTATCCCAAACCCATCAGTCCACCGCAGATAACCGCAAAATCCCAGTCGTAGCCAGCACCCATAAGTGCATCGGTAGCAAGTTTGGATTCAAGATAACTGCCCACAAAATGCCCACCTTTGTCGGCATTGAGTTCCACATCCCAATCGTCAACGATACGGAACGATGCCTGTTTCGCCCAAATTGTGTTTGCCTGATATATGTGCAAGCCAGCAATCAAGCCCGCTGTTCCTGCACCAATGAGTGCGGCAGTGAAGGGTTTTATCTGCGTTGTACGGCGCGGTTGCGAACCGTCAATCGTGTACAAGTGTTGTCCAGCATACTGAAACTCGTTCCATGGAATAAATTCGGTGGAATCTTGCTGTGCGCGGGCGGTGTGCATGGTGAAAAACCACAGGAGCAAGCAAAAAAAAGGCGTTCGGAGGTGGTGCATTGTGGTCGGTTTTTGGTTTAAAGATAAGCGTTAGCGGTTCGTGAGGATAATTTCCACGCGACGATTTTGCTTGCGAGCCTCTTCGGAGCTTGAACGCACAAGCGGCTGGCGCTTGCCTTTGCCGGAAATACGCATTATTGCTCGTGTTATGCCCATTCGTTCGAGAGCTTGCGCGGCAGCTTCGGCGCGTTGCTCGGAGAGGTCATTATTGCTTGCCTCGGAGCCAATGTCGCACGTGTGACCGATAATGTCGAGTTTGATGTTTTTTTCAGAAACCTGCTTTAGCGTTAGTGCCGCAGCAGTCAATGCGGGATATTGTTCGGGTCGGATAAGGGCATCATCTTGCTCAAATGTGAGCATAGAAATTTTTTGCGGGAAGGCAGATTGCCCAAGCACAAAATTATGCGTACGCTGCTCAAAACGAGCATGAATACGGGCATCTAAAACGGTGAATGCTGCTGGAAACGAGGAATGCGGCGCTTCGGCGCGAATAAGGTACAACGCACCCGCCGGAACTGCCAACGCATACCGCGCGTTCGGGATAGCACTTTGCGAGAGCGCGACGAGTGTTGGTGCAAATGTTGGTGCAAATGTTGGCGTAAGTGCCGCTGTATTCGTGCTGGAAATAGTGTATGCCGTGACCAGAACGGGAGTTTCTTGTGCAGTATGCTGGTTGGTAGATTTGGCGGACAATTTTAACGACGCAAGTGCAGAAGAATGAAGCGAAACCGTCCCCGAAAGTAGCACCGATGCGCCCGGCTGCACGGAATCTGGCAACTGTGCGGTGTAGATGCCTTTGCCATTGATGGAATCGCTTGAAACGTAGTAGATATCGCGCCCATTCAGCAGTACGTCAATAGAACTGTCTTCTTCGCTTGAATTGATGCCGCTTCCAAGATTTATTGGTGTTGACCAGTTTTTCCATGTGTCGTCCAAGCGCCGTGAGACGAATAAATCTGCTGCACCCAAGCCACCATGCCCTTCCGATGAAAAATAAAGCGTTT
Organism: Candidatus Kapaibacterium sp.; assembly: GCA_025358765.1. Taxonomy (GTDB): domain Bacteria; phylum Bacteroidota; class Ignavibacteria; order Kapaibacteriales; family UBA4661; genus JANYIG01. The sequence continues at coordinate 124,272 of JANYIG010000093.1, forward strand.
TATTATCTGCCGCCAGAAATGGCGAACCCTCGTAGGTGTTCGTATTGATACCAACGCCGAGGTGCATTGGCTCCGTCCACGAAAGCGTGGTGTCGCGCCGGAACGAAACGTATAAATCAAGCCCGCCAACAGTGCTGTCGCGTTCCAATGCCAAAATCATCGTGCGATTATCCGGCGCAAGATGTGCGTAATAGCGCTTTGCGCGGTTTGCAAACTTATCTATCTGAATTTCTTGTGGGTGAGACCAAACGCCGTTTCTACGGAAAGACATTGAAAAACCCGGATATTTCACTCCGACTGCGGCGCTGTCATATTTCCCATACACGAGCGCCATTGCGTCGTCCGGTGCGAGCGAGCAAAGAACGTCGCTTCCGGGCGTATTAAGCGGCGCTCCAGCATTAACGGGCTTTCCAAACGCTCCATTTGGTAGGCGGTCTGCGTACCAAATGTCATCGTAATCGTCCACACCGCCCGTATTTTGTGGATGCCCCTTGCGGTCGAAATAGAGCCGATGCCCGTCGCTTGTTGGAATGGGTAAAATCGTAGGATTGTGGGCAGAGATGTTTTCTGGCAATCGCGTTTTTGTGGATGTACTGTTTGCATCCACGCCGGAATCAGTGGTGAGCCGCAACAACCAGAACAGAAGCGTTAATAATGGTGATATATTCATTCGGCGCAATAAAAGCAAATATCGTGAGTGGGTAGATTTTCCGCCAGCAAATATACAAAAAACTCATTGCACAGTGTAGAGTCACGATACAATCGGCTTGTTTGTGTATTTTTGTATGCTCTGTTTCAAATGAAGAGTTGACCGCGGAGGCGCAGAGAGCGCAGAGGAAGAGCAAAGAGAGAAGAACGATAGGAAAATATCAAACCCTGTATCATTTTTTGAGAGTCAATGTCATTATCATTTTTTGAGAGTCAATGTCATTAAGTTAAGCCCCTCACCCAAACCCTCTCCCAGAGGTAGAGGGCTTCAAATCTCCCTCCTTCTCCCTTTGGGAGAAGGTCGGGATGAGGGAGATTCCTTAACTTAATGCCATTGTTTTTGAGAGTATTCTCTGCACTCTCAGCGCCTCAGCGGTCGTAACGTCTTTCAGCATAAGAGTACACGCTTTGTGTTTCACAATCTTTCCACTGTTCTTCGCACTTTATGCCACGCCGTCTTGCTTTGTTGATTGAATATGATGGAACCAACTACTCCGGATGGCAGCGTCAGCCGAATGGGCGCACAATACAAGAAGTTTTTGAAGCTGCCGTAAAACAGATGACGGGCGAACACTGTGATGTTGTTGCTTCCGGGCGTACGGATAAGGGTGTTCACGGATTCGGGCAGGTCGCGCACGTCGTGATTCCTGATTCTTGTACGATTCCCCTTGAAAAAATGGTCAAAGCGCTGCATTCACCATTTGTGCCAGACGTGCAGGTTCGCGCCGTGTCGCTTGTGCCGGACAACTTTCATGCGAGGTTTAGTGCAATTTGCAGGGAGTATCGCTACACCATTGCGCGGACGCATTCCGTATTTCGTCACCGCTATGCGTGGCGACCACGTTTTCGGTTTAACCCTGAATTGTTGCAGGCAGCGGCGGATGTTATGGTTGGAATCCATGATTTTACCACGTTTTCCAAGCTCAATCTTGATACTGATTTATATATGTGCGCTGTGGAAAGCGCCGTGTGGAGAAAAGTTTCCGATGATATATGGGAGTTTCGGATTCGGGCTAATCGCTATGTGTATGGAATGGTGCGGTCGTTGGTTGGTTCAATGATGGACGTGGCGGCAGGCAATCGCAGTGCAGAGGATCTTCGCACGGCGCTTGTAGCCCGCGATCGTCTGCTGAATAGTACGCTGGCACCCGCGTGTGGGCTTGTTCTGTGGCGCGTGGAATATGTGAACGATCCATTTGCGGCGTATTTTGGAGGTGAAGAGCCTACCTCAGTACATTTATTCCCGTCTCACCAGCAATAATGCAGCGTTCAAGGTTGTTTTATATTATTATCGTTTGCTTCGCAGAAAATTCAGCGTGTCGGGAATTGCTCGTAACAAGAGGTGAAGCGGAAATTGTGTGCGGCGCTTAACGAACACAAAGCACAATCCGCCTAACACCAGATAATATGCTCCAATGCCAAACGGCACAAACGCTTGTTCGCCGAGCATTCCAATCACAATCAACGTTCCAACACCAGCACCAACAGCTGCCAGTACATAGCCCAACAGCCGAGGTGGTTCCCCGAATGCAAGGATGACAGCGGGCAAGAGCGTGAACGGTAGTATTGGAGCGGTGAATATCAACAATTTAAAATATCCCAATGCCGGATGAAATCGTGCGGGGAGAAGTGTCGTTACAAGCACGTCCGCCACACCAAGCTCTAGAACAAGCGTTACAGCGAGTATCGTCACGAGCATGAACGACAGCGACTTCGAGATGAACGCGAGCAATTCTTCGTTGCGCTGTTCCGCCACAAGCCGCACCGCACCCGGATAAAAAAAACCCACAATGCCGTTTACGGCTTCATCGAACGGGCGAAAGAGCGTTCGTGCAGAAGAATAAATACCCACTGTCGCTGCGCCAAAAAAGTATTGCACGAGGTAAAAATCAAGCTGTCGGACGACATTACCCGTAATACCAATCAGTGATTGATAGAATCCAAAGGAAGCTAATGAAGAGCGGTCAATCGTTGTTGTACCAGCGAACACAAGAAGTTTGCGTGTTCGCCATATTGCCACAAGCGCACTTGCGCCTACGCCCACAATCGCAATAAACGCCATGCTTTCAAACGTGCGAAGCTGCTGGAATATCAGTAAGTATGCCGTGAGTGCAGCCATTGTGCCAAACCACGTGGCATTCACCAAAAATACATCGCGCATTTGCACATCCCGAAATAGGAGCTTCAAACAGTACGTGCGGGGAATCATCACGAGGCACATAAGCGGCACATATCCGGCAACAGCGGCAAGACGTGGTTCGTGAAACAGGGCAGTGAGTGGTGTTTGGGCAGCAAAGAATAATAGCGCCGCTCCCAACATAATAGTGCTATGCCAGATAAGGGCAAAACGGTTCACCCCGCCGCGCTGCGCTTTGTCTGCACCAAACATTATCAGTGTTTGCAGCACGGAATTATCGCTGAAAGTAGCAATAAACGTTTGAGCGACGTTAAACAGCGCATACAAGCCGAGTTCTGCCGTTGGCAGATCACGCATCTGTACAAGGCTCACAAAGCCGTACAAGATGAACAACACCTTGTCTGCCGCCGTCCATGAGAGTTTTGCCAGATGGTCTTGGATACGCATGAGGGCTTGGAATGGTTAGGTTTTGAATGCAATTTGACAGATTGCGTCACAGCGCAGTGCTAATGCCGATTCGCACACCATCGGTGCCGATAAGCCAATCTTGAAACGGCTGTTTGGAAATAAGCGGCACGAACACACTTACCGAGACTTCGTGCGGGAACATCCATAACAAACGGCTGTCCGTAAGAATATCGCTCAAATTCAGTGAGAGCGCCACGCCGGAATCAAAATGTGCGTAGCTGCTTAACGGGGCATTGTTGTCGGGTATTTCCGTGAATGCGAGTGCGCCGGAAATGTACGCGCTCGGCTTGAGTGCGTTGAGTACGGGAATATTTATGCCAAGGGCTTTGAATGTGGTTTTGTTGCCGAAAAATATATTTGCCGCGAAGATGGAGCGCATCAAATCTGGCACGGCACGGACAAAACCACCGCCACCGAGCATCAACGCGCGCAGCGATGAATTTTCGACAGGTAAAAATCGTGCAAACCTTGCGGGAACATTCTCGAAGCGGTCAATCGCCGAGCCGGTTTGCAGCGTATAACGTGCTGCAAGCGGCACAATACCCGCCAAAGAGCTGAAAAAGCCACGTATTTTCAGGTTTGCATATGGACTTTCCATCAGATTTTGCTGTGCTTGTAATATTGCCTGAAAACCAAATGTATTGCTGCCTGTACCGTAAAACGACGCATCAACGCCTGTAGAGCCGCTTTGCCACTTACGTTCAGAAGTGAGTCCGAAACGGAAAAACGATTCTGCCGATGGAAAATATCCTTCCGGGAAATATGAACGGTCGCGGAATTGCCAGCTTTCGAGAATAACCGAGGCGAGAAGTTGTTCAGTGACCGCATAACGAACGGGTCGGAAGTCTGTTGTCATGCGCCCGCCAAAGTACATCACGTTATCCATGTCGCTCACTCGCACCGTAGTCGTCACAAGCTGACCGCCCATGCCTATAAACATGGTCGAACCAAGCTGCCAGCCGATGGCGCGTGTGCCAGTATTGGCAGCATTCGTGTTGTAATACACACCTAGCATGATCTGAGGCGAATGCCAATCCGCAGCAGCATCGGCACGGATGCCCACTTGATAGCCGCCAAGCGTGTTGTACCAAAGCGATGGACGCAGTGACACGCCATAATAATCAAGCGGTGTGGCTTGGTCGAAGCGCGTCCAAAACCCGACTTTGAGGTCAGGCACCCTGCTGAAAAACCCTTGTCGGATTACCTGATTTGGTAAGTTCACGCGAAGCAGATTTCCTGCGGTGTCCAAACGAACGCTCTGAATCTCATGGTCAGCAAGAAAACTTGCCCTATAATATTTGTCGGTCCAAAACCAAATAGGAAGACTGTTTGTTGTTGGCTTCGTCGCGTCTGGAGCGTAGGCGCTGGACTGCGGGATGTCGCTTGGAATACGAAAGTTTTGTGTGATGCCCGCATAGTCCGTAGCGAAAAGGTTCAGCGGCACGTGGGCGCGTTCACCTTTGGCGATATCCACTATCGTGCGCCATTTCCCGCCTTCCGGCGTGGACGTAAGCTGTCGGAGCGAATAATCTGGCAATTCCGTGCCATAAAGCATCGTGTCGAACACCTCGTCCATGCGCTGCCCAAACACGTCTTCACAGACTCTCTCGAAATCTACGGGATAGGGGTGACGGTATTTCCATCGGTCAAGATACAGCCGCAGAGCCGCATCCACCTTTTCTTTGCCAAACGAATATTCAAATTGTCGTAGCCACGACGAACCTTTTTTATATACCATCACTGCCGTCATGTCCTCGTTATAGCGGTCGTGCGGTGTGATGAGCGGCTCGTCGTAGCCAAAGGCGCACACCCGTAAAAAAGAACGGTTTCGTTCGATGTTTTCCTTTCGTACAGGCACAAGCCAGTTCCCAAGTGTACTCGAAGGCGCAGACGCAGCAGGAAAGCCAAATTCTTCGGCATCAACGCGGTCGGTCATGTAATCGGTCAATCCTTCATCCATCCAGCCGTGTTTGGTTTCGTTGTTTGCCGCAATGCCGTAAAACCACTGATGAATGCTCTCGTGGATGACCGTTCCGCGAAACGACGAACCGTAATCACTTTTGAGCATCACCAGATTCGGATATTCCATACCGCCGTCGCCTGCTTGGGTGCAGGTAAACGTTTTGTACGGATACGGAAAATAGTTTTTGCCCATAAAACTGAATGTCCCTTTGAGCCACGTTCCAACGGCAGCCCACTGAGCCGTGTATTTACTGCGATACAGAATGTGGAAGGTCAAGTCGTTGTTCGCTGAGGACATAGGTGCCGTAGCTCGAACAATCGTGTGAACGTAGTCTTCGTCAGCCGTCCAAGCGAAATCATGCACAGGAAAAGCGATAAAATGCCACGTTTTTGTTGTTGACGGCGTTGATTGTTGACTCGGAACGACGGTTGTATCACGGTCAAATTGGTAGCCATGCCCGATTTCTTGAGGGTTTTGTAACACTCCAGATGCCCCCACAACGAGCTTGGCGGGCAGCGTCAGATGCACATCGTATTTGCCCCACACACCATAAAACTCTCGCAGCACGAATTGGTTGTTGTGCCATCCGTGTTGGTCGTATTGGCAAAGTTTTGGGAACCACTGCGCCATTGAGTAGCGGACACCTTGAGCATTATTGCGCCCCGAGCGACGAATTTGTACGGGAACTTGTCCGGCGAACTCGAACTCGAAGGAGATTTTTTCTTGCGGTGCGATTGGCTTGATGCCGTCCACGCGGATAATCGTCCACGTGCGGCTTACCGTCACGGTTTGCCCATTGAGCGTACCTTGCGTGATGTCGAGTTTGCCGATTTCGTTGGGTTTCAGGTTCGCAAATATTTCCGGTTTGAGGCGGTTGGGTCCAATCGTTGCCACGCGGTTGTAGGTCGGGCTTCCGGGCTGGAAAGCGTTGAAGTGAGCGTGAAAATAGAGGCAATGGAGTGTATCGCCTGTATTGTTGGTAAATTCAGCTTTCGCCTTGCCTTTGAACGTAAAATCGTCATCGTTCACCACGACATCCATCGTCTGCACAAAATCGCGGAAACGCTCGTATTGCAACGCCTGAAGCTGGTCCGCGCTTTGTGCTGACAGACGAAGGGTGAACACCGTCAAACCAAGGACGCAAGTGGTCAAGAAAGCAAGACTACGAATTATTCCGTATGAAAATTTCATAGATAGATGCTGAAAAGAGTGAAAAGAGCAAAAAAAGTTATACTTTGCGTTCGATGTGTTGCGTACTGTAGAAACTATACCGTCAAATATACGAAAGCTGTGAGTTTGTATGCGTGTGTGGAAAATAATTGCATGGAGTATTGTTGGAGTGATAGTAATGACGGCATTTGTGGGCGGATATTTCGCGTCGCAGTTGACGCGACCCGTGAATCTGGCGCAGGATGCCGAAACGGTAGAAATTATTATCGGGGCAAAAATGACCGTCGTTGACGCTGTGGAGCAGTTGGACGCGAAAAACCTTATTCAATCCCCTGTTGCCGCCGCACTGCTTGCCCGCGCCTATGCTCGTGTTACGGGTAGAGGCGTTCAGCGTGGTGTTTATGAAGTCAAGCCCGGAATGCGGCAGATTGATGCGGTCTTGCTCTTTTTCTCGAAGGCAAATGTGCAAACGGTGACAGTCACATTTCAAGAAGGTTTATCGCTTAGGCGTTATGCGGCACTTGCGGCAGAAAAAATCAAATGTAACGAAGCAGAGTTTTTGCGGCTTGCGTATTCAGATTCGCTCCGCAACGCTCGTAATATAACGGCTCCGAGCGTAGAGGGGTATCTTATGCCAAACACCTACGCATTTTACAAACGTTCGACGGCAGTGGAAATCCTTGATAAACTTTTGGACGAGCAAGATGAATTTTGGGAAAAAGAATGTGCTGCAAAGGCAAAAGAACGGGAAATAACACGCCAAGAGGCGCTCACGCTGGCTTCAATTGTGGAGGCAGAAACACCGGTGGATTCAGAAAAAAAACGCGTGAGCGGAGTTTATACGAATCGCCTAAAAATGGGAATGAAGCTCGAAGCCGACCCAACGGTGCAATATGCGCTCGACCGCAGCAATCCTAAGCGTACGAGTCGCCGCGTGCTGTACCGCGATCTTACGCTCGACAGTCCGTACAACACGTACAAGAATTTTGGCTTGCCGCCTACTCCTATCAATTCGCCGGGCAAAGCAGCAATAGCAGCCGCAGTGAGTCCTGAGTTGCATAAATTTTACTACTTTGTGGCGGCGATGGACGGTTCTAATACCCATGTTTTTTCGCGTACAGGCGAGGAACATCAAAAAGCGGTTGCGCTCTTTCGTGCCCGCCGCGCTCGTGCAGTCAAAGCTACAACAACCAAGACAGCAAAATAACTCGTTAATCAACATTTTATTTGTATCTATCCACTTCCACTATGAAAAGCAATTTACCTTTGCGGCTGTTTCTGATGATGTTAGGAAATTTCAGCGTTGGCACGGGAGCACTCATTTTGGCGGGGCTACTGCCGCTTGTGGCAAGCGATTTGTCAATTTCCCTTTCGACTGCCGGACAGTTAATGAGCGTCTATGCCTTATTCTATGCCATTGGTGCGCCCGTTTTGAGTGCCGCAACATCTTCGCTGCCGCGAAAGCAGGTGTTGATTATTGCGCTTGTACTCTTGGCGATTGCCAATGCTTTGGGTGCTTTTGCAACGGGTTATGCGATGATGTTTATGGCGCGGGCAATTGGTGGTTTGGGCGGCTCCATGTACACACCGTCCGCGTCCGCAATGGCAGCGGGTATGAGCGAACCCGCATATCGCACACGGGCGATTGGCTTTGTATTTTCCGGCATCAGCGTCGCAACGGTGCTTGGCGTACCGCTTGGAACATTGATTGGTAATGAATTTGGGTGGCGTGTGTCACTTGCCGCGATTTCCGTGTTTGCTGCTTGCGTAGCTTTATCGCTCACATTTGTGTTGCCATCTGGCGCACAAGGGATGAAATTCGATTTTTCTCTTTGGAAAAATCTCCTCAAACAATCACCTGTTACACTGTCAGTTCTCACCTCCTTCTTCCAGATGGCAGCAACATTCACGATTTTTACCTACATTGCGCCATTTTTGCTGCAACATGCTCACGTCGAGAAGGCACAACTGACGCTGTATTTGACGGTGTTTGGTGTGGCATCCATGATAGGAACGTTTTACGGTGCGAGTATTGCGGATAAGTTTGGGATCGTACCCACTATTATCGCCAGCCTTATTGGTCACGCCATAGCAGAGTTTATTACGCCGCTTGTAAGCGTCTCCGTGCCAGTGATGGTAATGTGTCTGGCGTTTTGGGGTGTGACGTGTTTTGCATTTTTTCCGGCGATTCAAGCACGATTGGTTGGGCTTGTGCAGACCACACAAAATATTGCGCTCTCGCTCAACGCTTCGGCGCTTTATGGCGGGCAGGCGCTTGGTTCTTATGTCGGTGGCGTTTTCTTGAAAACGTCGGGCGTAGAGTTTCTGAACTGGATGGGGGGAAGCTTTGCGGTGGTAGCGCTTGGGATATTTTTGTTGTCACTGTATGCTCATCGTTCTGCAGAGCGCCCCGCACAGGCTGTATAAGGTGACTATTCCAAGATAGAGTACATAGGTTTTCTGAATCTATAATCACGGTCATGATTTTTCCGTAACATAAAGCCTTCTAAAATTTTCCGAAGTTTTCCGTTTATACTCTACCCAGAGTGTTGGGCAAACGCCAATAAATAAAAGGCCACTCATCACAAAACACCATTTCATACCGAACAACGCTGCCGTCCAGCCCGACAGGAGCGGGCTAACAAGGCTGCCGAGTAGTGTTGCGCTCGTCGCAAGCCCCACAACGCCGCCACGCCGTTCTTGCGGCGAGCGTTTGCTGAGAGCCGCATAGATAGTGGGAATAATAGCGCCCAGAAAAATGCCGATGATGATGCGAAGCGGAAAAAGCCATTCATAGCGTGGAACAACTGCTTGCAGAGCGGTTGCTACGCCAACAAAAAAACATGCAACGGCAAGGGTTTTTTGGTAGGGTTTGCGGTCATTGCGATGTCCCCACAACGGCGTGAAAACTGTTGTTAGAACACCCACAAGAGCAATCATTACGCCTGTAATCGTTGCCAAAAGGGAAGGCGGTGTGTGGAGGGATTCAAGAAAATACGCCATGATAGGCGTGGTAGCATTCAC